>CAZSVE010000001.1:0-121198 GCA_964610175.1 uncultured Thiotrichales bacterium
ACTTGATTAACGAGGGGGTTGACTTTGGACGGCCTCATAGAAGGTTGGGGTGAGCGCATTGCGCGAACCCCGACAGGCCGGTATTGGGATTTTGTGTTGGGGTTCGCCCTATCGGGCTACCCCCAACCTACGCGAGCTTCATTACCTGAACATTATGGAACAGCAAAAATCTACCCACAGATTTTCTTGAAGACCCATAAATTCTTTGAATCGGAAAAAGTATCCACAGAAACCCCGGACCACCCATGTCACTACGTAGCGATTTAGCCATCATCAGCCAATGGATCGTCCCCGAGAGCCGGATCCTCGATCTCGGCTGCGGCGATGGCGCATTGCTTACCCATCTGCGCGACAACTCCTCGGTGAGGGGGTATGGGCTCGAGATCGACAACCGGCATATCGCGCACTGCGTGGCAGCGGGTCTCAATGTCATTCAGGGTAATCTGGATGAGGGGTTGCCGAATTTCGAGTCGAACTCCTTCGACTACGTGATCATGACCCAGACCCTGCAAGCGGTGCGCTCTCCAGAGCAGTTGGTCGTGGAAATGTTGCGCGTCGGGCGCGAGGGCATCGTGACCTTTCCCAACTTCGGGCACTGGTCTTCCCGTATTCAGATTGCCTTGCAGGGGAAAATGCCGGTGTCCGAGGCCCTGCCGTGTCAATGGCACAACACGCCGAATATTCATCTATGCACCGTAAAGGACTTCGAGCGACTTTGTAAGGGAAACGGCATTCGCGTATTGCAGCGAGCGGTGGTGGATGTCGGCCACAACGAAAATCTGCTGATGCGCCTGTTTCCGAACCTGTTCGGAGAGATCGCGATTTATCGGATTTGCAAGTCGGCCACCGGATGAAACCATCCTTCCGTACCTTCCCGGGACCGTCATGGAGCAACCTCGATGGGCCATGGTATTCCACCCTGAAACGAACATGGATTCATTCATGAAACACAACCCTGGCCTTGAACACGACCCGGGCCTTGCATCGAGATTCCGACAGTCCATGCGACTTTTCCTCATTTCGTCCCTCTTCACGGTGATCGCTCTCGGCGCGGCATGCATGGGGCCGGATGTCAGACATGAAAAGCTCCAGGGGACCACTGTCGCGGAGGACACGGTGTCACCCACGACGCAGCCCACCGAACCGCCCAAAAAAGGCTTTACGGATAAAACCCTGAATGATCTGTTGGTAGCGGAACTGGCGCGCCAGCGGAATCGACTCCCGCTGGCGGTTTCCAGGTATCTGGATGCGGCTATTGCCTCACGAGATGCGGGGATCGCGGAACAGGCCACCCGAACGGCCCTCCTCGCCAAGGACCAGGAACGCGCCTTGGAGGCTGCCCGCTTGTGGATGGAGTTCGACCCCGACGCCATCGATGCAAAACAGATCTATGCCGCGCTGTCGATTCATGCCGGGAACATCGCGGAGAGCGTTCCGATCCTTCGGGCGCTACTGGAAGACCCCGACATCCCATCGGATCGAAGATTTACACTGGTGGGGGATCTGCTCATCCAGGGCGAGGACAAGGAAGCCGCGCTGGCCATCATGGAACGGATCGTCGCCCAATACGACGATGATCCGAACGCCCTGTTTGCGCTGGCGCATTTTCTGGTTCGAATCGAAAAACAGCAGCGTGCCACCGACCTGCTGGAGCAGGTGATCACCATGGACGACGGAAAGAACCCCCTGGTATGGCTGTACTACGCCAAATTCCTGCAAAGCCAGGGAAACACCGCTCGGGCCCTCGATACCCTTTTCGATGCGCTGGCAAACGGGATCGAGGACAAAAACCTCCGTATCGGGCTGGCGCGGTTACTGATCGGCGAGAAACGCTACGAAGAGGCCCGGGAACAATTCGAGCGGCATCTTTCCTCCCATCCCGAAGATGCCGAGGTTCGCTATATCCTGGCGCTGTTTCTCATGCAAATCGAGCAACTCGAAGAAGCACGAAAACACCTGCTGCATCTCGTCCACCAGGGGGATTTCGTCCATGAGGTCCATTTCAATCTGGGACAGATCGCCGAATCGCGGCAGGACCTCCCGGGGGCCATGGACCTCTACCGCAAAGTAGAAGATGGCCCGCATTACCTGGACGCCCAGCTACACATCGCCGACCTTCTGGTGCGGCAAAAAGACCTGCGGGCGGCGCGGGAACACCTGCACAGCGTGTCGCCCGGAAGCGCCGAGGAATCCATTCGCCTGTACCGAATCGAGGGCTCGATGCTCATCGAGGCGGACGATCTCGAGGAGGCGATGCTCGTATACGACGCGGCGCTCCATGATCACCCGGAGGACAGCGAGCTTCTCTACGACCGCGCCATGCTCGCCGGAAGGATGGATCGGATCTCGATCCTGGAGCGGGACCTGCGGCGCCTGTTATCCAAAGAACCCGATCACGCCGATGCCCTCAACGCCCTGGGATACACCCTGGCCGATCGAACCGACCGCCACCAGGAGGCCATGGCCCTCATCCAGCGGGCACTGGCCCTGTCGCCCGACAGCTACCATATCCTGGACAGCATGGGCTGGGTACTCTATCGCCTCGGTCGCCACCAGGAAGCACTGGGCTACCTGCAACGCGCCCTCGCCTCTCGACAAGACGCCGAGATCGCCGCCCATCTGGGCGAGGTGCTCTGGGTAACCGGAGACCGCAAGGCAGCGCGGGAGGTCTGGAACAAGGCCCTCGAGGAGGCCCCCGGTGATGAACGGCTCCTCGAAGTCATGAAGCGATTCGGCATCCTGGACAGTGAATGAAGGCTCCGGGTCTGCCGCGGAGTGCCGATTGTAGAAGAGGGTTTCGAAGGGGAAATATGGCGCTGAAATCGTGGTTGCAACCAGCAATGGGTTGGCTTCGCCAGCTTCCAGGACCTGGGCCGAGAATGAAGACGATAGTTTGGATCGCCGCTGGCGTCGTGCTCGGCATCTCGCTTTTCGGGATCGCCGCGTGGTGGCTGCTGTCGCACCCGGATTTCACCATAAAAAACCTGCCCTGGACCTCCTTCTTCGCCCTCGCCGCGGCGCCCTCCGTGATCCTCACCTGGTACTGGCGCACCATCCATAAACAAAAGGAACTTTCAGGCGAAGCTTCGCCAGGGAAATCATCAATGGAGAATCATCGATGTTTCAGGCTTTCTCGTATATCCGATATCTTCCACAGCCCCAGCGTTTTATCTTGTATATCGGATATGTTCCCCAGTTCCATGGTTTCATTTCGATAACTACCATCGGCGTTCGTGGTTGCTTCATTGATTATTTCAAGCGGCTTGGGGAGAGAAAACGGGGCAAGTTGCAGGTTGAGCGCACGCCACAACCCTGTTGCAATGTCGCGGTTGCCTGTCCGCCTTTGGAAGGTGGTCGTGAGAAGGTATCTCGATTCACTGTCGCATACGTTGTTCAAAGCCAGGAAAATATCCGAGAAAGAAAGGTGCACAAGACAATCCCTGCAAAAAACCAAGTCCACCTTGGGTAGTTTATCTGTTATCAAATTCAACTTCTGGAAGCGTATGCCCTGTTTTTCGTATTTCTCGCTGTTTTCGCGGATGAGTTCCCCGACGATATCGGCACCGATGTAATCGACACCGCCAAGATCGACATCTTTCATCCAGTTGAAATCACCACATGGTATGTCCAATACCGTGGAAACGTTGAATTCATTGAATAGAACAGGGATTTCCCTGGCTATTATTCCGGTTTGGCGAGCATCGGAACCAACCCCCGAAACCGACGCCAATTTGCCTTGTTTTTTCTTTTCCCTGTTTATTTCATAAGCATCCGTAAAGATCTCTTCAGCGGTTTTCGATCTCAATTTATAGTGAAGATACATCTTGCGAAATGGTCTTCGTAATCCCATTTTTGTCCTCCTCAGCGCAATTGAAGATAGCACATGGTGTTGCCCTGATATCCTTGTTTAGGGTAAGAATTTGCCATATCCGTCGATGGATTGGCGTGAAACTCCCAACTCGGCATAGCCCAGAATCAAAGTCCTCCGAACAAAGCACAACTGGTGTCATTCCTCCCTTCGGTCGAAATGACAAAAAGCAAAATCGTTGTTTTTAAAACATGACGCATTTGCGAAGATGAGCGGGAAATAAGCGAATTAATGGTTCGAGCACAAGCTTCGCTAGTCGATAAGGCCTTGCTAGGAATCGATTCCGAATCCTGTTTCCTGAATCAGGGTGAATATCCGTTTTCTGATAGACCTGAATTCTTCGCTCGATTTTGTCCCTATTTGATCCCTTTGTTGGAATTTTACCGGGATTTCTTCCTGTATCTGGGTGGGGTTTTTGCCCATGACAATAATTCTGTCGCAAAGGTATACGGCCTCATTCAGGTCGTGGGTAACCAATATCATTGCCAATGTCCCTATCTTTTGAGTGTCTCCAAAAAATGGTCTTCCAATTGATCTCGATTATAGGCATCTAGGCTACCGAAGGGTTCATCGAGCAGCAGGACACCGGGTTTCAATAGCAACGCCCTCGCCAGGGCTACCCGTTGTTTCATTCCCCCCGATAACCGATTGGGCAGCATATCGGCATGGTCGGATAACCCGGTTACCTCGAGTATCTTTTCTACTGCCGCATCGTCGCTGTTATCCCTATGTGCATATCCGGACTGGATATCCAGGAGGCCGGAAGAAAGGGGATTAGCGTAGATACGGTTTCTCGCATAGATTAATTGCCTTTTTACCGTGAACCAGGGAAAGAGAGATCTACCATAGTCCTGAAATACCATGAAATGGGGAATCGGATTTCGAGGGGCGATATTCCATGTGGTTTTTCCCCTTGTTTGTGATTCAAGTCACGCGATTATTCGCAACAGGGTGGATTTTCCGCAACCGGATGGGCCAACCAACCCCGAGGATCTCGTTCCGATGGAGGGAGAGGCCGATATCGGCCAATACAGGGGAAGACTTGCCGTTGACGCCCTTTTTGGTGCCGTCTCCGGGAAAGGATTTTTCTATTCCGTCTGCTCGGAGTAACGGGATCATGGTAGGGGATTCGGCGGGGCTTCGAACCGGTCGGAGAAGTGAGGCCTGGTGATCCGACCCCGAAAGTCCCGTTTTGGACCTCTTCGCCTAGTGGTGCCTACGAGCTTGCACCCCATGGCCTGGCGAAGCTTCGTTTCGAGCCGATGAAGCATCGATTCGGCATGAATCGAGCAAAACCAACGTCTTGTAAAACTTGACGCATTTGCGAAGATGAGCGGGAAATAAACAAACCAGGGAACGACATGGTTCATCCTGCCGGGATGGGAATTTCCTATGATTTTTCGTAGGCAGCGTGCTGAACGAAACGGATCCGTGGTGCCCGTTAGTTTTCTTCCTTGATGAGCAACTCGTCGAGAGTTCTTCCCTTTTCCAGCAAGGCGACGACCCATCCTGGTTTTCTACCCCGACCCGACCATTTTTGCTCCGGGTTATCCGGGTCGTGATACTTGGGCGCTACCGGTGCGTGAGGTTTGAGATTCTTGACGAGATCGTCTCCACCAAAGATTTCCGCCATGGTGAAGCCTCTTTCTGTGATCTTTTGCCGAATCTCCTCGATGAGTTGTTGTTTTTCTGCTTCTCTGCGGCTGTCGATGGATGCATCGAGCTCATTGCGAAGTTTTACAAGATCTTGAAAGGCAATTTCGGAAAGGTCGAATTTGGACATTTATCCACTCCATTTTGAGCTTGTCTGTTATTTTTTACCGATATCCAAGGCGAGGGATTTTAATACAAAAATAAAAGGGCGCCAATATAAGGCGGCTTCCCTTGATTTATTCAGTCTAGCGAGGCTTGTGCCCGAACCGAAAAAGCATGATTGAGTATTGGTAAGGCAGAATCGGTGTTTTGTAAAACTTGATTCGATTGTGAAGTCGAGCGGGAAATAAACAAGTTATCTCCGGCTCATCTTCGCAAATGAATCGAGTTTTACAAAACACCGATTTTACTCTACGAATATTTGTTTATTTCCCGCTCGACTTCACAATCGAATCAAGTTTTACAAAACAATAATTCTATTTTGAGCAATGCCAAATCACACTTCATCGCTTCGAGCACAAGCTTCGCCGGTCATTTTTACTCTGACTTATTTCCCGTGAACGAGAATTTTACATTCTTCTCTCTTGGAAACCCATGAAAATCCATATCCCGTGCGAGTATGGATTTCCGTAAAATTCCGGTTTCGCGCCGTTATTGTTACGCCCCGTATCGATAATTCGTTTATTTCCCGTTCATTTCGGCAAATCAGTCGAGCCTTGCAAAAGGACAATCTTTGCTACCGAATCGCGCCTCATCGCTTCGAGGCGATGCCTCGTCGGGGTTATTTCATGGCATCCACCGGATCGGTTTTTCGATAGACAAACCCTTGCTCGATCATCATGCCTTTTGTGCGCGCCATGTTCTCTTTGTCCACCAATGGGAAAAATAGGGAAGCCCGACGCTTTCGGCCGATGATGGGGAGATTCCGGTGTATGTGGGCAATACGGATCGGGATGCCGCTGGATCGCGGTTCGCTCTCTTCGATGCCTCCTCGAGCGCACGGCGCGAATTTCTCATAATAGCAGTGCACAGAGTCGAATGTCTGAAATGTGGTTGTGTCCGCCAAGTCAAAATTCCATTTGCCTCACCTAAGGAGAAGCTGTACAAAGAGTTTCGAGCGATATGCATTGGAGCTGTCGCGCCACATGACAATACAGGATGTAGCTCATTACCCGAGTGTCAGTTGGGACACGATCAAGGATATTCAGGCACGCTATTTACACCGGCGTTTTGACAAACCCAAACTGTCCAAACTGAAACGAACAGCTATTGACGAGATCTACCTCGATAGCCGTAGCGGTTATCTGACAATTGTAATGGATTTAGACAACGGTGCAGTGATTGATGTGGCAGAAGGCAAGCGTACAGAGACTCTTGCGCCTTTTTGGAAGCGGTTGAAACGAAGCCGGGCAAAGGTTGAAGCAGTAGCAACAGATATGGGACCGGCCTATATATCAAGGCGGTTAGGAAAAACCTCCCGGAGGCTGCCTTGGTTTTCGATCATTTCCATATCATCGAACTTTACAACGAAAAGTTGGCCAATCTGCGTCGTGAGATGGCAAGAGAGGCCGATGTTTTGGAGAAAAAGATCCTAACGGGAACTCGTTGGCTCTTGATGAAAACATCATTCAATTTGGTCGTGGAAAAGGACGAACATAGTAACGAGAGCATGGCTCTCCGTCCCCTATGGTATTGGCCTCGTAGAAACGGCCCGTGGATGAACCTTGGGAGCAAGGGTGCATCCACAAGCCCATGATACATGGTGGCTCAAGAGCGGTTTTATTACGTTGGCATATTACATCGGCACCCTGGCGAGTCCGGTGATCGGGTATCATTGGTTACCGTGCCCGCGGGAGACCCGTGGGATGGATGGTCGACCCGACGAGCCGTCGATGGGTAAATAAACCCCGCCTCATGGGGATATTTTTCTTGTTTCCCGCTCAGCTTCACAATCGGATCAAGTTTTGCGAGGCGCCAATCTTGCTTTACCAATACCGGGTCATGCGTTGTCGGCTCGAGGCGAAGCTTCGCTAGTCCATATGGATGATGTTGTTGGCAAGGTACATCCTGGCAAGGTATCACATCCGACTATCGTTCATTATCGGCTCTCGTGGCAGGGGCGCTCTGCCAGGAAAGCTTCGCTTCGAGCCGATGAAGCGCGATTTGGTCGTAGTAGAGCAAAACCAGCGTTTCGTGATGAAACCTTCCGACTCATTCGCGAAGCTGAGCGGGAAATGAACGAATTAGTAACGGGGTCGGCTCTGCCCCGTGAGAGCCATCCCGTACCGAATGGTAAGACACATTGAACCGATTCCTCTCCAATGAGATGTTCTCTCGCCTGCGTCGGGAAAACCCCAACCCCAGCAGCGAACTCGTATTCCGCACCCCCTTCGAACTGTTGATTGCGGTGGTCCTGTCCGCCCAGGCTACCGACAAGAGCGTCAATCAAGCGACCGAAGGTCTTTTCCGTCACGCCAATACCCCGCAGGCCATTCTGGCCATGGGAGAACAACAACTGCGCAACCGTATTCGCACCATCGGTCTCTACAATACCAAGGCACGCAACATCATGGAGACTTGCGCGCGCCTGGTGGCGCAACACGATGGCGCGGTGCCTCGGGAGCGCCACGCCCTGGAAAAATTACCGGGTGTCGGACGCAAGACCGCCAACGTGATCCTCAACACCGCATTCGGGGAACCTGTCATTGCGGTGGACACCCATATCTTCCGGGTTGCCAATCGGACCGGTCTCGCCCCCGGAAAGACGGTTCGCCAGGTGGAAGACAAACTGATGCAAGTGACGTCGGATGAATACAAAAAAGGCGCGCACCATTGGTTGATCCTCCACGGCCGGTATGTCTGTACTGCCCGCAAGCCGCATTGCGGTGAATGCGTCATCGGGGATCTCTGTAAAGGGAGGATACCCGATTCGGGACCCTGAACATCGGCGAAATAGTCGCCATCGGGTTTCGATTCAGGCCGAAACCCGGAAATTTCCGGGTGGAAATTTCCACTTCGATACGACACGTCCAAATTCGGGATGCCGACGATCATTGCCGGATTTCGAGTGCTCCGGACCTGGATAAATCACGTCGCCGGTCTTGCGACATCGGGATCGAGCGAGTCTTGAATAGACATCTGCCGGATCGGGATCGATGCTGAATATCGGCAAGATGTCCACACGAGCCCCAGACAAAATCGGCTATCCGGGATGCCTCCTTTTAGCTGGGCAGTCCTGATCGTCATGTGTCGACTCTTGCTGGCCCTGTTGCTGGCCCTTTCCGACACGCATTGCTACACTCCCTTCGACAGGAACTTTCGTACCCTATCCTTTGTTTATTTTCCGCTCGGCTTCGCTAGGGTATGTCGAACTTCGCCTGGTTGAGGAGATCCGAAATGTCTACGGCTACACAAGAACCAACCCCGGAATCCGTTTGGGCTTACCTGCAGGAAATTGCCCGTCGGATGGAAGAAACCACCAGAAAAACGCAGGAGACCGATCGGCAAATGCAGGAAACCCGCCAATTCATAAGGGAAACCAACGAAGAAACCACCAGAAAAATGCAGGAGACCCGCCAGTTCATAAGGGAAATCAACGAAGAGACCACCAGAAAAATGCAGGAAACCGATCGACAAATGCGGGAAACCGATCGGAAGATGCAGGAGACCGATCGACAAATGCGGGAGACCGATCGAAAGATGCGGGAGACCGATCGACAAATGCGGGAAACCGATCGGAAGATGCAGGAGACCGATCGGCAAATGCGGGAGACCGATCGGAAGATGCAGG
This sequence comes from uncultured Thiotrichales bacterium, assembly GCA_964610175.1. Lineage (GTDB taxonomy): Bacteria > Pseudomonadota > Gammaproteobacteria > HK1 > HK1 > CAZSVE01. Next base: position 9,312 of record CAZSVE010000001.1, read on the forward strand.
AGACCGATCGGAGGCTCAAGAAGGCGGAAGACCTCTTTACCACCCAATGGGGACGTTTGATGGAATCCCTGGTAAGCGGTTCCCTTATCAGGATATTCAATGCAAAAGGGATCCCCGTGGATGATGTCTCCACAAGGATCAAAGGCAGCCGCCAGGGACATTCCTACGAATTCGACATCATCGTCCACAACGGTCGGGAGGTCATCATCGTGGAGGTAAAGACCACATTGCGCCCCGATGATGTCCGGGAATTTCTGGATAAGCTCAAGAACGCGAGGACCTGGATGCCGAGATACCGTGACAATTCGATCTATGGGGCCATGGCATGGCTCCAGACCAATGCCGGCGCCGAGAAGATGGTGGAGAACCGGGGACTCTTTTCCATCCGGGCGGTGGGAGACTCGGCCAGTCTCGCTAACCATGCGGATTTCATGCCGAGGAGATTCTAATAGATATACCGAATCACATCCGTCGGCAGCTCTCCGAGGAAACCACAAAACTTTTCACCAACATTATTTCGATTAAACGACCATGAGCCAAAAAACCGTATTGATCATCTTGGGAAATGGATTCGAGGAAATCGAGGCATTGGCACCTGCCGACCTGCTGCGTCGGGCCGAGGTCTCTTGTAAGACGGCATCCGTGGAACCGGACCGTTGGGTAACCGGCAGAAGCGGTATTCGCGTGGAGGCCGATGCCTTCCTCCATGAAGTGGAAGATCAACGCTTCGATGCCCTAATCATTCCCGGTGGTCCGGGGACAGCCGAGTTACGTAAGAATCCTCACGTATTGGAGGTGGTTCGCGTCCATCGCAAGGAAGACAAGATCATCGGCGCCATCTGCGCCGCGCCCACCGTGTTGTTGGATGCCGGTGTATTGCCTGGCCCGAAACACACCGGCCATATGAGTATCCTCTCGGAGCTTCCCGAGATCGACCAGGAGCAGGCCGTGGTCGTCGATGGCAAGGTAATCACCTCGCGGGGCGCGGGCACCGCCATCGAGTTCGGATTGGCCGTGGCGTTCGTGCTTACCGGTCAGGAAGTGGCCGAAGGTGTCGCCAAGAGTATCCATTATGTATGAGGGAACCCGTTCCCGATGTCCCGACAACGTCCTGCCATATCCGGGGCCGATGACCAAAGGCCTCTTTGGGACGTTACCCCCCTTCGACTCGATTCCTCCCGCCCAATGACCACCGCGGAGAAGCAGGCAAGTCCCGCGCCAAGGCGCATTCCGACCCCGAAATCGGTCCCGCCCGGGATGACATTCCATAGCTCCCTCGAATCCGTTCGAGGAGATCGCGGTATCTCCGGGTATGTCACCGTCATCGAACGGGCCTGGAAGGAGATGAAACTCCATGGTGTGCTTTGCCTGGATGGCCGCCCCGTCCTGTATCACAAGGAATACGACTACCCTTGTTCGTCCTCGGAACGGATTCGCCAGCACAAGCTGTTCTGGAATCAGGGCGTGGCGGATGTCTTGGTTTTGGCCGATCCCGATACGGTTTATCTCTATTCGGGTCTGGTGGAGCCTCGAGAGGATGAAGGGGAAACGAAAGAATCCGCCCTTATCGAAGAAATACAGGGAATCGCCGAGTATGCCGAGCGCATTCAAATCCTGGAAACCCTGTTCCGGCAACTGGCGACCGGAAAATTCTACGAGGACCATCGGAAATATTTCGATCCCAACCAATCGGTGGATGCCTGCCTCCTGAAAAACCTCCGCGATTTTCGCGACAAATTGACGAAAGGCAATAAGGAAGAAGCTGGCACAAAGGGATTGGACATCAAAGAGGCCCATGCCTTCATGGGACGCATCCTATTCCTCTGCTATCTGCTCGACCGGAAAATCGTCGATATCGGGGAACCGGACGGGGAGGACACCGGGACAACGCTCCTCGCCAGGGAATTGAGTGGCCGCGTGGACGACGACGCGCGCATCGATTATCTCTACGGGATCTTCGAGGGGCTCAGGGAACGTTTCAATGGCAACATGTTCGACCGGGATCCCGATGCCGAAAAGCAACGCATTCGACCGTATTTTAGGGAACTATTGCTGTTTCTTGGTGGCCATGAGGTAGAGAGCGGACAGATGTCCCTCTGGCCCTATGATTTCAAGATGGTCCCGGTGGAGACCATCAGCGCCATCTATCAGGATTTTCTGGGCGCCGAGGACAAGGAGGGGCAGCGTAACACCGGTGCCTTCTATACCCCGAGGTTCCTGGCCGAGATGGTGGTGGATCTCTGCATGGGCGAGGAACCGGAGGCCTGGAACTGGTCTTTTCTGGATCCTGCCTGCGGTTCGGGGATCTTCCTGGTACTGCTGTTCAATCGGCTCGCCAGCCACCGGCTCGCCGGGATCGGCCACGGGGACTACGCGGCCAGGGAGAAAGCGCTCAGGGATATCCTCACCCGTCAGATCCGTGGCGTCGATGTCACGGAGACCGCCTGTCGTATCGCCTACTTCAGCCTGTATCTCGCCTATCTCGATTTCCTCATCCCCCTCGATATCGAAAGGCACACCGAAAAGATTGGCAAACTGCCGAGGCTCCTCGATGACCCCGACAATCCCCGACAATCCTCGGACATCTCGGTCATCCGCAAGGGCGACTTTCTCGCCCTCGGGGAGGATACCTTCAAGGACGAGGAATTCCCTGACGGGAAATTCCATTGCGTTATCGGTAATCCGCCTTGGGAGGGGCGAGGCAGCAAGCAGATCGCCCAAAAGTTCATGCAAGAGACGCCGCGTTTTCTTGAAAAAGGTGGTACCGGTTGCCTGCTCCTGCCCACCAAGATCCTTCATAACAAAACGGATGCATTTCAGGCCGATTGGCTTGGCCGAGTGACCCTGGAAAAGGTCCTGCAATTGGCGGACTACCGGAAACAATTATTCCAGGGTGCCAAGACGCCCGCTTTCATTGCCCGGTTCATGAACGCCGCGCCGGACCCGAACCGACACAGGGTGGAATTCATCGCCCCGAAATTCAACCGCGATGGCCTTCGAAGGGGCGTCATCACCATCAATCCCGCCGCGCGCGCCTGGATACCCCTGGCAAATATTCTCACCGCTGCGCAGTCGAAGACCACGTCCATCGTGTGGAAACAACACCTTTGGGGAACGCGCCGGGATCGAAAACTTCTCGATCTATTGCGGTTTTTTCCGCCGCTATCAGAGTTGGCAGGCGAAGAAAAAGACGGAAAACGCTGGATCAAGGGACAAGGTTTTCAGCCATACTATCCTGAAAAGGCCAGGAGAAATCCAAGATACCCAAAGCCAAAACCGATTCCCTACAACCCTGATGACAGATTTATTGATGCCAACAAGGATTTCAAAATAATCCTGCTTCAGGAAGAATGCGAACCCGTAGTAGATCATCTTGCGAAAATCAATGCCTCAAAAAAATACTTGAGGATGTCCCCAAGCCTTAAATTATTCAAACCTCCACTAGTTTTGGTAAAGCAGGGGATTAACGATGAATTTATCAAAGCAGCCTACTGCGATTTCGATGTCCTTTTCCAAGATCCACTGCAATCCATCGCGGGCCCCGAGGAAGACGCCGAATTCCTGATGTTTCTTGCCGCCTATCTTCGATCCGGGCTGGCTCGATATTTCCTGTTTCATACCGCCGCCAATTGGGGCGCCGAACGAGACAAGGTCCATCTCGATGAACTCATCCGAGTTCCCTTCCCCCTGCCGGGACACGATTTCATCGCCCCCGATGCCGCCAAGCTCATCCGTGAAATCGCGGGAAAAGTCCGCAGGTTTGGCGAAACACTGCAAAACGAACTCCCGGAAGCGGCGCCATCACAGATGTCCTTGCCTTCATTCGAGGAAGATCCGGGAAATAGCAACAAAAACAGAAACACCGAAAAGTGGCAGTCGGCGCGAAAAAAAGCCGCCAATACCTTGCAACGGGAAATCGATCCCTTGATCTATCGCTACTTCGGACTGACGGAGCAGGAGAAAATACTCGTCGAGGACACCGTCGGTGTCTTCATCCCCAGCGCGACGCCAGGGAGCTGGAACTCTCCCATCCCGACCCTCGATCCAGTGGGAGAGACGAGGGTTGCACCCTATGACAAAGGGGGCCTTTGCGTCTATGGGGACACTCTGGCTGGCACGCTCAATAGCTGGGTCAGGGATGGGAGTTCCCGCTATCGTGTTCGGGCAGAGGTCGGCGCGGATAAAGAGTCGGGGCTCGCCATGGCGAGCCTTCACCTCGTCGAGGGTGATCCGTCGAAGCTTTGCCAAGAAAAATCCATTTCCGCAGCCCTTGCCGAGGCATTGAAAAGCTATCGTGAGACCGTATCGAGGGAGGCAGGTACACTGCTGTACAAGCGGGATATTTTCTTCTTTCAAGGGGATTGCATCCATATCGTTCGTTCGAACCTGCTTATCAACTGGACGCGGACCATGGCGCTCAACGATGCGGCGCAGATCTATGGCGAAATTCTGATTGGGAAGAGGAAAGGGAATGCAGGGTAATGTTGGTCCGTACGCAAAATTTCCCGAGGAAGAGATCTCGTACATTCTCTCTTCCGTTCTGCGGGTCGGCGCTGCCTTGCGGAAGAAATCGGAACGTGAGAAAGAAAATCCGATTACCATAAGGCTTTGCAAGAGATTAAAGCGGATCGAAAGATTCCGCGATGGTCCGCTTGAATGTCATCTACAACAGGAAATCCCATCTTTCGATCCGGATGACGATAGCATTATCGGTCGGATGGATATCTCCGTATCGGGCGTGGGTGGCGGCAGTGAAACCTACTTCGCCATAGAGGCGAAACGGTTACGGTTTCTTTATCCGGGTGGCACGTTCGAAACGGGAAGCCCCGAATACGTGGGAGAAAAGGGCATGATGCGCTTTGTCACCGGCAAGTACGCGCCCTTCATGCAGGCAGGCGCCATGCTGGGATACGTGTTCGACGGGAATACCGAAAAGGTCTGGTCCGGCATCGGAAAATATATCCGGAGAAAAACGGAGATGCTGCAAATGGACGATCCCAGGAAACTCGTCCCTTCCGGAATCCTACCCGGAGAACGGGTCGGGGAAACACGCCACCACAGGATGAAGGATCGCATCTTTATCCTTTATCATGTTTTTATTTCAGTGAGTCCGGACGTATCCCCTTGGAATATCCCGAATCCAAAACCCATCGACTAGCAAAGCTTGTGCCCGAACCGACGAAGCATGACCCGGCATCGGTAAAGCGAAATTGGTATTCTGCAGAACTCGATCCATTTGCGAAGCTTCGCGGGAAATAAATAAAATATCGAAAATGCCCCATTCCCGCATCACCCCCTCTCCCTGGCAGGCCTTTTTTACGCTGTTTCGGCGCGATCTGTTGCTCGCCATGCGCCGCCGCAACGAGCTCATCAACCCGTTGTTGTTTTTCGTGCTGGTGGTCGCGCTATTCGCCATGGGGGTGCGTGCCGAGGAACACGACAGACTGCTGGGCACCATGGCCCCGGGCGTCATCTGGGTGGCGGCGTTGCTTGCCTCGCTGCTTTCGTTGGAGGGGATGTTTCGCTCCGACTTCGAGGATGGTTCCCTGGAACAGATACTGCTCAGCCCGTTTCCCACCTTCCTGCTCGTCCTGGCCAAGGTGTCCGCCCACTGGCTGGTAACCGGACTGCCCCTTATCGTTCTGGCACCCCTGCTGGGGGTGTTGATGTCTCTGCCGATGAGCGCCATGGGGACCCTGATCCAGACCCTGCTCCTCGGCACGCCGGTACTGAGCCTGGCGGGTGCCATCGGCGTTTCCCTTACCATCGGGTTGCGCAGGGGGGGGGCCTTATTGTCTTTGCTGGTATTGCCGCTGTACATTCCGGTGCTGCTCTTCGCGGCCAAGGCGGTGGCCGATTCGGTACTCGGTCTTTCCGTGGTGTTTCCCCTGAAGATGTTGGGGGCCATGCTGCTGTTGTGGTTGGCCTTGGGGCCCGTGGCGACCGTGGCGGCGTTGAAAATCAGCGTGGACTGACAGGGTGAACCATCGAGGAAGCCATAGCGAAGCTTGTGCTCGAACCGATGAAGCGTGATTCGGCATCAGCCAAAGCAAAATGATTGTTTTTGTAAAACTCACTTGCGAAGATGAGCGGGAAATAAGCGAATGATGGAACAAAATGGCGTTTTACCTCCCACACGCAAGGCGATTGCGTTGATTTCCGGTGGACTGGACTCGATGCTTGCCGCCAGGGTGGTCCTCGCCGAGGGCTGTCATGTGGAGGGGATCAATTTTTATACGGGTTTCTGCGTGGAAGGGCATACCCACGCCATTCGCTCGCGAAAGCTGAAAAGCCCGAAGCGCAATAATGCCCTGTGGGTGGCGGAACAGCTCGGCATCTATCTTCATATCGTCGATGTCTCCGAGGAGTACAAGGATGTGTTGTTGAATCCTCGCTACGGCTATGGCGCCCATATGAATCCTTGTCTGGACTGTAAGTGTTTCATGGTGCGCAAGGCCCACGAGTGGATGCTGGCCCATGATTTCGATTTCATCGTCACCGGGGAGGTGGTGGGACAGCGTCCGAAGTCACAACGGCGAGACACCTTGCCGGTGGTGGCACGGGAGTCCGGTGCCGATACGCGCCTGTTGCGACCGCTGTGCGCCAGGAATCTGGCGCCGACCCTCCCGGAACAGGCGGGCTGGGTCGACCGGGAACATCTGTTCGATTTTAGCGGACGCTCTCGGAAACCGCAGATGGCCCTGGCGAAACGATTCGGGTTTACGGAGTATGCCCAGCCTTCGGGGGGATGCTGTTTTCTCACCGATGCGCAATATTCGGCGAAGCTTGCCGATCTCTGGGCGTCGCGCGGGGAGCGTGCCTATGAGCTGGACGATATCATGTTGTTGAAGGTGGGGCGGCACATCAGGCCGCATCGGCACTTCAAGCTTATCGTGGCCCGCGACGAGGGAGAGAGTAACTTTCTGGGTGGGTATCGCCGGAGATTCACGCATCTGCAAACCACGAGCCATACCGGCCCCGTGACCCTGGTCGATGGAACGCCGAGTCGAGAGGATGTGTATCTGGCCGCCCGTCTCACGGCGCGTTTCAGCAAGGGACGAAGCGCCGGTAATGTTACGGTTCAGGTGACCCGCCCGGATGGCGCAACCGAATCTCTCACCGTAACGCCCATGCACCCCGAACATATCCCCGCTACGTGGTATCTATAACGAAGCTTTGCCTTGAGCCGATGAAGCATAATCTGGTGTGAGTAGAGCAAAATCGGCATGTCGTAAGGCTTGATTCATTCGTGAAGCTGAGCAGAAATAAAAAACTCGATCCATGACCCAACCCATGACTGACATCCAACGCGCCGATCACCGACCAACAATCCGCATCCGCTGGCTGATGTTGGCGGGGATCGTGGTGATACTCGATCAAGGCGCGAAGTATTTGGCAACTACCATGCTCGAGTTGCATACCCCGGTGTCGATACTGCCATTTTTCAATTTGACGTTGACCTATAATTCCGGTGCTGCCTTCAGCTTTCTGAGTGGCGCGGGGGGATGGCAACGCTGGTTGTTCATCGGTCTCTCTATTATCGTCAGCGCAATACTTATCTATTGGCTGCGCGGCGTACCACGCGGCGAGGTTCGGCTGCCCGTGGCATTGGCGCTGGTATTGGGCGGGGCGCTTGGGAACTTATGGGACCGGCTGGCGTTCGGGGCTGTCACGGACTTTATCGATCTGCATTATCATGGCTGGCACTGGCCCACGTTCAACGTGGCCGATTCTGCCATTACCGTGGGCGCGCTCGTACTTCTCACCACACTGGGGCGGGAACACGTTGGCGTTTCTCGCCAAGACTGAAGTGGAGTGGGTCCTGGCGCGAAGCACTGGCAGGTTCCGAGACGCTGATTTTGCTCTACGAGTACCAAATCATGCCTCATCGGCTCGAAGCGAAACTTCGCCGGGTGGGAATAGTTCGGCGGTCGAAAATGCGCGGAATCGCGAAGCGGACCCCATGGAGTGCCGTTTTCCGATTCCGTACGTGAAAAATCAGGGAACGGACTTTTCACCATTCGTGAACCAACCATCGCGGCCCCGGATCCCTTGCCAAGCACCCTTGCCAATCACCTCGTGACGCGATTCCGCAGATATACCGGCTGGGCGTGTTCCGCGGACACGAGCTCGCCGCGCTCCAGGGCGTCAACGGCCAGAGTGGCCACATCACGGGCGTGCGGGTATCGATCCGGGTCGATGTCGGTAAGCCGGTGCCCGGTAGATCGGTGCCCGGTAGATCGAGGCTTGGTAGATCGATGCCCGGTGAGTCCATGGCGAGATCCATCATGGTCGAATTGCCCGGATTCCCCGAGTCGTTGCCACTCCACGGTTTGCCCCAATTCCCCGCCATATGTTGCCCATCCGCTCCCTGCCCCGAACCAATCACCCTCCTCATCGGGTAGTGCGATAGCTACGGGGGCGCAAACGCATTCCTCTATTGCGGGAGCCGCAAGATCACGACTATCGACTCGATACGCACCCCAATAGACCTCCCCCATGCGCGCATCGAATGCCGTCAATATGTTTCGCGCTTTGTGTTGGCGCCATACTCCTTGTGCCAGGGCCTGTAAGGACGATACCGGGACTACGGGCAGATCGGTACCGAAGGCGAGCCCCTGGACGACGCCGGTGGCGATTCGAATGCCGGTGAATGCCCCCGGTCCCCGCCCGAAGGCGAACCCGTCGAGATCGCGCAGGGAGAGCGCGCACCGAGACAGCAATCCCTCGATTTCGGGAAGCAGGATCTCCGCGTGTCGACGAGGCGCCAATCGATGGCTTTCCAGATATTCACCATCGAGGAGTAGTGCCACGGAGCAGGCATCGCTAGAGGCATCGATCGCAAGAATGGAGGTCATTGCCGATGATTCGTGAAGATTCATGAGAAAATTACCTGGCGAAGCTTCGCCAGGTAATTGCCCTGAATAATTGCAAGGAATAATGCTGAAATCACTTGCGAGTCTACACGGAGTTACCACGGGAGGTCGAATTGAAACGGAATTATTTTTCGAGTATTACTATTACTCTTGAAATTTTACACAAGGCGTCCCGTAGGCGATTCTCCCCGAGGCACCGAATCCGGACCATCGATATCCAGGCTATTGGTATCGCCGGAGCGATATCTTCTCCGCGCAACTTGATTGAAAACCGTGCCATGGAAGAGAAGGGTGTCATTGCCAGCGAAGCTTCGCCTCGAACCAACATGATTCAGCATCGGTCAAAGCACAAGATTGGTTTTCGTAAAACCCGACCCATTTGCGATGAGCCGAAAATAAACAACGAGCGAAACTCCGCCTCGAGCCGACAAAGCATGATCCCGTATTGGTAAAGCGAGATTGGCATCTCGTAAAATTCGATCCAATCGTGAAGCTGAACGGGAAATAAGCAAAATAATGGTAGTGGGCAGGCGGAATACAGACCCCAGCCGATTCGAGGGAGGATCATGGGCGCGCAACCGAGCAGAATCGCCGACTGTGCCGAGGTACTGCCAGGATATTCCCTCAGGGGCTGCGCGAAACATGAACCTTCGGGCTCCCACCAGGTAATCGTCGGAAGACACCTGTCGCTCCCGGGTCCATCGACGCTGGTCCTATCGACGATGGATCTGGCGACGATGGATCTGGCCACCCTGGGCCCGGCGGCGCCGGACCCACCTGCCTCGGGCCTATCGATCCCGGGCATGGGTTATCGGTATCGCCCGGAACACGAGCTGCGGATTACGCCGAAAGGAAAGGTCGAGAAGTACTCCGTAAAGTCGGGAGATGTATTGCTCATTTCCCGGGGCGTCAAAAACCATGCGATTTTGGTGGAAAGCGTTCCCGAAAGAACCATTGCCTCTGCCACCTTCTACTTGCTGCGTGTGCGCCATGGCGTCGATCCCGCGTATCTTGCCTGGTCTCTCAATCAGGCGCCCATCCAGGATGGCATCCGACAGGCTCGAACCGGTGCCGGCACGCCCATCGTGCAGCGCAAGTTGTTCACGGACATCATGATTCCCCTACCGTCCTACGAGGATCAATGCAAGATTGCCAAGATCGGGGGATGTATGGTAAAAGAGCGTATACTTCGACAGGCCCTGATGGAACACACGATAGCGCTACACCATTCGATCGGTCAGCAATTGATTCGCGATCTGGCCTGAATCCAAGGAGTGTGGTCACAGGCGACCACCACTATCGGCGAGGGTCCGGGGCCTCCATTGGCCACCTTCGATCTTCCATTCACCACTGTCCCCATAGATAGGGCAACCCTTCGTTCGCGAGCCTTTCATCATGGGACGGTTGCCCCGTCGCTGGCGTCCATCCCCCCATGCTATCAAGTTACGTTCATCATGGTATGACCGATAAGATCAAACAATCCGAGATCAATGCCGCTGCCTGGGCCGCCTGCGATACCTTCCGGGGCGTCGTCGATCCCGCGCAGTACAAGGATTACATCCTGGTAATGCTGTTCGTGAAGTACATATCCGACGTTTGGCAGGGACATTATGCCGAATATCGGGAACGGTTCGGCGAAGACGAGGAACGTATTCGACGCAGACTACGACGCGAGCGTTTTCTACTGCCCTATGTGGAGTACGAGAATGACAGCACAGGGGAGAAGGAACAATTCGTCGCGGATTTTTATGCGTTGTTCAACCGCCGCAATAACGCCACTATCGGTGAACTTATCAATATCGTCCTCGACGCCATCGAAGAGGCCAATCAAGTAAAGCTGGAGGGTGTATTTCGCAACATCGACTTCAATAGCGAGACCAATCTCGGCAAAACCAAGGATCGCAATCGCCGCCTTCGGCACCTGCTGGAGGACTTCAATAAACCACAACTGGATATGCGCCCGGATCGCGTCTCGGAGGATGTGATCGGCAATACCTACATCTATCTCATCGAGCGCTTTGCCTCCGATGCCGGGAAAAAGGCCGGAGAATTCTATACGCCTTATGCCGTTTCCTGTCTGCTCGCCAAGCTGGCGAATCCCAAGGTGGGCGATTGTATCTGCGATCCCACGTGTGGCTCCGGCGGTCTCCTGGTGGAGGCGGCCCGCGAGGTGGGAGAACGGAATTTTGCCCTCTTTGGCATGGAGGTGAATGGCAGTACCTGGGCATTGGCGAGAATGAATATGTTTTTGCATGGCATGGATAGCGCGCGCATCGAATGGTGCAATGCGCTGACCAGCCCCGCATTGGTGGAAAACGATCGCCTGACGAGGTTCGACGTAGTGGTTGCCAACCCCCCTTTTTCTCTGGATAAGTGGGGGCGCGATAACGCCGAGCACGATCGGTATAACCGTTTTTTTCGCGGTATTCCCCCCAAGAGTCGTGGAGATTACGCATTCATCAGTCACATGATCGAGGCTGCGCTGGAGAGGGAGGGACGCATCGCGGTGGTGGTGCCCCACGGCGTGTTGTTTCGAGGGAGCGCGGAAGGACGGATTCGCCGCAGGCTCATCGAGGAGAATCTCCTGGATGCCGTAATCGGATTGCCGGGAAATCTATTTTTGACGACCGGTATCCCCGTGGCCATTCTAATCTTCGATCGTGCGCGGGAGAAAGGTGGCATCCATGAAGGAAGACGAGAGGTCATCTTCATCGACGCCAGTCGCGAGTATGAATCCGGCAAGAACCGGAACAGCCTGTCCATGGAACATATCCGGAAGATCGTGGGCATCTACCGAGCGCGCCGCGATGAGAACAAATACGCCCATGTCGCCACCTCGGAAGAGATCATCGAAAACGACTTCAATCTGAGTATCCCGCGCTATGTGGATACCGCCGAGGAAGAAGAGGAAGTGGACATCGCCCTTGCGCAACGGACGATCGAAAACCTGGAGGAGGAACTCCAGCAGGTACGCAAGGAGATGGCCAGGCTACTCGACGAGTTGAACTTATGATGGATGATAATCTCGTGGCACCATTGTCGAATCTCATCGACATCAAGCATGGGTATCCGTTTCCCAGCCGCTACTTCACCGATGTGCCCACGGACTATATCCTCTTGACGCCCGGCAATTTCACCAAGGACCAGCGCCTGTCCTTCGAACAGAACATAACCTATTACGACGGACCGATCCCGGACGGATTCATTCTCGATAGTGGCGACTTGTTGATCGTAATGACCGATCTTGCCACCGACATGGTAATTCTGGGCAATGCCGTCGTTCTGCCCCCCTGTGGCTTGAATAGGAAGATCCTGCACAACCAACGTATAGGAAAAGTAATCGACAAAGACCGTCCTGCCAACCGAACGTTCCTGATGTACCTGCTCAACTCCCATGCCGTGCACAAGGAGATCAGAATAACGGCAACGGGTTCCACCGTTCGGCACACCTCGCCCGCCAAGATCCTGAACGCCATGGTTTGGGCCCCGGGGATCACCGAGCAACAAAGGATCGCCGACATACTCTCCCAATGGGACCATGTCATCTCTCTCATGGAGCGTCTGATCGCCGCCAAGCGCCAAAGGCGCAAGGCATTGGCGCAAAAGCTACTCTCCGGGAAACGACGATTCCCGAAGTTCATCGGCTCCGCAATAAAGATTCAGGACCCGTGTCCCACTGAGTGGGATTATCCGCGCATCGGTGAAATTGCCCGTCCGGTGGCGAAAAGAAACAAAAAAGGCGACAGGCTCCCCGTTCTTTCCTGTACCAAATACCAGGGATTAGTAGACAGCTTCCATTACTTCAGCAGGGAAAGAACCGGCAGAAATCTATTTGCGTACAAAAGGGTTCGCCACGGTACGTTCGTCTATGCGACCAACCATATCGAAGAGGGATCCATCGGATATCAGGACCTGTACGACGAGGCATTGGTAAGCCCAATGTATACAGCCTTCGAAACCTGTGATCGCATCCACGACGGGTTCCTCTATCTGGTTCTGAAGACCGAGCGCTATCGGCGTATCTTCGCTATCAACACCAATGCCTCCGTCGATCGGCGTGGCGGTCTGCGATGGGGGGAATTCGCGAAAATCCGCGTGCCGCTCCCCTCCCTTGCCGAGCAAGAGGCAATCACCCGTGTTTTTACCATTGCCGACCGCGAGATCGAACTCCTGCAACGACAATTGGCCGCGCTGTGGCAGCAAAAAAAAGGGTTGATGCAAAAGCTTTTCACCGGTTGGGTGCGGGTCGGGGATTCGAAGCAAGGCTGGCAAAGCTTCGCCCAAAACCGGCAAAGCATGACCCGGCATCGGTAAAGCAAAATTGGTGTTCTGTAGATGGGGCTCTGTGGATGGTGACTCTTTTGCGAAGCTGAGCGGGAAATAAACAAAGTACACCGGCTGGCTGGCAATTGCCGCCATTATAGGGACGGGGTAGAATTCCTGATTGTTTATTACCGTGGCTTTCATGATGCAACGCTATCCATAGACTGGGAAATCCCAATAAAACCCCTTGAAAAAAGGCACTAGAGAAGTTTTGCCTCAAATCGACAAAGCATGATTCGGCATCAGTCAAAGCAAAATCGGTGTTTTGAAAAACTCGACTCATTTGCGAAGCCGAGCGGGAAATGAACGCTTCTTTGGAAGCGATAACGTATGAAGAATCGATACGGTGCGACCCTCGATAGTGCAAAAAGCCGATGTCCCTCACTGACGACAATCTCATCCAACAGTACCGGGCGCTGCATCGAGGTAAGTACGGCAATACTTCCGTAAAGCTCATTGCTCGCCTTCTACCACATATTCGCGAACTGGCGCCAGCTTCCATCCTCGATTACGGTTGTGGGCAAAGCACCCTTGTCAATCATCTCGACTATCGTCAAGGTGTAGCGCTTTATCGCTACGATCCCGCAATTCCCGATATCGCCACGCTGCCCGTAGAGCATGTCGACCTCGTTGTAAATACCGACGTCCTGGAACACATTCCGGAATCCGATATCCCTACTGTGCTCGCTCACATGGCAACCATCGCCGATAATGCCATCTTTAGCATCGACACCACCGAATCCGAGCAAATTCTCCCCGATGGCAGCGATGCGCACTGCACCGTAAGGAACCGAAACTGGTGGGCAGGAATACTTGCCGATCACTTCGGCGAAGTAGTGCCGATCCGCGCCTCGCGGCCATCGAAATGCATGTTCAAGCCCCGACCATCGAGCATGCTTGATGCGCCCCTGTGGGCGGATGGATTTCTGTGACTGACGGCGCAATGCAAGATCTTCGGAAAATATCCCGTCGTTCGATACTTTCTCAGCTGACGTGTATTCGAAACGCGGGAGATCGAAATGTCGGTAGAATTTCCAGAGGCGTTATGTTCGATGCCTGGTGTCGATGCAATCAGGGTATCCATCGATGCACCCAGCAACCGGCGAGGTAGTAATGCGAATTATCAACGCAGTCTTTGGTGATGCGACTGGCGGTCGTTGGCGGGTCGTGCTCGACTATGCGCGGGTACTGGCCGGGCTCGGTCACCAGGTACTGCTGGTTCTCAATCCGCGCACCGTCGATGGGAATAAGGTAGCGGATCTACCCGAGGGCGTCCGTCTTGCCTGGGTGCGCAACAGTGGCCACTATGACCTGCTCGCGGTTTGGCAATCGCGACGCCTCATCGACGAATTCCAACCCGACGCCATCATTGCCCACTGTGGGCGCTCGGTCGGCGTCATGTTGCGCGCGGCGCGAAGACGCATGCCGGTGATCGGTGTCAGTCACAGCAACAACGTCAAGCGGATGGTCCCCGCCGACGCCTATTTCAATATCTCCACCCACATCGATGGCTTGATCAAGGGCTACCCGCGTCATTCCAGATTGGCCTATCACCTGCCCAATATGATCGAGGTCCCAGTCGGTGCCAGCTTTCGAGCGCGCCCTTTCCACGCCCCACCCAAGATAGGCGCCATGGGTCGCTTCGATCGCGTCAAGGGGTTGGATGTCTACGTGCGGGCCCTAGGCGTTTTGAAGGAAAAAGGCTATGCATTCAGTGCCCTTCTTGGGGGTGGCGGGGAAGAAGAGGCCGATTTGCTCCATCTCGGGAAACAATCGGGCCTTCGAGGGCAACTGTCTTTCGTGGGTTGGATAAGGGACCCCATCGCATTTTTTGCCGATCTCGATCTACTTTGCATCCCGAGCCGTTCCGATGCATTCGGCATTACGCCGTTGGAAGCGGGGCTAGCCGGTGTTCCCCAGATCCTTTCGGACGCCGAGGGACATCGCGATATGTTTATCCATGGAAAACATGCCCTTTTGACCCCGCGTGACCGTCCCGATCTGTTGGCTGCCGCATTGCAGGCATTGCTCGACGATGAATCTTATGCCCATTCCCTTGCGCAGCAGGCGTTTTTGCGTGTCACCGATCGTTACGGTCCGGCTCGATTCACCCTGAATCTGCAACAAGGCCTCGAGGATGTTCTCGATCGCTTCGAAAAATAGGGAGTTAATGGAAATATGTTCTGGGATAACATCGATGCAGTCTATGTAATCAACCTCGAACACCGCAAGGATCGTTGGAACTCCATTCGGGAGCACCTGTCGGGATTCGTCCCCGCAGACAAAATCCAGCGGGTCGATGCGGTTCGCGGCATCGATATCCCCGGATACGACAAACCTCCCTGGTTCGGGAAGCGTACAGGCAGTACGCCGCACAGGGCAGGGGCCGCGGGAGCTGTCCTTTCCCACAAAAAGGCCATCGAGCAGGCAAGACGGATGGGATATTCCCGCGTCCTGATCCTGGAAGACGATGCCAGATTCAATGACCCATTGACCGGTGATAAAGGTGATCTGATCGCTCGATTCATGACCATGGAAGATCGATGGGACATCCTCTATTTGGGGTTCATCGATGGACGAAAGGAGGTTGCCCGGGTTTATGGTGCCGCGGATACGGGATTCATCGAGCGAGTCTGTGGCATGTTGACAGGCCATGCGTACCTGGTGAATAGGTCTGCCTATGATAAGTTATTGAAAAAACTACCCGATGAAGGAAACGTCTGGTCGTGGATCGCCTTCCATTGGGCCGTCGATGTGTGGCTGCGCAACTGGTTTGCCCCCTTCAACAGGGTCTATCGGTTCTTTCCCTGTGTTATCGATCAGGCGGTCAATTTTTCCGATATCGAGGGAGGCATTCAGGATTGGTACTCGAACCAACAATGCGATTGGGTGCACTATAAAAACGAAAAACGACTCGAACGCAAAATAGCCCTGTTGAAAATAACAAACCCAATTTACTATTTTCGCAAGGGTGGTAAAAAATGGCTGGGGGCAAGATTCCTGGGTTTTTTGCCCAGGAAAGCGCCAAAACGCAAGTAGTTGCTTTGTTCATTTCCCGCCCAGCCTCGCAAACGAGTCAAGCTTTTACGAAACGCCGATTTTTCTCTACGACCAAACCACGCTTCATTGCGTCCAAGCGAAGCTTCGCTGGTTTTTCAGCGTTTCTCATACACTCTCTTTGTAAAGAATCGGACGAATTCATGTCCCAAGGCGGCATAGCCGCTGCGATGCCATCATGTCAGGAAATACCATCGGAAAGCTGTTCACCATGACCTCCTTCGGCGAGAGTCACGGTCCCGCCATCGGCTGCATCGTGGACGGTTGCCCGCCGAACCTGGAGCTATGCGAGGCAGACATCCAACCCGATCTGGATCGGCGGCGTCCAGGCAAGACCCGGCACACCACCCAACGTCGGGAAGCGGATCGGGTATCTATCCTCTCGGGGGTCTTCATGGGTCGGACGACGGGCACACCCATCGGTCTTTCGATCGACAATACCGACTCGCGATCCAAGGACTACGACACAATCAAGGAGATGTTTCGTCCGGGTCACGCCGATTACACCTATTACCGGAAATATGGATATCGAGACCATCGCGGCGGCGGACGATCCTCGGCCCGGGAGACCGCCACCCGGGTGGCGGCCGGGGCCATCGCCAAAAAGTATCTACGGGAGCGTTACGGGATTCGGGTGCGCGGCTTTCTGGCCCAACTGGGACCACTTTGCCCCGAGGAATTCCATTGGGACGACGTGGAGAGGAACCCGTTCTTCAGCCCGGACGCAAACCTGGTGCCGAGACTTGCTGCCTATATGGATGCGCTTCGCAAGGAGGGCAACTCCATCGGTGCGCGGATTACGGTTACGGCAACCGGAGTCCCGGCGGGATTGGGGGAGCCGGTATTCGATCGCCTGGATGCCGATATCGCCCACGCCCTGATGGGTATCAATGCGGTGAAGGGTGTGGAGATCGGTGCCGGATTTTCCGTCGTAGAGCAAAAGGGCACGGAACACCGAGACGAGATGACCCGGGAAGGATTCCTGACCAACCATGCCGGGGGAATCCTCGGCGGGATCTCCTCTGGCCAGGACATCGTCGCCAGCATTGCCCTGAAGCCCACTTCCAGCCTGCGGTTGCCCGGACGCAGCATCGATATACACGGAAAAGAGATCGATGTGGTTACACCGGGCCGCCACGATCCATGCGTCGGAATCCGCGCCACCCCCATCGCCGAGGCCATGCTCGCCATCGTGCTGATGGACCATGTCCTCCGGCACCGAGGACAAAATCAAGATGTGGACGATTCGAATCATTAGTGCCGAGAGACTGTCATGGCCATTGGAAACAATCACTGCCATTGCCCGGATCCGTCCGATCCCCTGGAAACGAAATAACCACCAGTCCCGGCGACCGCCTTCGAAGGAATGATTTACCGATGACCAAACACACACCCCTATACGATGACCACCGGGCCATGGGTGCCAGGATGACGGATTTTGCCGGCTGGGACATGCCGCTCCACTATGGTTCCCAGATCGAGGAGCACCACCTTGTGCGCAGCGACGCCGGCATGTTCGATATCTCCCACATGACGGTGCTCGATATCGACGGTGAGCGGGCAGGCGATTTCCTGCGCCACCTATTGGCCAATGATGTAGCGAAACTGAAAGAGCACGGCAAGGCGCTTTATTCCTGCATGTTGAACGAACGCGGCGGAGTGATCGATGATCTCATCGTCTATTTCATGGGCGATGACCGGTTCCGCATGGTGGTCAACGCCGCCACACGGGACAAGGATTTGGCCTGGATCGAAAGGCAGGGGACGCCCTTTTCGGTGAAGGTTCGGGAACGGAGTGATTTGGCCATGGTGGCCGCGCAAGGACCCAATGCCCGCGACAAGGTTCACCGGGCATTGATTGATGCGTTGGGCGATGGGGTGCCGCAAGCCAGGGGATTGAAGCGGTTTTTTGCCCTGGAATGCGATGGGCTCTTCATGGCCCGCACCGGTTATACCGGCGAAGATGGCTACGAGATCATGGTGCCCGCCCACCGGGTCTCCAGCCTTTGGCAGGCCCTGGCCGACGCCGGAATCGCCCCCGCGGGCCTTGGCGCACGGGATACCCTGCGCCTGGAGGCAGGCATGAATCTGTATGGTCAGGACATGACCGAGGACATCACGCCCCTGGAATCGGGTTTGCATTGGACCGTGGCCTTCGAGCCCGTAGAGCGGGATTTTATTGGACGAAAAGCCCTGGAGGCACAGCGTGGACAAGAACGGTACAAGCGAATCGGTCTGATACTGGAAGCCAAAGGTGTGCCACGACCCCATCAAAGGGTGCTGCCGATGGCGACAAATCCATCCGACAATCCTCAGGACACCGACCCGAAAAGGCAAAGTAGCGCAGTCGATTCCCGGGACGAGGTACCCGAAGACGGCATCGGAGAAATCACCAGTGGCGGTTTCTCTCCAACCCTGGGCAAGGCCATCGCCCTGGCGCGCGTCCCGGTGGCCATGGAGGGGCGTTGCGTCGTGGAGATTCGCGGCAGGCAACTGGCGGCGAGGATAATCCAACCCCCTTTCGTGTAGCGAAGCTTGTGCTCGAACCGATGAAGCATGACCTGGTATCGGCAGAGCAAAATCAGCGTCTTGTAAAACTCGACACATCTGCGAAGATAAGCGGCATAGTCACATCGAAGCCCGATAAATATGGCGGAAAATCAAGGCACGATGTTTGGTTTATTTCCCACTCGGCTTCGCTGACGCATCGAGTTTCACAAAACACCGATTTTCCCTACCAATACATGAATGATGCTTTGCCGGTTCGAGCACAAGCTTCCTGGATAACTTGTTTATTTCCCACTCAGCTTCGCAAATGAGTCAAGTTTTACAAAGCACTAAAATTTTACTTTACCGATGCTGAACCATACCTTGTCGGTTCGAGCACAAGCTTCGCTAGATTTTGCACAACAAAAATTCAAGAGGTTCCATACATGACAAACAATACGCTGACGATTACCGATAATCGTACCGGCAATCAGTATGATATCCCCATCGAGAACGAAACCATCCGGGCCATGGATCTGCGTCGAATCAAGGTCGATGAGGATGACTTCGGCCTGATGACATACGACCCGGCCTATTCCAACACCGCTGCCTGCAGGAGCCGCATCACCTTCATCGATGGCGATAAAGGGATACTGCGTCATCGCGGTTATCCCATCGAACAACTGGCAGAGCAAAGTTCCTTTCTCGAAGTCGCCTATTTGCTGATTTACGGGGAACTGCCCGACAAGGAAGAGCTCGATTATTGGAATACCCGCGTCATGCGGCACACCTTCGTGCATCAGGCGTTCACTCGGATCATCGAGGCATTCCACTATGATGCGCATCCCATGGGCATCCTGATCAGCTGTATCGCGGCCATGTCGACGTTCCACGCCGAGGCCAAAAACATCTCCGATCCGATCACGCGCGAGAAACAGGTCTTTCGTGTCCTGGGGAAATTACCCACCCTGGCCGCCTTTGCCTATCGCCATGCCATCGGACGACCCTACAATTATCCCGACAGTAGCCGAGGCTATACGGAAAACTTTTTGTACATGCTCGACGACATGAACGAACGGGGTTACACGGTGCATCCCGTCTCGGCCCGAGCGCTCGATATCCTGTTCATTCTACATGCCGACCACGAACAGAACTGTTCCGCCTCCACCATGCGCTCCGTCGGTTCCAGTCGCGCCGACCCCTACAGCTCCCTGGCGGCAGCCGCGGGTGCCCTCTATGGTCCCCTTCATGGTGGTGCCAACGAGGCGGTCATCCGCATGCTTACCGAGATCGGTTCCGTTTCTGCCATCCCCGCCTACATCGAACGCGTCAAGCAAGGGGAAATGCGCCTCATGGGGTTCGGACATCGGGTCTATAAGAATTACGATCCGAGGGCCGCCATCATCAAGAAGACCGCTTATGAAGTAGTCGAGGCGCTAGGATCCGGCCCTCTCCTGGATATCGCCATGGAGGTAGAACGCGCCGTGCTACAAGACGATTATTTCGCGGAACGGAGCCTGTACCCCAATGTGGATTTCTACAGTGGCATCATCATGCGTGCCCTCGGTTTCCCCACGGAGACGTTTCCGGTGCTGTTCGCGATCCCACGGGCGGCCGGTTGGCTGGCGCAATGGGTAGAACATATCGAGGATGAAGAGCAGAGAATAGCCCGGCCAAGACAGATCTACCTGGGACACGAGGAACGGGATTACGTGCCGGTCCCGGAACGCCATGGTTTCAAGAAATGGTTGCGAAGCTTCATGAACCTTGGATCCGACTGAAAAGAAGAGGTCCTGGCATCCCCACATTCACCCCGAACACCCCGAAGCGGGCGAGCCGCAGTGAAAAAAGCACGAAGCCCCTCTTCGGGAGCGATGGGGAGCAAATCACATCGACCCCCCGACACCCCCGAAGATGAAAGACTCCCCGACGAAGCTTCGCCAGGGATCATCCCCCCATGAATGAGCGTACCTACCGGTTCTTGAGAGCGACGGCCATCGTGTTGGTCACCGCGTGGGTGGGTTGGTCTTTTTACGATAGCTTCCTGCGCGATACCGCCGATCCCACCAGGAATCTCTTCGATGCCGCGGAACGCTATTTCGAGGATCAGGCATATGAAAAGGCACTGGAACATTACGATGAAATATTGAAGCAATCGCCGAATCATCTCTTTGCGCTGCGCGGTCACGCACGCACCTTGTTGATGCTGGAACGGTACTGGCAAGCCGAGCGGGCATTCGATGAGGCCATTTCGCGAGAACCGGGGTTCGCCAATACCTGGGCCAACCGAGGGATCCTCCATGACCGCATGGGACGGCATGACAAGGCCCTGTCGGACTATGAACGGGCGCTGCGCCTGGACCCCTCCATTGCCGACGGTCCCCATTGGATAACCCGTTTTCTCAGACTACAGACAACCCCACCCCCAACCATCGCCGATCGCGCCCGTTACCTTCGGGCACAGCTTGCATTGCCGAAAACGGAACGCCTTTTGCAAAGCCCCGAAGACGATGACAGACAGCGCCCTTACAAGCGATGACCACATCCATCTACATCATGACGCCAAGGGTGCCAATTGCTGAATATTTGTTTATTTCCTGCTCATCTTCGTAAATGAGCCGACTTTCTCACCCACGGAATCGGAAATTTCATCACCCCGTTGGAATCACAAGGGCCTTTGTCTCGACTACGCCATCTCCACCGGCGGGAGATCCGCCAGGCTGGAGCAGATACCCGGCGGGTTTCCTTCCTTTGGCCGAAACGACAAAGGTCCCGGCGAAGCCTCATCTCGAACCGACATGACCCGGCACCGGTAAAGCAAAAGCGGCGTTTCGGAAAACTCGACTCATTTGCGAAGATGAGCGGGAAATAAACAAATTGGATTGGAAAAGGATGACATCCAGTCGTCGTTGAAACCGGTTTTTCGATGGCGGTTCTTCGATGGCGGTTCTTCGATGGCGGTTTTTCGATGACCCTGTCGAGGATTTCATGGGCAATCGACCGACAGCGACGAGACACGATGACGAACCTCGAGGATGCACCCTGGTGATTCGATGTCGTCGCAAGTACGCAACAATGGCGAGGATTCGTGGGCCGTTTCCATGGGGCTGTTCCGGTGGGGAACCGTCTCGATGAAATTCGGTCTCGGTAAAATTCATTCATTGCGTTCGCCATGGAACCCATGCCACACTTCCTGGATTATTTTGTCTAGCGAAGCCTGTGCTCGAACCGACAAAGCATAACCCCGTATCAGTAAAGAGAAATTGGCGCCTTGTAAAACTTGATCCAATTGTGAAGCCGAGCGGGAAATAAGCAAATTATTTCCTATTCATCTTCGCAAACGAGTCGAATTTCACGAAAGCGAGTTTGCCTCACCGATGCCTCCGAATCATGCTTTGTCGGTTCGAGGCGGCGCCTTACCGGTTATTCCCAATAACGCCCGAAAGAACGACCATGACATCCAACAGCGACAATACCTCCCCCCGAACCATCCTGGTCACCAGCGCGCTCCCCTACGCCAATGGGCCCATCCATATCGGCCATCTGGTGGAATATATACAGACCGATATCTGGGTGCGCTTTCAGCGGCTTTCGGGCAACGATTGCCATTATGTGTGCGCCGACGATGCCCACGGCACGCCGATCATGCTGCGCGCCCAAGAGTCCGGCATATCGCCGGAGACCCTGATCGAGCGCATCGCCAAGGAGCATCGCGCCGACTTCAACGATTTTTATATCGGATTCGATAACTACTATACGACGCACTCCGAAGAGAATCGCGAATACGCCAATTCGATCTATGAACGCTTGCGGGCGGCTGGGCACATCGCCGTGCGCACCGTGCGGCATGCCTTCGACCCCGTGGAGAAGATGTTTCTCCCGGATCGCTTCATTCGTGGCCAGTGTCCGCGTTGCGGTGCCGAGGATCAGTATGGGGACAGTTGCGAGGTCTGTGGGGCCACGTACGGCCCTTCGGATCTGAAGAACCCGGTATCGGTGCTGTCCGGGGTGCCCCCGGTGGAGAAGGAATCCGAACACCATTTCGTTACCTTGGGGGACTTTTCGGACATGTTGCAAGCATGGGTGAAGAGCGAGGGACGCTTTCCCGCCGTGCAACCGGAGATCGCCAATAAATTGGATGAATGGTTCCAGGCGGGGCTCAAGGATTGGGATATCTCACGGGATGCGCCTTATTTCGGTTTCGAGATCCCGGACGCGCCGGGCAAGTATTTTTATGTCTGGCTGGACGCTCCCATCGGTTACATGGCGAGTTTCAGCAATTTGTGCGCCCGTGATGGGCTGGATTTCGACGCATTCTGGGGCAGGGACAGCCAAGCGGAACTCTATCACTTCATCGGCAAGGATATTGCCTACTTTCACACCCTGTTCTGGCCGGCCCAGTTGCACGGGGCCGGTTTCAGGACCCCCAGCGCCGTATTCTGCCACGGCTTTCTTACCGTCGACGGACAGAAAATGTCCAAATCCCGCGGCACCTTCATCAAGGCGCGCACCTACCTCGAACACCTGAATCCGGAATATCTGCGCTATTACTTCGCCTGCAAGCTGGGCGCCGGTATCGAGGATCTCGATCTCAATCAAGACGATTTCATTCAGCGCGTAAATGCCGATCTGGTAGGGAAGATCGTCAACATCGCGTCCCGTTGCGCCGGATTCATCACCAAGCGCTTCGAGGGTCGGCTCGCCGCGGGGTTGGACAATCCCACGCTCTACGAGACCTTCGTGGGAAAGGGAGACGCCATCGCCGAGTGCTTCGAGATGCGCGAATTCGGCAAGGCGATTCGCGAGATCATGGCCCTGGCGGACCGCGCCAACCAATACATCGATGAGCGCAAACCCTGGATCCTTGCCAAGGACATGGCAAAAGAGGCCGAACTCCAATCGGTATGCACCATGGGACTCAATCTGTTTCGTGTGCTTATGATCTACTTGAAGCCCATCCTGCCCGTTACCGCCCAAAAGGTCGAGGTATTTCTGCGCGTACCGGTACTGCGTTGGGAAGATCGCAAGGTTCCCTTGTCCGATCAGGCCATCAACCCCTTCCTGCCCCTGATGCAACGGGTGGAAAAGAGTGCCGTTACCGCCATGATCGAGGCGTCTCGTCAGGAACTACAGCCCAAGGAGACAGCGCCCGCGGCATCCAACACGACCGCATCGGATCAAAGGGACGCCAAGCCGGTTGGCGAGCGGATCACCCTCGAGGATTTCGCCAGGGTGGATCTTCGCGTCGCGCGCATCGAAAGCGCCGATCCGGTTCCGGGGGCCGATAAACTGCTGCGACTGGTGTTGGATATGGGCGGTCACCCCAAAACCAGGCGAATTACGGTATTTTCTGGTATCAAGAACGCGTACGCCCCCAAGGACCTGATTGGCCGCCTCACCATAGTGGTCGCCAATCTCGCGCCGCGCAAGATGCGCTTCGGCCTCTCCGAGGGCATGGTGCTTGCCGCCGGTCCCGGTGGAAAGGACCTATGGCTGCTCGACGTGGATTCCGGGGCGGAACCCGGGATGCGGGTAAAATGACGGCTGCGAAAAAAGAAGCGCGATTTACCCACGCCGAAATCCCGCCATTTTCGAGGAGACGAAAATCTTGGTAAAGAAGGATTCTACTATGGACGATGAATCACAGGCCCTTCAGAAGCGTATCCGAGACCCGCACCGACTCGGCAAGATCGCATGCGATCTCAGGAAGACGATCCTGCGCATGGTTCATCACGCGGGCTCCGGGCATATCGGCGGCTCATTGTCCTGCATCGACATACTGACTTGTCTTTATTTCGGCGAGATGCGGCATTACCCATTCCGCGCCGATTGGCCGGCACGGGACCGATTCGTACTCAGCAAAGGCCACGCGGCGCCGGCCCTGTACGCAATCCTGGCCCGATCCGGATATATCGCGAGCCATGACCTCTTGGGGTTGCGCCGCCTGGAAAGCATCCTGCAAGGGCACCCGGATTCGCGCCGCTGCCCCGGCGTGGAGGCATCGAGCGGCTCACTTGGCCAAGGCCTCAGCATCGCCCATGGCATGGCGCTGGCGATCCGGGATCAGGCGACGTCACCGCGCGTATATGTATTGATCGGCGACGGGGAACTACAGGAAGGACAAATATGGGAGGCCGCCATGAGCGCGG
The DNA here is from genome assembly GCA_964610175.1 of uncultured Thiotrichales bacterium. Taxonomy (GTDB): domain Bacteria; phylum Pseudomonadota; class Gammaproteobacteria; order HK1; family HK1; genus CAZSVE01. The sequence continues at coordinate 34,204 of CAZSVE010000001.1, forward strand.
GGCATTACCGGAGTCATAATCTCTGCGCCTTGATCGACGCCAATGGATTGCAGTTGGACGGCGCCGTGCGCGATGTAAAGAATGTGGAACCCATCAGTGATAAATTCACCGCCTTTGGCTGGAATGCCCTGGATATCGACGGGCATGATATGGAGGACATCCTGCACGCCCTGGATACGGCGCGCAACCATGGGGATGGGCCCACGGTGATCGTGGCGCGCACGGTGAAAGGAAAGGGCGTGTCGTTTTTCGAGAACGATGCCAAGTGGCACGGCAAGGTCCCCAACGACGAACAGCTACGGATGGCGCTGGAGGAGCTGAATTCGTGACAGCGAGTCGAAATAGAGCACTTCCAGAGGATCACAGCGCGGCGGGACGACAACAAGAAACCCATGCGAAAAACCAAACAGCCGTTTTCAACCCGGCGGGGAATCGGAGAATATCCACGCCATTTTGTTCAGGCTAATCACCGACCGATCTGCTTTTGGTGCCGTAATAAAACCCCGTGGCTGCGGATACCAGGGTAACCAACGGACCCAGGATCACTGCAAATTCTTTTATCTCGTCAACCTTGACACAATCGGATGCCAAAAGTACCAGCATGAATCCAATCGTCCCCCCAAGATGCCGACGAGGGCGTACGCTATTCTCCGCCTAGCCGTATCTTCCTGGCGTTGGGAGCTGTAACCCACGGAATTGTAATTCAACGCGGTCCGCTCAGGCTCTTCGAAACGGGGAGATTCCTCACCGTAATTCTCGGACTTCAAATTATTCCGCGTGGTCTCATCGGATGAGAGGATTAGTCGTGGAGATTCCCAGTGTACTCAGAGTATGTTCCAAGGAGTGTCATGGTAAACGGTAAGAGTAACCCACCGCACATAACGCCTTTCCTACCGATAGTTCGGTCTGCGGGTTATTCCAGACGTTGAGCTATGATCCAGTAAATTCGTGGTACGAAACTCTCCATGTGCATCCCCTCATCCACCCGAACCGGGAAGGTGAGATTTCCTGCGGCGAGTGCCGCAAATCCCGTTGGTGTGGGCATCTATCCCTGTCCGGGAAACACTCACTCCGAAAACACGTCACCCAGGGATTTCGCGTCCAATACGCGCTTCCCCATGTTTCGATATCGCTCGGGTTCGCCGCACGCACCTGCTCGGAGACCTCGTCGGGCAGGGGTTGGAAACGATGGGAAAGCAGGCCAAGCAGCAATTTCGCTTCCCCCTTCGCTTCCCCCTTTGCTTCCCCCTTTGCTTTTCCCTTCGCTTCTCCTTCCAGCAGGCCTTCTCGTCGACCTTGCTGGATGCCCTCGTGCAAGGCCTTCCGGCGGATATCCTGGGCAAATTGCGACATCATTTTTTGTTCCTCCTCTGGTCTGACCGCTCGAATAATCTCGCGCAGCGTTTGTTCATCATAGATATAAACGGATATCAGATAGTGAACGATGGGTAGGAGATCCTCAGGGGCACCCTTGAGCACATCGATCAGGCGCTCCCTGATCGCCAGCTGTTCCGCCTTTTTGGTGGCGTATTTCATGGCCAGCAACCGAGCTCGCAAGCAGCGGTCCTCGGATAATTCCGGATCCGGAATCATCCCGAGGTCCAGCACCGAAAACTGGAAATCGAGTAGGTACGGCCACCAGCCTTCTTCGGCATCCACAAGGTACAGGAGTTCGTTGGGAATCTTCCATTTCGTGGCCCCATGATAAAAAACCAAGGGCACGATGGCCGGCAGGCGATCCCACTTCGGATTTTCCTCCACCCACCGTTTCAGGATCTCGACCATGTAGCGCAACAGCTGCCAGCCGATTCTCTTATCCGGCGCGCTCTTGTGTTCGACGAGTATATAAAGGAGGGCGGTTCTGCCATCGATGGTTTTCATCTCGAAGAGTCGATCGGAGAGATGCCCGCGAAGTTCCTCATCCACGAAAGAGGCATCCACCAACCGGGGCGGTTCGGCGGACAGGGATTTTACCACGGGCACAGGGAGACGTTCCCGCAGCAGGGTTCCTGCTCTCTCCGAGTGAGAAAGCAGTTCCTTCAGGAAGTGATCGTGGGGCTGGGCAATATCGTTGGTCAATGTAGGATTTGTCAGATTAATTCGTTTATTTCTCGCTCAGCTTCACAATTGGATCAAACGATTGTTTTATGACAACCGTGAAATGCAGCCGAATCATGGCTGGCCTCCCAGTACGTTCTTTTCCCACAATTCGGAAAGGCTGTAACGCTCGAGCCAATCCCGAAGCTGCTCACCATCCAGCTTCTTGAAAACCGAAGACCGACTTTCCTCATCGCGCTCGACGATGAGCAAATCCTCCGGAGAGAACTCATCCACCAGACGGGTGGATTGTGTCGCCAGCAACATTTGGGTCTTGTGAGAGACGCTGCGGACCATCCCGGCCAATTCCGCGATTGCGGCGGGATGGAGCCCGAGCTCCGGCTCGTCCACCACGATAAATTGGGGCAACAGCTCCGAAGGCTGCAACAGCAGGGTGGTCAGCGCCATGAAACGCAGGGATCCATCGGATATCTGATGAGGGCCGAACAGATAATCGTTTCCGCTGGCGTCCGTCCAATTCAAGCGGACATAGTTTGCATTCTCCGGCAGGGTATTCAGTACGAAATCATGGAATTCGGGCATGACCCGCCGGATATGTCGCACAATCCGGTCATAGTACCGCCGGTAGTCGGCACTCTCCTTGAGCCTCTTCAGGAAGGCGGCCAGATTTCCGGCGTCGCTGCGCAGATAATCGACATCATCCACATAGCCCCGATCCTTTATCTTGGCGGTATCCGATGTATCGTGAAACTGATAGGTCCGGATCCCGAATAACAGACCAGTTACGACCTTGCTCGCGGTCCTGGTTCTGGCATCGTCACGTAATCCGGTCTCGAGACCACCGACACTCGATAAATAATACGCTCGAGGGCTGTCCTACTCCTTTCTTTGGTATGTGACACCCTCTCCACTGACGAACAGGCGGTCGGGCATCCCATAAGCGAGTCTCACCTCGTAGGTATCGGCTGCCTCCTGCTGCGACGAAAAATAGAGCTTGAAGGCAATGGTTTCCGTCGTTTTGCTTCCGTAGAACAACAACTGATTGACGCCCTGTCTCCCCACATATTGCTGCAAGGCGCCCGTGGTCATGAAATTCAGCAGTTTGAAAAACGACACCAGATTGCTTTTCCCCGATCCGTTGGCACCCAGCAACACCGTTACATCCCCTAATGGAATGCTCTGTCCTTCTTCTCCACTGAAAGACTTGAATCCCTTTATATCGATTCGGTTCAACTTCAGCCTTTCGGAAGAATCGCGCTCGTTGAAGATATTTTTTCTGGTGTCCATTTTTTTGATTCTTTCCTGATCATCTTGGCAAATGAGACAAGCTCTACAGAACAGCAATCTTGCTTTGCCGACGCTAAATCACGTCGATTTTTCACTAGACGATTCCTCTGCACCGAAAGGATTTCCTGCAAGGGCGAAGCTTCGCCAGGCAGCACTTTCATGGCGACCGTGCCATCGCGACCGAAGCAAAAGGGCCTTCGATCCGGGCGGGATCCGGAAGGAATGGATTTTTCCTCCGGTCGCGATGACCCCCGGTATTTTTACCTGGTTTGTTTGGCTGGTTTCTTTACCGGGCAGGTTGTGCCATCGCTTGCCTGGGATACCTTATGGCGATTCGGGATTCCAGGCGCGACCCACGGCAACGGCCACTTTTGGGGCCACGGTGCGGTCGAGGGGGTCGGGAATAATATAATCCGGGGACGGATCCGCAATCGTGTCCGCCAATGCATGGGCAGCGGCGATCTTCATCTCGGCGGTAATCCGGGCGGCCCCGACATCCAGGGCGCCTCGAAAAATACCGGGGAAGGCCAGGACGTTGTTTACCTGGTTGGGGAAGTCGCTACGGCCGGTGCCGACGACGACCGCACCGCCCTTCTTTGCCTCCTCGGGCATGATCTCCGGAATGGGATTGGCCATGGCGAGAATAATCGGGTCCTTGGCCATGCGCTTTACGTGTTTCGCCTCGAGCACGTTACCCTTACTGACTCCGATGAAGACGTCGATGTCTTCCAGGTTGTCGTACAACGGGCCTTCACGCCCCCCCTGATTGGTGAAGGCAAGCAGCTCTTTCTTGACGTCGTTGAGATCATCGCGGTTTTTATGGATCGTGCCCTTTGAATCGCAGACGGTGATCTCCTTGACGGGAATGCAGACGTTGGGATCGAAACCGACACAACGCAGCAAGCGTGCGATGGCGATGCCTGCCGCGCCCGCGCCGTTGATGAGCACGCGCATATCGGTAAGTTCCCGTCCAACCACCCGTGCCGCATTGATAAGGCCGGCAAGCAATACGATGGCGGTACCGTGTTGGTCGTCGTGAAAGACCGGAATGCCGAGATCCTGCAGGCGGGCCTCGACCTCGAAGCAACGCGGTGAGGTGATGTCCTCCAGGTTGATGCCACCGAAGACCGGGGAGATGCGGCGAATCGTTTCGATGATCTCGTCGGTATCCTGGGTGTCGATGCAAATGGGCCATGCGTCGATATTGGCGAATTCCTTGAAGAGAAGCGCCTTTCCTTCCATAACGGGGATCGCCGCCAGGGCGCCGATGTTTCCCAGGCCGAGCACCGCCGAGCCATCGCTGACGATGGCGACGGTGTTGTGCTTCAAGGTCAATTTTCTGGCCTGCTCCGGATCCTGGGCAATGGCTTCGCAGGGCCTGGCGACGCCGGGCGTGTAGGCGAGCGAGAGGTCGTCTCGCGACTCGAGCGGAATCTTGTTGACGATCCCGATTTTTCCTCGTAACTGCTCGTGAATGATAAGGGAACGTTCATAGAGATCGGTCATCATTGCCTCCAGGATTCAAGGGAATCGGAAAATATTTGTGGTTGATTATTCGCCGAAATCGCGAAAAGACCCGTTGCGATCGAGCCGCAACGAAAAAAGAATGGCTTTTTACGAATTTACCGGCAATGCGTTCGATCATCGATCACTATTTCGTTTATTTCCCGCTCGGCTGGACAATTGGATCAAGCCTTACAAGGTACCGATTTCGCTTTACCAATACGGGATCATGCGTTGTCGGTTCGAGCACAAGCTTCGCTAGTCATTTTCCTCTCTTATCTCCGTCTCCAATCCCATTTTATGAAGCAAATCGAGAAACGGGTCGGGATCGAGTTCTTCGATGTTGACCATCTTTTTCACGTCCCATGTTCCGTTTGCGATCAAAACAGCCGCCGCGACCGGGGGAACGCCTGCCGTATAAGAGATGGCCTGGGATTCGACCTCGTCATAGCATTTTTCATGATCGCAGATGTTATAGATGAAGACCTCCCGATCCCGACCGTCTTTCCTGCCCTTGATAAGATTGCCGATACAGGTCTTGCCCGTGTACTCGGGCGCCAGGGAATCGGGAGCGGGCAGGCATGCCTTGACGACCTTCAATGGCACGACTTCCAGTCCCTCGGCAGTGACCACCGGCTGTTCCGAGAGCAATCCTATATTTTTGAGCACGGTAAAACAGTTGATGTAATGATCGCTGAAACCCATCCAGAAGCGGATACTGTTGGCATCGATGTTTTTCCACAGGGAGTGCAGTTCGTCATGACCGTTCAAATAGACGGTGCGCTCGCCGATCCTGGGAAAATGGTATTTCCTTTTCTCGGAATGCACCGGTTTACTGGCCCACTGCCGGTCGATCCATGTCCATACCCTGCCGGTAAATTCCCTGAAGTTTATTTCGGGATCGAAATTGGTGGCGAAGAACTTGCCATGATCTCCCGCGTTTACATCCATGATGTCTATCGTGTCGATGGTGTCGAAATGGTGTTTTTTCCCATACGCACAATAGGCATTTACGACGCCCGGATCGAAACCGGCCCCTAAGATGGCCGTTACCCCCTTTTCCCGACAGGCATCCAGGCGCTTCCACTCATAATTTGCATACCAGGGTGGGTTTTCGCAGATCTTGTCGGGTTCCTCATGAATGGCGGTATCCATATAGGCGGCACCGGTTGCAAGGCAGGCCTCGAGCACCGACATGTTGATGAAGGCCGTTCCAAGATTGATGACGATGGAGGAATCGGTTTCCCTGATGAGGTCGACGGTGGCGGGAATATCCAGGGCATCGATCCGTCGTGAGTACAGTCGATTGGCCTTTTCTTTCAGGTTGTTCTTTCTATGAACGCTCTCGATGATTGCATCGCATTTGGCCTGTGTCCTGGAGGCAATGCAGATATCGCCCAGGATATGGTTATGCTGGGCGCATTTATGGGCCGCCACGCCGGCGACGCCACCGGCGCCGATGATCAATACGTTTTTTCTCATTCGATTCCCCCCTTCATCTCGGTGGTTCGGAAATAGCAAGGCTAGGCAGTTTTTGTTTATTTTCCGGTTAGTCAGTTACCCGAAAGAGCTTGAACAAAACGATCGAAAAATTTTCAATCTGTCATTTCGAGCGTAGCGAGAAATCTTCTGGCTTGAAAAATTCCAAATGCACAAGATCTCTCCCTCCGGTCGAGATGACATATCCTTCAAGGTATCGGAAAAACAAAAATCCCGAGAGAACCAGTGCGCCCGCCAAGACCCACCCCGCTTCAGTCTTGGCGCGAAGCGCTGACATGTCCTCCATGCGATGGAATTTCGGTTCCGGCTTTGCCGGGTTAGGGAACCCCTGAAAAAGCCATTCATGGCGTTTTTCGGAGACGGAAATCGAAAAGGGTAATCTTCGATTTCCTTACATTCGCTTCGCGAACGCGTCTGATTTTACGAAGCGCCGGTTTTGCTTTATCGATGCTTGGCTCTGCCTTGTCGGTTCGAGCACAAGCCTCGTCAGGTATTTCATGAATCCCTGGATTCGGTCGTGGCCTCGGGCGCCGCCGGGGTCATGGCATCGTCGCATGGCACCGCAGCGCCGGGAGAGACGCCTTTCGCGGCATTTTCGACGCCGATGACGCATGAATTCTGTTTTTCCGACAGATAATCCTCATAGGTCGGGGCGTAAACCACTTGCAGCGTGCCATCGAGCCTCCTATGGACAATCGACGGCATCTTTATGCCATTGAACCAGTTCTTCTTCACCATGGAATACGCGCCGACATTGTCGAAATGCAGCCTGTCTCCTCTGTGGATTTCACGGTCGAATCGATAAATGCCGAATCTGTCTCCGGCAAGGCAGGTTCTGCCGCAGACCACATAGACATGGCCATCATCCGGTTCCTGGAATTCTCCGGTATCCGACCAGGCCAGCGCTTCCCCCTCTTCCAGGGTGGGGGCGTATCCATAGGTCAGCACATCGAGCAAATGGGGTTCCGTCCCTGCATCCACGATGAGCGTCGTTCGTTCATTGTGGACGATATCCAATACCGTGACCACCAATGAGGTGGAATGGGTCACGGCCGCCTCGCCGGGCTCCAGATAGATCTCCACGTCGAACCTTTCGGCAAACGACTTCAATACCCGGCAAAAATCATCCAGGGGATAACCGTCCGTGGTAAACGTTACCCCACCGCCCAGGCTTACCCACTCCAGGCGATGCAACAATCCACCGAAGCGATCCCCTATCATTTTCAAGTGACTGGAAAATCCATGGAAATCCGCGTGGTCGCAATTGTAATGGAACATCACGCCATCGAGTTCCGCGCCGATATCCTCCGGGAGGGCCGGACCCGGCACGCCCAGCCTGGAATACCTTCCAACCGGGTCGCTCAAGGGATGACATGACCAGCCCACCATGGGATTGACACGCAATCCAACCGAAACCGACCCGATGCCATCCTTGTATGTCCTCAATTGACTCATGGAATTGAAGATAATCTTATCGCAATACTCGGCCATCTCTGCCACGTCTTCCTTCGAGTACGCCACACAATATCCATGGGTCTCTCCGCCGAATTTCTCGTAACCGAGTCTCGCCTCATAGGGCCCGCTGCTGGTGGTCCCATCCAGGTATTTGCGCATCGATTCGAAAACGCACCAATTGGAAAAGCACTTCAGCGCCAGGACCGATTTCGCCCCGGATTTCTCCTTCACATACTTGATCCGCTCCAGATACTTGATCATGCGGGTTTCGTCGATTACATAAAACGGCGTATCCAGGTTCACGTGTCCTCTCCCGAATGTATAGAACTCCTAGAGAAGCTTGTGCTCGAACCGACATAATTTACCATTGGTAAAGCAAAATTGGCGTTTCGTAAAATGGTGACTCATTTACGAAGCTGAGCGGGAAATAAGCAAATTATCATTTCTTTCATGGCGCTGGCATCGATGCGCCACGGCCGATATCCGGCCAAGCTTCGCTGGGATTGGGAATGAGGCAAATGGCGAGTGGATATGGGATCGCCATTCCTCGGGGATATCCTCGTGGAGAAGCGCCGACTCGGTGCGGTGGCGATCTCGCCTCCCGATACCGGGGCGAGGTGGAATTTCGTGTCCGGTCCCAGTCGTTCCCGGACGATGGACGATGGGCGGGACAATCCTCGATGGGTTGACCATCCATGGCGATGTCCGCGACAACGAAGATCTCCGTGGGCCAGATATTCAGGTATCGAAAAAACAAGGATTCCGAAAGAACCGATGCGTGCGCCAAGACCCACCCCGCTTCGGTCTTGACACGAAGCGCCAACCTGTTCCCGCGCCGGCCCGATAATCAGGATTACGGACCCGAGATCTCTATCCCCCAAAGGTCGAGAAGATCCCTGGCGAAGCTTCACCCGTTTCGATGTGCCATCGAAACGGGTATTTCGCTCGCGATATAGCCTTTGTCGCGTTCGGTCAGTGCAAGGTAGGTCGTGTTACCGGTCGCGATTCGCTGGCCGTTGGCAGTGAGATTCACGAATTCCACCGCAAAATCACATCCATGGGATCTTCGTTCGGTTAGTTTGGCCCGGGTTTCGATTCGGTCGCCGGGCATTGCCTCCGCGCTGTGGTCGATGCGCAAGCGTACCGCGTAGTAGCAACCCATGGGGAGTGGCGCCGCCTGCAGTATCGATTGGCAGGCGCGATCGAGCCAAAGTGCATAGTGGGAAAAGTAGATGTTTCCGACGAAGTTGGAAAAGCCGTTATCGGTGTCGGTAATGATGCTCGCGGTCATTTCCCCGTCGTTCGTATCGGCATTGCGACGCCACAGAGATGTCTCGGTCTCTGGTGCAATGATCTTCCCGGGGGCTTCGGGCGGGGAGAAGGGCCTGGCGCCCTCCGTTGGTGTTCTGGCCGCCAGAAATGTGGAAAAAAATGCCGGAAGCGGTTCCACCGCGACATGCCCTTCGGGACCGATATCCACCCAGGTCAGGCGCTGACGCCCACGCCCGGCGATACTGACGGGCCTGCCATCGGCATCTATCTCCGCCCACTGAAAACCGAGTTCGAAGGTGGAGGGACTCGTGGCAAGAATACGCTCGATCCATACCCAGGCGCGGATCCCGGCGGAGAATACCGGTGGGCCGAAGATCCGGATCTCGGAAAAATTGGTGACCATTCCCTTGCCGCCCACGCCGAATGCCTCGGCCAACGGCTCGCGGATTTCGGACATGGCATGTTCCCGGACATCCCCCAGCCAGCGGAAGAAAACGGGGGCGGTGGCGACGCGAAGTGGCGGCAGCACATCCTTGAAGGTCAACACCTCGTCCCGTTCGTAGTGTATGGGGTGCGATGGGGCGAGGGCGTTATCCGTGGCTCTCCGTGGCGCTGCCGCGTCGTCGGCGCCCGTTTCATTCCCCGAGAACACCGCCACCGCCATGGCCCCGGTCAGCACGAATTCCCGTATGGAAATCAGCGCGCTCCCCCCGATACGCCCATCCGTTATCTCCAGGGGAATCACATCGTCGGGGATCACGTTGTCTCTGGTGGCAGTCACATCCATGATGCGGACATCCGCATCTTCGATGGCCGCCCTGGTGAGACATTCGTGTAGCGCCAGGGTGGCCGCTCCGGCATATTCCGGATGATGGAACCATTCCGTCAGGGTACGCCATAGCCCGTGGTACGTCTCGGGTAGTATTTCGATCCAGGCGGTGGGCCGCCGCGCCACCTTCCGCAGGGCGCAGGTTGCGATGCCGGACCCGGCGATTGTCAATGAACGTCCACTGTCATGGGAGACGGATGTCCGCGGGGTGTCTCCCGGTTGTAGGATCGGTTGTTTACCACTGTCATCTCCACCGATTGCGGATGGGGCTATCCCGATTCGTGCATCGATCCGATTGGCCGCGGCAGTATGTCGAGCCCCCTGATCGCCATCATCGGTGGCACCGAGGGCCAAATCGTGAATGCCGATTTCCTTGCAGGCCTCTGCAAGGGGTGCAATGGACTCACGATCGAGGGCTATGGGATCGAAAAACGCATCGGCATCCGGACGGTTGCCGAACCGATCGACGATCGTCGTTTTGTAACCATCCAGGATTGCCGCCATCCGGCCGGTTTCCGAGTCCAGTGCCACGATCCGGGATACGTACCCGTTCTCGGTCTTTTCCACGATTTCGGCGGAAACCGTTGTCAGGCCACTTTCGAAAGCGGGTGCAAATACGATGATGTCATCGATACCCACCGGCAGACAGAGATCTTTCGGCACCAGGATCTGTAGTGATTGCAGGAGTGCATCGAGGAAGTAGGTATCCGGTATCGATGCCGCATGCGCCGCCTCCCGACGTACCGTAAAGGTTCCACGTCGATGAATGGGGTCAGAGAGGTCGAGGCTGTCCACCGACAGAATTCTCTGGAACAGTGGACCCTGGAAGAGGATCGCATCGTACAGACAGCTACCGAGCTCCGGCGACGGAACCGATCCGCTCCAGCCGGGATCGGTTTCCTCTCCTGGTGGCGGGGTATCGGCAAGGGTGAGCGTCGCCGCGAAGGCGGGCTCGGACCAGGCGCTGCCGGGGCTTCCCACCCTGGCATCGTATATTCCCGGCGCGCCGGTGTATCTCGTATCCACCTCGATGGGGGTTTTTCCGTTCGGCACCGCGATGATCGGGCGTTGGATATCGATTCCACGGATGCCGGTTACCCGACCGACGCCAGTCCGACCAGCCCCGGCAAGGGCAATGCTTGCCTCGGCCATGGCCCGCAAGGCGAAGACCAGTGGGAGTAGAAGCGATCCGCGGAAGTCGTGATCCGGCAACCACGGGTCCCTGTCGGTCGTAAGTACGGGTTGTGCCACCAGGAGGGATTCGGGCTCGAACGCCACCAAATCCTCGACGAATCGCATGGGGACCGTCTCCGGCACATGGCGCGCCAGACGCCAGGTCGCCAGTCCGTGCATGGGGGCGGCAATGATCAGGGGGGAGGGCAACACCCTGGCGCGGCAACATCGCACCAGCCAATCGATGCCCGCATCCACCGGAACGGAGGCGACCCGCAGTTTCTCCAGTGCGCTTGCGACCCCGAACTTCGCGCCCATGCCGATATCCGCCCAGACACTATAGGCAGGACAAACCACGCGGATATTCGGATATGCCCGGCCAAGCGCCGATAGCTGGCCGGACAGGGTCTCGTTTGCGAGGGCGTAGCCAGCGTTGTTTCTCATCCCCACCGTGCCGATGACCGATCCGAAACCGACGCAAAGACGAAGCCCATCGAGGTCGAGTGCGGAGAGTAGATTGGAAAACCCGATGGTCTTCACGGCATATTCCCGCCGCAGCTTCGCCCCATCGATCTGCTGGACGGGAGCCGGTCGATTGACCCCGGCGCCATGGACAAGCCCCCGGATCTTTGATACGCCGTAGTGTCGTTTTACTGCCTTTATGGCCCTGGCAACGGCCGTCGGGTCCGTTACATCACATCGGACATAGGTAGCCTTCAGACCTTGTACCGAGAATTTCGTCAGGGTTTCCCCTATTTCCGGGTCGTCTTCTTTCGAGGAACCGAATAGCGCGCTTCGGGCACCGGTTTCTTTCGCCAGGGCCAATGCACACGCGGCGGTGATACCCTTCGCGCCACCGGATACCACCAGCACGTCGCCGGCCTCCAGTGGGGGCGTGGGATCGAGATCGTCGGATTCAGGGACGTGGGGCACCAGGGTCGGTCGAGTGCATGCGCCCTGGGCCGTGATGCGCAGCAGGGTAATCCCCGGTTCGAATGCGGCATCGACGAGGGGCTTTGCCACGTCGATGGCATCCTCGGCAACCTCCATAGCCACCACCGGGCAATCCGGCATATCGAGGAACACACTTTGGGCAAACCCGAAGATCGGGGCAATGGGGGCTTCGGGCGCGGCTCCGGATTTGGTTTCGGACTCGGCTCCGAACCCGGGGTCTGGACGACCGATGAACAGGAGCGATGCGGCGCCTGCGGCCAGCCACTGCCCGACACGACCGAAGAATGCCTCGACGGCATCATTCTCCGCCGCGCCGAATCGGTCCGCGGCCAATCGGTAGATGGGCGGTAGGGCGATAATGCGTGCCGCATCGGCGACAACCGGCACCGATATACCGTCATGCATCGGGTCGATGATGATTCTCGCGCCGGTCACGCCCAGGGGTTCGGCCAGTTTCATGGCGTCGATGGTGCGGTCCTCGGCATAGATGATGGCAATCGGCCCGTGGAGGTTTGCCGTGGCGAATTCCCGATCCTCGGGTTGCCAGACAATCCGATATCCCGACACCGGCAAGGTGGTGGGCATCGAGATGCCTTCGTCCGATGGCCCGGCAGTGACCGGTGCGGTGTCCTGGCCAGATTCCGGCGCCGGTTTGTCGCGCCTCGATGCCGCCGCGATTTCCCCGATGGAGGCCGTCGCGAAGACCTCCGGGTCCGGGCCGGAAAAACCGGCGTGGTCCAGCATGGCGGCAACTTCCGCGATCTTGATGGAATCCAGGTTGAGGTCGTCGGCCAGACGCGATTCCGGGGTAATCATATCGAGGTCGTAGCCGCTCTCGCGTACCACGATATCCCGTAATACACTCAAGGCGTCCTGCCCATCGTCGGTGATGGCCCGCGTAGGGGTATCGGCGCCGGATGGCGCGTGCCCGGTAGCCGATTCGGCGTGCTCGATCGCCTTTTGCAGTCCGGGCGGGATCTCCTGTTGCCGCAGCTCGCAGGGATTCGCAATGAAATGTCGTTCGCTGGCGGGAACGAAGGGACGGTAAAACCGGTCCGCGTAGTAGGCGTGCCAATCGATGACGCAGCCGTGGGCAAAGAGCGCGCCGATGGTCCGGCAACGCACCGCATCTCTATTGGGGGAGTTCTCCTCCAGGGAATAGACCGCTATCTCATCGGAGAGCGTGCGTTTTACCAGGTTCCCCAATACCTTTCCGGGACCCAATTCCAGGATCACATCGCAATACTCGGGAAAAACAGCGGAGAGTTTGCGAAACTGCACGGGGGCGACCACTTGTTCGGCCAGATAGAACCAGGGTTCGAACGCCTCGGTAACCGCCGCACCGTGCAGTCCCGACACGAAGGGAATCGATGGGCTGCGTTCCTCGGCCCGTGTGCGCGCAAGTTCCAGCAACGCCGCCTCGGCGGCATGCATATAGTTGGAGTGAAAGGCGTTGGATACATTAAGTGGTGTCGTGGTGATATTTACCTCCTTCGCCACCCGCAAAAGCGCGTCGATGGCCTTGGGGTCACCTGCGATCACGGTCTGATCCGGCGCGTTATCGTTGGCGATTACCGCATAACCATCGATCCGGGCCAGAAGCTCTCCCGCCCGATCCGCCCCGCACTGGAGCCCTGCCATGGCGCCCGCCTCGTCCCCCGTGGCGGCGCAGGCCGCGGCCCGGACCCGCAAGACCTCGATGGCCTCGTCTTCCGACAAGATCTCCGCCGCCACCATGGCCCCGATCTCGCCGAGACTGTGTCCGGCTGCGATGCTGGCCGTTACCCCGAGTCCGCGCAGCCATTGCAGCCACTGGAGGGAGGTCATGCAAATAGCGGGTTGCGCAGTTCGTGTATCGCGCAATCTCGCCTCCCAACCGGCGATGACTTCCTCCCGGTCGGCGCGCTCCAGGGGGGGGGCGATCAGGTCGGTCAGGGGGGTTCCTTCCGAATCGGTAAAGCGCTCATCCCAGTGCGTTGCCCGTGCCGCGGCCCAGTCGTGCCGAGGCGCCAGTGGTGCCCCCATATGGAGAAATTGAGAGCCCTGTCCCGGGAAAAGAAACCCCACCCTGGGCGGCGCCGTGCTTTGCCGAAACAGGGAGCGTCCCGGCGCGCGGGTATTGGCGCCCGCGACTCGAATCGCTTCGATGAGGTCATGCAGATTCCCGGCAAGTTCATCGACGGTCCCTGCGATTACGGCGGCGCGCCACGGCATGGCGCCATCGCGCGCGGCGCAATCGGCGGCCAGATCCACCAGTTCCCCCTCGGCCATGCCCTTGGCGCGTGTCGCTATCTCCGATAACCTTTGCGTGACATCCGCGGGGGAGTCGCCACTGGCCACGAATAGCTCGGCCGATTGTGCCGACGCCAACAGGAGCCGGGTCGGCAAGGTGGTTATGGGTTTGGGGGGCGTTTGCGGGCTCGACAGGGCAATATGGCAGTTGATGCCACCGAACCCGGCGCTCGACACGCCGGCGCGCATCGGGGCGCTACGATCCTCGGAAACCGCTCCGGTCGCGATGGGGTAGATCCGTGCCTGGGTGCTTTCGAAGGATTGCGCCGGCGTTTTCAGGCCAGCCATGGGGGGTAATACACGTTGATTGACGGCGATGGCGGCCTTGATGAACCCGGCGATACCGGCAGCGGCCTTGGCGTGACCGATGAGGGTCTTGACGGACGTGACGCCGATGGGACGCACATCCTGTTTCGTCGATGAACCCTTTTCCTCCCGCGTTGCCCGGATCAGCGCGCCAAGCTCCACCGGGTCGCCCACCGGCGTCCCGGTCCCATGGCCCTCGACGAAGTCGAGTTCCCGTGGAGAAAACGCAAGGGACTCGTAACAGCGCTGGATCGCCAGAAATTGGGTTTCGGTCCTGGGGGCGGTGATGCCGCCGTGTCCGTCCGAGGAGATTCCCCATCCGTCGATCAGCGCCCAGGGTTCGATGCCGTGGCGGGCGGCGTCTTGTTCGCGCATGAGCACGACGAAGCCACACCCCTCGCCGGCGATAAAACCGGACGAATTGCGGTCGTACACGCGCATCTCGCCCTCGGTCAGCGCACCGGCCCGGGCAAATCCCACCAGCTCGAGGGGATCGAGACTGATATCCACACCGCCCGCCAACATCAGATCGGCTCGCTGATTGGATAGGGCGTCGCAGGCGGTGGCCACGGCCAGCAGCGATGAGGCACAGGCGCCATCCACCGTATAACCGCCACCGTGCAGATCCATGAAGTTGCAGATGCGCCCGGCGATTACATTGGACAAGGCACCTGCCAGCGTATCCTCGTTCGGCATCGGGAAAGGGGCCTTGAAGGACGCCTCGATATCGGCCAGGAGCGCCGCCTGTTCATGGGTCGACAGGGGGGTGGACAACGCGCCCGCCTCGAATCCCTCGATGATGGCCCGGCGCACATAGGGCCAGCGAAGTCGCAACAGGTTGGCGCGGGAGATCTCGCCCGTGAGTGAGTTTCCCACCACCACGCCGATGTTATCGCGACCGATGGCGTCGAGATCGATCCCCGATGCGGCAACGGCATCGATTGCCGTTTGCAGGGCAAGCCAATGGGTGGTATCCGTCGCCTCATAAGCCACTTTCGGAATGCGGTGTCGCTTCCAGTCGAATTCGAATCCATCGATCAGGGCGGCCTTTCGGGCGTAGGTCTTGTCCCGATCCGAACGGTTCATGGAACCGTAGTCCGAAAACGGCATTCGCTCCCTGGGGATCTCCCGAAATCCGCGCCGCTTGCACAGGATGGATTCCCAGTATTCTTTGGTGTCGTTCGCGCCGGGGTAGATACAGGCGATGCCGATGATGGCGATGTTGGTCGAATGTGGCATGGATTTCTGCCCAGTCAGGTTGAGGCGGGACGGTGTTGGATGGTCACTTCCGCCAGTATCCCCGCCCCCCGCACGAGAGCGGGGATACTCGGGTAGACCAATGGGGTATAAATGGGGGTAAGGGGAGGGGTATCAGTCTTGCTTTGCAAACCGGAAATATCCGTAACCGGATATGAAAATCAGGTAGAGCACTACATTCAACCAGGCAATCATGCCCATTACGCCGGAGAAGAAACCGAATAACGTTACTATCAGGCCGAAGAGATAGCTGATGATAAAGGCAAGAAGGATAGCCTGCCTGGCATCCGAGCCCTCGGCATTTCTGGCAAGCCAGCTCAGCACGGCATAACCGAGTACTACCGAACCGAAGAGTCGGGTCATTTGGACCAATTCCGTGCCGATGGTTTCGGCGCCATAAATGGTCAACATGATTTCGGGGATAAATATGGAGGTCAACCCGAACATAAGAGCGATCATTGCATTCAAGGTCAGTAATACACCAAGTTTCATGGAAGTATCTCCAAGGTTTGTCGTCGAGGTAAAAATCATCTCGTGATTCACGGAGTCCCTTCGAAGTGTTGCCGAATACCCTGTCGCCAGATCTCGTAGGCGGGTGCGTTACCGCTACCACGATCCTCGGCGGATAGTCTTTGCAATACATCATCGGTAACCCTTGCCGCCGCTACCGCCGTCTCGCCACAGAACAGTTTGCAAGCAAGTTCCGTATGGGGAGCAGGATTACCCGCCCTTTCCCTGGCCTTGGCGGCAAAGGCGGCACCTTGGGCCAACTCGGCACGATGAGGAACCACCAGCTTGTGGAGCCCCTCCAAGGTACCCTGTTTAACGCCTCCCGCGTAGGTAGCGGCCAGACCCACGCCACTCCACAGATCGCTTCGGCGTGCCGCATCGAAACCATCGACAGTCTCGGCGATCCGCGCCGGAACCGCGCATTTCACGAACCACAGGCTGCGGCCCAGGCCCTGGTCGAAGACCCTGAGAGCATAAGGGGACAGGTTCCGTGGCCGCGCCATGGCGGTAACGTAGCGTGGCCAGTGAAAATACCCCTGATGAAACCCGTAACCGTCCACCGCCAGCCAACGCAACAGGGGATCCAAGGGACGCAGATTGGTCTCCAGACGGCGCGGGAGGCGGGCCAGCGCCCAACCGATACCCACATGGACCATATAGGCATGGGCATCGCCGGGACCGGCTAGAAACGCCGCGATGCGTCCGCCCCGCCGCCCCGGTATCAGATAGTCCAGCAACGCCAACCCCATGGCGGCGCCTTCATAGGCAAAACCGCGGCGCTCGGTTTCCATGGCCTCCAGCCGGGGTTGCAACACATCCATGGCGGGTGATTCCAGCGCGGCGTGATAGCCGTACGCGAAGGTTTCCCCGATTTGCTCTATGCGAGCCCGCGTGGCAGGTGTCCCGCCGACGAAGCCACGCCGCTCTACCGTTATTTCCCGTGGTGGAATCCCGAACAACCAGCGGCGCAATCGCGGCAGATTCCAAATAGCCATGTTTTCCTCCACGTATGAATTCCGGCCAGGCCGGAATTTGTCGGGGTCGTCAAGCCTGTGCGGGATCCGGCACGGAACGGGACGGGGCACCACCCTTCAGGTCCACAAGATGCAGCCAAATCCCTCGCATGGCGCATACCAGTGTTAGGGATACCACCAAGCCGAATAATACGTGGAATACCTGCAGGAATCCGTAAACGATGGCGACGGTCAGCCCGAACAGGACCTGGGTGCGCCACTTGATCGGCGTTGTGCCCGGATCCGGCAACATGTACAAGGTGAACAGGACGAAACCGACACTGGTCATGGGCGCCAGGGGCGCCAGCATCGGGGTGCCGAAGATGAAGGAGCGCAGCAGACCCTGGGCGATGAATCCGATGAGCCAGGCCAGGATCAGCGGCAGGCGTCCGGTGGAAACGGCGTGGACCAGGATGCCGCTCAGCAGTACGACACCGGGCACGACCCAGTCCCATATCCCGGAGATGTTTTCGGTGAAATGATAGGGTGGCGCAAAACCCACCGCCGCCGGAAACAAGAACAGGGTTACGGTGATGGCAAGGTTGGAGGGATTGAAGATATGCTGGGTTTGCCCTTCCCCCACGGGCGCCCGGAAGATGGCCTTGGAGGCAATGGCCAGAACCGCGGCAAAGATGACGGGGGTCAGCCGTTCGTTGGGATAGATCAACATCGCCACGGCAACGCCCGGTATGTAGGCCGGTATCAGGAAAATGGCAAGCTTCATGAAACCACCCTGCCATGGCGGGCGGAAATCATGGGTGGTGCAGTGGACCCGCATGAGCAGCCATTGCATGCCCATGGCGGCACCGATGGCGACCATGAATTGCAGCCAGGACTGCTCGAAACCGAGATACAGAATACCACCCACCCACCATACCGTGATAAGCAGTGCGAAATACCATAGGGCGAACAGGCGAAGATTGGGGTTGCCCTTCGGATAGAAGCGCAGCGTGGTGTTTTCTTTTACGCCGAGTGTTTTCATGGGATCAACTCCTTTTCGCGGCGGCCAGATACACGGTGTACCAGCCGGCGGTCAGATGATGGGTCTCGTGATGCACGGTTCCGTTGCGGTCGCGCCAGTCTACCCGTACCTGTAGCGGTGTATCGGGGGGGATATCCCCGAGACCGAAATGCAATTGTGGCGCGCGGCTGCCGGAGTGACCATTGCCGCCATCCACCTGGGCCACCAAATGGCGCCCATCCGGCAGATGCACCGTGGCCGCGCTCCCGATGGCAGGATAAGCGGCAATATCTTTCTTGACACTACCGGGCCACACGGTGGTATAGCCGAAGGCGTCGGCATCGACCGGAAGGCGCAGATCCAACACCAGTGAAGCGCCGCACGCAGGGCAATCGTTGCGATAAAACACCGATGGCGCCCATTGATTGGCAAAGGCAAAGTCGAGATCACCGTCGCCGTCCACATCGGCGGTGGCAATGCCGCGGCTGACCACCGGTTCTCCCAACCCCAATCTTGCCGCCAGATCGTAGTAGCGCCCGTCATCGGCGCGCACGAAAAAGGCATTGGCTTCATGGCCGCTCAGGTCGTCGCCGGGCTGAAAACGGGGCCAGAAGCGGGGATCGGCAAGTACCTCGTCGTTACTGGTGCCGAGTGCCTGAAGCTCCGGCCAGCGGTCCACATCACCTTTGATGAAGCCAGTGGTTTGTACGGCCTCCAATACGCTATCGTTGTCGAAATCCGCCAGCCGCGTACCCCAACCCCAGCCACTGCGGGCAACGCCGAGCCGCTCGCTGCCATGCACGTAGGGGGCGTGCCCTTCCTTCATGCGGTGGGTTTCGCCGGTGCTCAGCCACAGGAAATGGCTCTCCATGAGGCCGAATCGGGTGGCGATATTGCTTACGTAGATGTCCAGGTGACCATCTCCATTCACATCGCCGAAATCGGTGCCCATGCCCTTGAAGGAGTCGCGGCCGAGTACCAGCGAGGATGGGGTTCGGAAACTCGGTTCCCCCTCCAGCAGGGCGAATTTCGGACTACCCGGTTCGGAACGGTTGTGCAACAGTCGGTCCGGGCCGAAATCGTTGCCCAAGTAGATCTCCGGGCGCTGGTCTCCATCGAGATCGGCGGCTCCCACGGCCAGTGTCCAGGCGTGTTTTACCTGATGGGTGAATGCCCCCTCGGCGTCTTCGAAGCGCACATCCGGCAGATTCCCTCGAGTAGCCCCGCGCCATAACAACAGGTGATTCACTCCGGCGTTATAGGCCCGCGACATGGAATGATGCATGCTCTCTTCCGAGATAAAATCGGGATCGATGACGCCGGCGCCATCCGGGAAGTAATTACCGATTATCAAGTCGATGTGGCCGTCTCCATCCACATCGGCGCGGGTAGCCGCGCTGGTAAACCAGCGCTCCTGCCTCGGATAGACCTCTCTCGGTACGAATTGCAGAGTGTCGGTACGTTGCAGGAAGGCCACCGGGGTACGGCCCCAGTAATAGACCAGCAAATCCATTCGGCCATCTTCATCGAGATCACCGGGCAGGCAACCCATGGGCGCCATGGAGTTATCGTCGTAAGGCAACGGATCGGTACTCAATACCAGCGGGGGGTAACGCTCACCGGTACCCGGCACCGGGGCCAGTAATACCCGGTCGATGCGCACATCCACCCAACAGATATCATTGGGCAAACCGTCCCCATCCATGTCGTCGAGGGCGACCGAGGCACCCACCGAGGAGATCCAGCTCGAGATGTGATCGAGCCGGGGGCTTACCGTGCGCACCGTGGTACTATAATCGAAGCCCGGCGGTTCCGGCAGATTCGACGCAATAAAGCCGAAACGGGCGCTCAATGCCTCCTGTTCTTCCGACGGTAATGTCGGCAAACGGGCAAAACTGTAAGCTGCGATGACAGCCAGGATGGCCAGAATACGGCCCGCCTGTTTCTGAAATATGGTCATGTCGAATCCTTATATCGATTTGTTTATTTCCCGCTCGGCTTTGCAAATGAGTCGAATTTCACGAGACGCCTGCCTTGCTTTACCAGTGCCGAATCATACTCTGGCGAAGCTTCGCCAGCCGTTTTTTCGAAGCGTATCTTCTAAAGCGTATGTTCGAAGAAGTCAATGTAATTGGTCAGTCCTATATCTGGCGAGGCATCGCCTCGAGCCGATGAAGCGTGATCGAGGCTTGGTAAGCCGGAGTTGGTGCCTTGTAAAACTCGATCCAAGCCGAGCGGGAAACAAGCAAACCAATTCGATGTTTTCAACTCATCATCTTTACGAATAGCTGTTCGTTGTTACAGTTTCCACATCCGCGCTGGCAACCCATTATAATTTCCTCCAGGCGATCCATCGGTTCGGATATCGTCGAATCGGTTGCCAATCTCGGCACCTTCCGGGCTCGTCGGTTTTTCACCCGGTTTGCGTTTTGTCATAGGACACGAGTTTGCCCATGACTTCGTATCGGAAAGACAAAGATTCCGAGAGAATCGGTGCGTGCACCAAGGCCCACCCCGCTTCAGTCTTGGCGCGAAGCGCCAATATGTTCTTTCGATCATGGATCCGACGAATCTCGATGTTGCCGAACTCGTAGCGGAATACGGGTCTCCCCTGGTGGTTGTTTCGGAACGCAAGTTGGCGGAAAACCTGCAGGGCTTGCAAGCGGCACTGCCCCGTGTCCGATTGTACTACGCAGTAAAGGCGAACCCGACTTCGGGTCTGTTGCGCGCGCTGGCCAGGATCGGCAGTGGGTTCGATATCGCAAGCCTGGGCGAGCTCGATCGGGTCTCCGATCTCGGGGTTCCAGCGCGGGATATTATTTATACCAATCCCATCAAACGCCCCAATGAAATCGAATCCGCGTACCAGGCAGGGGTCGACACCTTTTTCTACGATAATCCGTCGGAACTGGACAAGATCGCGCGAGCGGCACCAGGGGTCGGTGTCATGTTGCGCCTCTCCGTGAATAACCCCGACTGCGTGGTCGATCTTGGTGCCAAATTCGGTTGCGCCCATGACGAAGCCGAGCCACTCCTCATGGCGGCGCTGGAACGGGGACTGACTCCTCGGGGATTGTGCTTTCATGTGGGGTCCCAAACCTCCATACCGATACCATACCTGGAAATGGCCGTGGTATGTCGCGATCTCTTCAATAAGATGGCCCTGGCGGGACATCCCATGTCCACGTTGGATATCGGCGGGGGGTTCCCGGTCTCCTACAAGACCCCCATGATGGAGCCTTCGAGCTTCTGTAAACCCATTCGAGAGGCCATTAGTGGCTATTTCCCCGATACCGAGATCATCGCGGAACCCGGACGGGCCATCTGCGCCACGGCGGCGCTACTGGTCATGCGGGTAATCGGCAAATCCCGCCGACAGGGAATGACCTGGTATTATCTGGATGATGGGCTTTATGGCACGCTGTCGGGCATGGTCTTCGACAAGACCAACTACGGGTTCCAATGTATGGAGACGAAAAATCCGGAGCCATGTGTGCTGGCCGGTCCTACCTGCGACTCATTCGATATCATCGCCAAAAATGAATTCATGCCCGTGTTGGAGATTGGAGATATCGTGGTGGTGCATAATGTGGGCGCTTATTCGACGGCCCACACGACCCGTTTCAACAGCACGCCGGCGGCAAGGATATTGATGATCGACTAACAGAAATTCAGGAATGAAAAGACCATGAGCGAACGAGTCAAAAGCGAGTTTGGTCCCAACCTTTGGAACATGTGGTTTACCGAGTTCAATAAGGAAGGGGTTGGCTTGACGCTGAAGGTATCCCGGGTAATCCACAGCACGATATCGGACTTTCAGCGCATCGACGTAATCGAGACGGAGGAGTTCGGCAAGGCATTGGTGCTGTACGGTTCCATCATGATCACGGAGAAGGATGAATTCGTCTATCACGAGATGATCAGCCACGTACCCCTTACCGTACATCCGGCGCCATCGCGCGTCCTGATCATCGGTGGTGGCGATGGCGGAGCCCTGCGGGAAGTCCTCAGACACCCGCGGGTCGAGACTGCCCTGGTGGTAGAGATAGACCCCGAGGTCGTAAAGGTTTGCAAGCGCTTTTTCCCTGGCGTAACGAGTGGTTTCGATGATCCCCGCGCCAAGGTTATCCACGACGATGGGGCAAGGTTTGCCGCGAATACCCGCGAGAAATTCGATCTGGTGGTGTCGGATACCTCCGATCCGGTGGGGCCCGCGGAGCCGCTGTTTCAGCAATCATTTTACCAGGACGCCTTCAATGCGCTCGATGAAGACGGTATTTTCGTGGCCCAAAGCGAATCTCCCCTGTTCCATGCCGACAATGTGCGCAAGATCTATAAAAATCTGCGCGCCGTATTTCCTACCGTGATGATGTACCTGGCGCACATTCCCACCTATCCCAGCGCGCTTTGGAGCTTTGCCTTCTGCTCGAAGCGCTACCACCCGCTGCATGACTTTCGACCCGAGAGCGCTAATATTCATGGCCTTCATTACTATAACGCCGATATCCACCGGGGGGCGTTCGCGTTGCCCAATTATGTGAAGCTATTGTTGTCATGAGCTTCCATCCCGTCGGATCCCACCATTCCCCCGCTGAGGTCCCCGGAATCCTCGTGTTGTGAATGAAGAACGGGGCGACTCGAAACCATGGTGATATCGACGACGGCGATATCGTCATGGCGGGCGCCGATGATGGCCGGGTGGCGCGCTGGGCTATGGGGTTTGGTTTTTGGCTATGGGGGGGCAATTCTCCATTCCCGTAGCCGCCAAAACAGCGGGCTCTGGAGCGATTTGGGGGCGATTGGGACGTCTGGCGTTTCGTGCCAGGACTGGAAGAAAGCGGAGGTGGGTCTTGGCGCACGCACCTATTCTCTCGGAATCTTTGTTTTTCAGATACTTTCAGTGAAATGCCAACCTTCCGGAGACGGTGCACGGGGCGCTCGTGGGTGGTGATTCCTGATGCGGCTGGGAGGCTGCCACGGAGACATCTGGCGGAATTCAGCGGAGTAGTTGGATTCCTGACGAAGCTTGTGCTCGAACCGACAAAGCTTCGCTGGATAGGTTACCCATGGCGATGGGTGGCGTCGGAGTTCGGGATCAATATAAATACACGACATAGATATGGTAAACGGCCAGCGTCAAACTGACCACGGCGAAACTGATATGTAAGGCCATCCATGCATTGTAGAACAGTGGTTTTTTGATCTGCAGGATTTCCATGTTGAGAATGCCGATTAGGCAATTCAGTAATAAGATACCAGCCAATATCTGTTGGTAGGCAACGCCGAAATCTCTGACATGAAATAGAAAAAATACCGGTAGCAGGCAGCCGATCAGCTTATGGCTGTCCATGAAGCCCACGGTCGACTTTTTACCGGTGAAACGCCGCAGTCCGAAACGCCATTGCTGCAATATGAGTGCAAGGAGCACAATCCCGGAAAATTGTTTGTAAAGGCTGTTCTGTTGTATGCCCGCGAGCCATTCCCATTGGTAACCCATGCCGATCCAGGCCGCCACGACCAATAGGGACAGGAAGCCGAATACGGCATATCTTTTAGGATTGATTAATGCCGATATATCCTGAAAATGAAGCGCATGAGCGAGCTTAGTCATTTTTCGGCCTCTCGTTGTCGGCGAGGGTAGCAAACAATGTTGCAATGCTGTGTTCCGAGTTGCGTGATGCGATACGGCGCATGAAGTGATCCGCACTGGGCAGGTAATAGCCGCCACGTGGCCATTTATTCCCGATGTCGGGCGGATTTTCAAAGGTGTTTGCCTTGTCCACGATCTGCGCATAGGCCTCGCGTACGCTCTGTCTGAATGCGGCTACCATCCGAAGTAGTTGTTCCAGACTGACTTCTTTATAAGGGTAGGTCCAGGAGGTAGCCCCCATGACATCACCGAGCTGCCAGTCATTCTTTCGACTTCCACTATGCTTGTTGTGGCATCCCGTACAGGCCGGGGAGATGGCGATATCGGCATACATGCCGACATATAGTTCGGTGTCCTGCGCATAAAACTGAATGGGTTCTTTTGTTTCCCTTACCTGGTGAAACCTTCTTAGTTGTTCGCCGGTAAACAGGTTTGCTTCATTGATGGGATAATCGGAACCCAAATAGAGCCCCAGATGCGTATTGGTTTTCTCGAGGCCAAGGGAAGTAAGGCGTAAAAACTGCGCCGGTAGCGGTGCCGCATCCAGGCTATCTCTGTCCCAGTTCTCGTCGAACTTTATCCTCATTTCCGTGCCTGCATCCACGGCTTCCTCTCCATGCCGCGATCGCGTCAGTTGGAAAAATCTTGTCCTTGCCGCTTTGCTCGCACCTACGATTTCCTTGGTATACAGCGACCGGACCAATTCATTCTCTTTGTTGAGGATATCGAAAGCCAGCTCGATGGGTAGCGTCTTGCCCGTAACCTCGGTTTCGACCAGTTGTGGTGGGGCGGTTACGAACAGGTATATATACAGGGCTATAAAAATAAGCGCCGTTATTATTATCCGGTTCAACATAGGCTTACGATCCGACACGGGCTTTGTGGAATTTTTGTGCTGCGTAGGGGGAATCGCTTTCTCCGGCAAAATATTCCTGTAGTGTTTGCCGAGTAATGCGTGTATCGAAATCCCGAGTTACTTCCATTTTGTGGTTTCCATGGTAATCATGGCACGCCAAACACGATTCCCAATCGTTGTCCCGCGCGAGCTGCCGATGCGGGATACTGATCGGATCATTCTCGATATCGATCTTTTCATGACAAACCTCGCAATACGACACGCTCCCGGTAACCCTTCTCCCGGTGTGCTCCAGATGGCAGGTAACACAGTATTGCGGCTGGATCCGTTCTCTGGCATCTCGAAACCGTGGCGCGAAAAAGCGGGATACCGGGTGACGATCATTGGGCCGGGCATGACAATACAAACAGTCGTAATTATTCACCGCACGGTATCCCACCGCCACTAGTTTCGAGCGGTTCCCCAGCAGATATTGTACATTGGCTTGAAGTTGCTGACGCAAATCCCCTCGTTCCGATTTATGGCAGTCGTCACATGCCAACTCATCATGGCCGGTATTCATGGGTCCGTTGACATGCAGGTAGGAGTAATCGGGATGCAGCAGCACCAGGACAAAGGCCAGGGATATCGCGCCACCGGCGATATAATACGCCCATATTTTATAACGCGCCCGCGCCTTGCGATTGGATTTCTTGTTCACACCGAAACGGATCCCCTCGATTCTTATGGGGTATGACCATTTATACGGAGAGAGTCGGGAAACAGGGTTTTTCACCCGTTTGTTTATTTCCCGCTCACCTTCGCAAATGAGTCGAGTTCTACGAAACGCCGGTTTTGCTTTACCGATGCCGGGTCATGCCCAGTCGGTTCGAGGCGAGGCTCCGCCAGGTAGTGCGGGTCATGAAATCTCTCTCGCGGCATCCTTCATGATGGAAGCGAGTTTACCGTAGAGCGCTGCCCAGGCATCCTCGACCTCCGGAGTAAATTCGCTACCCAACCCCTTTTCGAGGGTCCACAGCAGCGCTCCGCCCACCGTATCGTAATCTTCCTCCTTGACATCGTATCCCACATGGCGTCGCCCGGAGCTTTGGATCGAAGGGATAACGGCCTCGAATCGATCGAGGGCGCTCACGGCCATTGCGATCATCTTCATCAGCTTGGCACCCTGTGTCTTTATGTCGCTTTTGAAAAGCATTTCGAGCGACGGGTCCATTTCGAACAACCTCGCGTAGAAAAGCTCTGCGACGGTATCCGCGATAGGTTCCACCTTTTTCCAGGTATCTCTTATCAATATAGTCTGTTCCGGTGTCATCATCATGCAATCTTCCTATTTCTCCACTGTCCGGTTATATTCCCGATCATCTCCGAATCTCACCTAGACGCATCGCCGATTTCTATCGGTTCGGCACGCTCTTTCTCCTCCCCAAGAGGGAAAGATGGCTAACCAGGGCATCGGGCCGGACAATCCTCTTCGAGTTTGTTTATTTCCCGCTCAGCTTCACGAATGAGTAAATTTCGTTTTTCCAATACATCGAATTTTACAAAATACCGATTTTGCTTTACCAATGCATGAATCATGCTTTGTTGTCGGTCCGAGGCGAAGCTCCACTCGTCGATTACCCGTGAAATCCTGAACAAAACGATCAAAGGATTTCGTTTTTGTCATTTTTCGCTGCGCAAGGAATCTTGTGCGCTCGAGGTTTCGAGAGAGTCAGAAGGTTTCTTTCCCAGGCGAAACGACTCGTTGTTCTTCGTCCGGAAGATTTCGGTCCTGGCCATGCCGGATTGGGTTCTAATGGAAAAGTGATTTTACCTCAATATACACAATGCCCACTATGCCAAACGACAATATACCTACATCGCCGGAAAAATCGGAATCTCCTCGTAAACCATCCTGGATCCGCGTCAAGGCCCCCATGGCCCCGCGGGTATTGCGCCTCAAGAATCTCCTTCGTCAACAAAGGCTACATACCGTTTGCGAAGAGGCATTGTGTCCGAATCTTTCCGAATGCTTCGGACAAGGAACCGCGACATTCCTGATTATGGGCGACATTTGTACTCGACGCTGCCCGTTTTGTGATGTAGCCCATGGTCGTCCATCGCCCCTCGACCCCGAAGAACCCCGACGTCTTGCCGATACCATTGCCGAAACCGGGCTGGATTATGTAGTCATTACCTCCGTGGATCGCGACGATCTCAGGGATGGAGGCGCAGGTCACTTTGCTGCCTGTATCCGGGAAATCCGTAAACAAGCACCGCAAACCCGAATCGAAATACTGGTCCCCGATTTTCGTGGACGCCTCGACACGGCCCTGGAACAACTCGCTTGCGCCCCGCCCGATGTTTTCAACCACAACCTGGAAACCGTCCCCCGCCTGTATCGAACGGTGCGTCCGGGCGCCGATTACCATTGGTCACTGCAATTGACGTCGCGCTTTCGCATCGCATATCCGGCAATACCGACCAAGTCCGGCCTGATGCTGGGGCTTGGGGAACGGCAGAAAGAAATTCTGGCGGTACTCCGCGACCTGCGCGACCATGGTTGTCAGCGGATCACCATCGGTCAATATCTGCAACCGAGCCGCGCGCATCTGCCGGTAGTACGTTTCGTTCCACCGGAAGAATTCGAACGGCTTGGAACGATTGCCCGCGAGATGGGATTCGAACAGGTCGCGAGTGGCCCTCTGGTGCGCTCATCCTATCACGCAAGGCGCCAAGCAATGGGCGAGCATGTGTCGTGAAGAGGGCTATCGAAAATCTCGACTTTCGCATACCTCTCGACGGCGTTTTCCCAGCAATGTTTTTTGGTCATGATCGCACGCAAGGTGGTAAGAGGCGCATTTTTCAGCTTGCTAATCGACCCAGCCACGCCATGCCGTCGCTGGTGCAATGCGCATACGCAGGGCATTCAAACGGATAAAACCCTCGGCATCCTTTTGATTGTACGCACCGCTATCTTCCTCGAAGGTGGCCACGTTGGCATCGAACAGGCTATCGGTATCGGATTTTCGACCAACGACCATCACGTTCCCTTTGTACAGCTTCAGGCGGACCTCTCCGTTCACGGATTCCTGGGTCTGGTCGATCAAGGATTGGAGCGCCATCCTTTCCGGGCTCCACCAATAGCCATTGTAGATAAGCCGCGCGTAGCGGGGCATCAATTCATCCTTGAGGTGCGCTGCCTCCCGATCCAGGGTTACCGACTCCATAGCCCGGTGGGCCTTGAGCATAATAGTACCGCCCGGAGTTTCGTAGCAGCCCCTGGATTTCATGCCCACATAACGATTCTCCACCATATCGATGCGGCCGATCCCATGTTCATTCCCCAACGCATTCAAGCGCGCCAATATATTGGCGGGGGAAAGGGGTTCGCCATCCAGGGTTCGGATGTCGCCGCGTTCGAACCCGACCTCCACATACCGGGGTCGATCCGGGGCATCTTCCGGCGAGCGCGTCCAACGCCAAATATCTTCGTCGGGCTCCTGCCACGGGTCTTCGAGGGGACCGCCCTCATAAGAGATATGCAATAAATTGGCGTCCATGGAGTAGGGGGAACCACCACCCGGCTTGGTCTCCACGGCAATGCCGTGGGTCCTGGCATAGTCGATGAGCTTTTTCCGGGAATCGAGATCCCACTCCCGCCATGGGGCGATCACTCGAATATCGGGGGCCAGGGCGTAGGCACCCAGCTCGAAGCGCACCTGATCATTGCCTTTGCCGGTTGCCCCATGGGCAATGACGTTGGCGCCGACGTCGCGTGCGATCTCCACGAGGCGCCTTGCGATCAGCGGACGTGCAATGGCGGTGCCCAGGAGATACTCTCCCTCATACAGGGTGTTGGCTCGAAACATAGGGAATACGTATTCGCCAACGAACTCCTCTCGCAGATCCTCGATATGAATATCCGTGACACCCAGGGCCATGGCTTTGCGGCGCGCCGGTTCCAATTCCTCCCCCTGGCCGATATCCGCGGTAAAGGTAATCACCTGGCAGTGGTATTTGTCCTGGAGCCACTTCAAGATGATGGAAGTATCCAATCCCCCGGAATAGGCAAGAACGACCTTTTTTACTTCAGACATACTGATTCCTCATGCTCAGTCAGGCACTAGCGAAGCTTCGCCTCGAACCATCGATGCGTGTTTAGCGTTGGTAAGGCGAAGCTGGTGTTTTGTAAAGGGTGACTCATTTGCGAAGGTGAGGGGGAAATAAACAAATCGACTTACGCAGCGAGCTTCCAATATGGGGTCTAACATATTTTTTGGCGGGGCGAAAATTCTCGATTCCCCATTTCATCCCCCCGATTCCGAATTTCCATCACCAGATCCGTGGGTCGAATCCCTTGCGATTGATGATGGCCGCTGAATCCCCGGTTGCCCGGATCACGAACAGCCTTTGTTTTTCGGCCATTCGCTCGGCCCCCGAGTCGGCCTGAAGAAAGGCCATGCCCCCGTAAACTGCCCTGTCGCTATACTCCGGCATCCAAACCTTGCAGTGATCCAGTTTTTTGACGAACCCGGTAACGTCCCTCGGGCGCAGCGTGGTCTTGACCTCCACGATGACAAGCTCGTTCCCATTGACGACCAGGATGTCGAACTCGTAGTTTTGGCCCTCATAGCACCCGCTGACCCTGCGGATGGTACGCTGTACGGAGATGTTATGTTTCTGGAACAGGGGCACCAATGCGCCCTCGACCAGGGACTCCACCAATCGTCCCCACTGGCTGGTGAAAAGATCCTCCGCCTTCTTCAATCTCCGGTCGGTTTCTTTCATCTGTAGAGCAGTTTCCTGCACGATTCGGTCGGTTTCTTTTATTTGCCGATCGGTTTCCTGCATTTTTCGATCGGTTTCCTGCATTTTTCGGTCGGTTTCTTTCATTTGCCGATCGGTTTCCTGCATTTTGCGGTCGGTTTCTTTCATTTGCCGATCGGTTTCCTGCATCTTCCTGTCGGTTTCCTGCATCTGCCGAGCAGTTTCCTGCATCAATGCCCAGACGGACTCCGGGGTCGGTTGTTGTGTAACAGGCATTTTGGTTTCCCCCCTTAAGAGAAATTTCGAGGACACGCATATTTTATGCGGTGGTATTCAAAAAATGGTAATCATGGGTCCCCGAGTCGGCCGATTTATTTCTCGACATCCGAGGTACCTCGATAACGACGCGCCAGTCGGGCGGGATCCGCGCCCAGGAAAAATGCCAGCCGCAATCTCCACATTAGCAAAATGGTACGCCAGATACCGTTCTCCTCCCAACGGCGGCTCGAGGTGATAATACGCGCGGTGGCGCAAGCCGGGCGGCCAGCGACACTTTTCAGCCTGCGGCTCATGGCGACATCCTCCATCAAGGGCATCTCCGGGAAACCGCCCAACAGCTCGAAGACGCGTCGGCGCATGAATATCCCCTGATCGCCGGTAGCAATACCCGTCAAACAGGTGCGCAGATTTATCATCCGCGCCACCAGTGACAACAGGGGGTGGCGCTTTGCCCCCGACAAACGCAGAGTGAAACGCCCCCATGCGCGTCCTTCCGCCAAGGTACGGGAAACAACACGGTCCGCGTCCTGGGGCACGACGGTATCGGCGTGCAAAAACCAGAGCACCTTTCCCCGGACCTTTCTCGCTCCGGCATTCATTTGCCGGGCACGGCCCGGAACCGCCATCAGCACCTGGTCGGCCAGTGGCGCGGCGTACTTCGGGGTATCATCGCAGCTTTGGCCATCCACCACGATCACCTCGCAACCGCGCCGACGCATGGCCTGAAGTGGCAGGAGGGTAGGAACGATATTCGTGGCCTCGTCGCGAGCGGGAATGATGATGGAAAGGGAAATTGGAACAGAACAAGGATTCATCAGGGGGAAATCGATTCGCGCCGCGTGATTCCTCGTCGATAATGGACATCACCGAATGCCCGCGCAACGGTGCCGATGGAAATGGCATGAAGTATGCGATTCTTCTCCAACAATCGGCGTGATTCGAGCGAACTACCGAGGCCTATTCCAGGGGGGGAACCTTATCCTGGGTTGGGCGGTTAACGGGGGGCCTTCTCTCGTAGCGAAAAATCGAGAGAAGCTTCGCCTCGAACCGACAGGGCACGCTTTAGCATGCGGTAAAGCAAAATTGGCGTTTGCGAGGATGGGTGGAAGATAAACAAAATACTGACTTTCTTCAATCGCGCAAAGGCCTTTACCGGGAGAACCTCGATTTTTGCCATCAAATCAACTCTACCTTGAGTTTGATGATGGCCCTCTCCGTGGCTTTGGAGACCGTAAACCGGTAGCCGGATTCCACCAGTGAATCGCCTTCCTTGGGGATGCGGCGCAGGCGCGCCATGACGAAGCCACCGATGGTATGGGATCCTCTGCCAGGGAGATCGATATGCAAGATCTCGTTGACTTCGGAAATGGGGAGACGAGAATCCATGGTATAGACGTCTTCGGCGATCTTTTCGAAATCACGTCTGCGGCGATTCTGTATGTATTGGCCAAAGTCGTAGCCTACATTGATTTCACCGACGACTTCTTCGAGGATATCTTCCATGGTGATGATTCCGGTTGCCGATCCGAATTCGTCCACCACGATGGCCATGTGGTCTTCACGCTTTTGTAGGATTGGCAGGAGTTCATCGATGGTCTGCAAGGAGGCGCAGTAGCAGGCGGGCTTGATGAGATCGCCCAAGGGTTTTTCCGCCAGTTCACGGACCATGAGATCCCAGGTGGTTAGGGTGATTACGCCAACGATATTGCTGATGTTTTGCTCGTATACGGGAAGTCGGTTATATCCTTTTCTTCGTACCAGGCGGATGGCTTCCTGGGTGGATTTATCGCGATTGATGGCGGCTACCTCGGCGATGGGAATCATGGCCTCGCCCACCGTGGTTTCCGCAAAGCGAATGACGCGCTTGATGCGGCTGCGATCGAAGACATCCACGTTGGAACCCCGCTCGGCCATTTCCACGAGCATGCGCATTTGCTCCCGTGTAATGAAAAGATTTTGCTCGGTTTTTCCTCCCCCGGCCAGGCGGGCCGCCAATCGCGCTACTCGGGAGAAGACGAAGACGATGGGGTAGAACAACCAGGAGAACATCCGCAGGGGATACACCACGATAGGCGCAATCACATCGGATTTTTGCTGGTAGATGCTTTTCGGGACGATCTCGCCCAGGATCAAAAACAAAGGCGAGAATATCAAAACGGCGTATAGATCTCCCAATGACCCAAAGGATCGAATCATCAACACGGCGGCAATGGTGGTCAGGGCGATGGTGGAAATATTGGTTCCCACCAGGGTGGTACCCAGCAGCGCGTCGGGGGTTTCGAACAGCTTGAGTACCAGCTTTGCCCCCTTGTGACCCTGGTTGGCCCGGTGATGGAGCTTGAGTTTATCCGAGTTGACCAGCGCGATTTCAGTCCCGGAAAAAAAGCCTTTCATCAAGAGGAGAATGATCATGAAAAGGATAATCAATACCGTATCCATTGTTCACGGCCTCCTTTCGGCGGATTTTTCATCCGCACCAGCATGGGGTATTCGAGATCCTTCCATAGGCGCACTGCTTTCCCTGGCTACGAAATCCGTCTCGTTTTTCTGTATTTCCTCGGTATTTTTCGATTCATTCCTGGAGATCATCGATATGGGCGCTGTTTCGGTGGCCGCATCGGAGGTTTTTGAGGATGTATCATCCATGTCGGGTGGAGTGGGTTCCGGTACGGCCTCCGTTTCATCGGATTCTTTGGTCGTCGCGACCCGCGCCACCCGCACCCGGGCGATGCGATGCGCATCCATTTCCTGGACCGTAATCCCGATCCCTTCCACGGTTACCTTGTCGCCGACGCAGGGCAACCGATCCAGGTGACGGAATGCCACGCCGCCAATAGTGGTCATCCTGGGATCTTCGATGCCAAAATTGGTCAGCGTGTTGAAATTGGTAAGTTTCATGTCGCCGGGAACTTCGTAGACGTTTTCGTCTCGTTCCTGATATAGGTCCTGCCCCATCACATCTTCCGAGATCTGGCCGAAGATGAAACTCAGCACGTCTTTTATGGTCAGAAATCCCTCGACTCCGCCGAATTCATTGAGAACCGCGGCGGCCCTCGCATCGTTTTCCTGAAAGAAGTCGAACATCTCATCGACCTTTTTGGTAAGGGGTACCACGACAGGTGCGCGCATGATTTCATCGAGGGTTTTGGTGGATGGATCCTCGCCGTCGAGTATAAGTTTCATGATGTTTTCGGCATGGATGAACCCGACGATGTTATCGCGATCGATCCGATACACGGGAACCTGGGAATGACGAATCGCAATGAAGCGCTCCACCATCTCGGGAATACTCATATCGGCGCTCAGGAAGGTCGTGCGTGTGCGAGGCGTCATGATTTCGACGATCTCCGTATCGCCGGCCTCCAGGAGATTGTAGATAAGCGCCCTTTCCGTGGCGTTGATTTCCCCCTCGTTGGCCACTTCTTCCACGAGGCTGCGGAACTCGTCCACCTGTAGGATGTTTTCCGCGGCCTTTTCCTCCCCCACGATCAGGATGGTGATCCGGTCCGCGATTCCGCGGATTGCCCAACGCAGCGGTGCAACCAACTTTACCCAGATATTCATCGGGCCCGCTACCAGCGATGTGCTGACTCGAACCGGATTGGAAATAGCGATGGTCTTGGGGGTTATCTCTCCCAGGAGCAGCAACAATGGCACCATGACCAGGAGATTGATCCAACCTGCATGCTCGGAGCCGTATAGGGTAACCAATATGGCGGTCATGTTGGCCGCCGCCGCGATATTGATCAACTCGTTCCCGGATAGGATGGAAATGATCAGGCGACGCGGTTGATCGAGTAACGCATGGAGGGTTTCGGAATGATGGTGTCTTTCCCGTCGGATCTTTTGAAGGTCCAACCTGGATAGGGAAAACAGCGCGGTTTCGGAACCGGAGAAAAATGCCGAACCGACGAGCAACAAAACCTGCAACAAGATGCGAACGATCATATCGGGTTCGGCGAGTTGGCTTGGATCGATCGCAAGAAAGGTCGTGAACTGCGTCCAATATTGGACCAACTGTTGGAAGAATCCGTCCATATCCGTACCCTGTTGTATTACCCTTTATTTTTACCATGAAACAGCAGGCGCTCTTTCATTATCCGGGGTGTCGGAACCCACTACATGACCGTTAGTTAGGGCTTGTTTTACACAATCGACACAAGTGGGAGAAGTGCAACGACCCGACGGATCCTGGCAGTTTCACATGCGTCTTCAAAATCGATCGGAAACTGTCGGTTGGGTTGCCATACGTGCTCGAGGGCAGCAGCCGGGGGTTCGAATCGGGGTCATGGAATCCTGTTGCTATCCGGATTTTTCTTCCATTCAGAATTCGGTTTTGGTGTACTGCTTCCGCTTCTATTGTGTCTTTCATCGTTGGGGACAATGATCCCTCAACGTGAACAGTTGTACGCTTTCTGGTGTTGTATTGTCGTAGAGACCCAGGTTTCCGTAAGCCATGGGAACCTGGGCGAATATTTTCCTTATTTCCCGCTCAGCTTCACAATTGGATCGAGTTTTACGAGGCGCCAATATCTCTTTACTAATACGGGGTCATGCCTTGTCGGCTCAAGCACAAGCTTCGCTAGCCATTGGAAAGGTATTTCGCTTCCGTTCGGGGGCTATATAACCCGACCCGGCATAGCCGGAACCAAAAGGGACCTCCGCTGGTTCCCAAGCTAAAGCTTGGGAACCAGCGGAGGTTTTTTGATCGTTTTGTTCAAGATTTCCCGAATAATGGGCTGAAGGACCTTGATTGCCCCTTTATAAAAGATGGGAGATAAGAGATTTCAAGGGATTGATTTCTTTTTTCAAGAGGTTTTGATAGTTCCCCTCGGCGGCGTGGTTTTTTTGCCGGCCACTTTCTTTACGCTAACAGTCTTCCTTGTCGTGGTCTTCCTGCCCTGGGCCCTGGTAGTGCCGGTCTTCGCTTTTGGAGGGGAGATCTCGGGTATGAGACTGGGGGGGGGGGATTGGCGCGTTGGGGGCATCGGTCTCCGCGGGCTTGTCGCTCTCGCCGAGAACCATTCCATCAGTATTCGCGTCGGTTTCCACTGTATCGCCCGGTGCCTCTTCTTCTTCCGGATCGCATTCCGATTTCAGGACAACGGCACCAAGCGGTGGTACTGTAACCGTTAGCGAATAGGGTCTTTCCATCCAGGGATCACCGGTGGCCTCCAACGGGACCATCCCGTTACCGACGTTGCTGCCTCCGTAGTACTCGGAATCCGAGTTCAGAACCTCGTGGTATTTCCCGGGAAACGGTACGCCGATACGATAGTCATGCCGTGGCACGGGAGTGAAGTTGACAATGACCACCAAGGTTTCATCATCACTTTTACGCAGGTAACTCAAGGTGGATTGCTGGGAATCATGGCAATCGATCCAATCGAAGCCCTGCCACTCGAATTCGTAAAGATACAGCGCGGAAGAACGATGATAAAGCGCATTCAGATCCTTCACCAAACGTCGTAAACCCTCGTGATACTGATATTGAAGTATATTCCAGTCGACGACGCCAGCGCTGTCCCACTCGAACCCCTGACCGAATTCGGTACCCATGAACAACAGCTTCTTACCGGGATGGGTAAACATGTAGGTGTACAATACCCGCAGGTTGGCGAATTTCTGCCATTCGTCTCCCGGCATCTTGGTGAGCATGGAACCTTTACCATGCACGACTTCATCATGGGAGAAAGGTAGCATGAAGTTTTCCGTAAAGGCATACAACATGCTGAAGGTCAGCAGGTCTTGGTGATATTGGCGATAGATGGGATCCTGAGAAATATATCGCAGGGTGTCGTTCATCCATCCCATATTCCACTTCATGCTAAAGCCCAATCCACCGACATATATCGGGCGGGTGACTTGAGGCCAGGAAGTGGATTCCTCGGCCATGACCAATGTCCCGGGATATTCGGCATGGATCACGGTATTCAACTCACGCAGGAAATCCATGGCTTCCAGGTTTTCGTTACCGCCGTACTGGTTCGGGATCCACTCATCACGGGAATAGTCCAGATAGAGCATGGACGCCACGGCATCTACCCGGAGCCCATCCAGATGATACTCCTGAAGCCAGAATACAGCACTCGATAGCAGAAAACCTTTTACCTCATGGCGGTCGTAATTGTAGATGAGCGTCGACCAGTCGAGGTGTTCTCCCTTTCTCGGATCGGCATGCTCGTATAATGGCTCGCCATCGAACCAGGCAAGTCCATGGGCATCCTTCGGGAAGTGCGCGGGTACCCAATCCAGAAACACGCCAATACCATGTTGGTGGCAATAGTCGACGAAATAACGGAAATCATCGGGGGAGCCAAAGCGGCTGGTCGGCGCGAAATAGCCTGTGGTCTGATAGCCCCACGAGGCATCCAGGGGATGTTCGGTGATGGGTAATAACTCGATATGGCTAAAGCCCATATCGACCACATAGCCAACGAGGCGTTCCGCCAATTCCCGATAATTCAGGAATTCCCCGGCAGGTCCCTTCTGCCAGGAGCCGAGATGCACCTCGTAAACCGACATTGGGGTGTGCAGCCAATCCCGTTCCGCACGATTTTTCATCCAGGCATCGTCATTCCAGGCGTAAGTGCTTTTATCGATCACGATGGACGAGGTGCCGGGACGCAACTCGAAGAATTGTCCGTATGGATCGATCTTCAGCATGATGTTTCCGGTGCCGCGGTGCCGAATCTCGAATTTGTATAAAGCACCGGGTTCGATGTCCGGGATGAACAATTCCCAAACACCGCTGCCGCCTCGAACCCGCATGGGATGGGCACGACCATCCCAGTGATTGAAATCGCCGACTACGCTGACGCGTTCCGCATTGGGTGCCCAGACGGCGAATAGTACGCCTCCGACGCTATCTACCATTCGGGCGTTGGCACCGAGAAACTTATAGGCATGCCAATGTTTCCCTTCGTTGAAGATATGTAGATCGAAATCCGGAATCTGTGGGGGAAAACAATAGGGATCATGAGTAATGTGCTCGTGGTGTCCGGAATCACGCCAAATCAGGCGGTAGCGCTCGGGAACACTCTCGGCCGTACCGCGATATTCGAAAATATCGGTGTTGGGAACCCGCTCCATGGTAAAGGGACCTTCCGCGATACTGGCCTCGATACAATTCGGGATACAGGCGCGGACCACGACGCCACCACTCCCATCCGGGTGTCGTCCGAGCACTGAAAAAGGGTCGTGGTGTTGGGATTCCACGATTTTCTGAATATCCGGTGTCAATGTAGAGTTGCTCATGAATATTATCCTGTTCCTAAGTACGGAAAGAAATTAGAAAGTAAGTCGTTGAATTCTCGAATGATGGTGCGGTGCATTCTCTCTCCCCACATTTATGCCGAATTTTCCTTCCGTGCTCGGCCATTTTGTTTCCGTCTACCCGGGCATTGGCTCGTGTGAGGTCCGCGAATGTAAGAAAATACTCTATATATGTCGGTTCGAGGCGAAGCTTCGCTGAAAATCAGCGTACTGGTTCGTGAATGGCCTCGAGCAGAGTAGGTGCTCATTTCCCTTCGATTTGTCGAAGCGACGAAATCACCTGATCCAGGTCCGTGTGTGCACGCGGTACCCAACTTTCCCCCCAGTAAAAATTACAGCTTGTCTCCGCGCGTAGTAATTGCCACATGGCCTTCTCCAACATCTGTCCCCGTTCCGAATCCGGCCATCCCTTTTCCCCTTCTTTCCAGCGCAGTTCATGGACGATTCTGCTCACATCATCTATGCGCCTGAAAGCGTCTTTTTGCAGCTCGGAACCTGTCCACTGCACAAAACCAATGCCGCTATGTTCGCCGGTATTCCATGCGCCGGTACGCACGATGATATGACCATGGGCACCGAATCGATCCAGGTAGTCTCGGATGAATACGGGCGAAAAACCCGCCGTGCCTTCCTGCACGTGTTTCATCAATGGCCGGTAAAAGACACCCCAAAAATTGGAATCCCATTTCGTATTGCGAAACCAGCCACCATTATCGCCATCACTTGCCGTGGTAACGAGCGCCGGAAAATCGCAATACCGGGTGCGTTCATAGATCTCGTGGATAAACCAACCGGGATCCATGCCCGCCTCCTGGGAATTGGAAAGCTCCCGATCACGCACTACCACGATAATCTCTTCCCCGTCGAAAGACGCGATATGGGGTCGATAGCGCAATTCGTGCCAGGACATGGGTGTAAGGGGAACCACCTGCTCGCTATCGACCAACACATAGCGGAAGCCGAGTTTCTTCAGCATGGGAATCATCTCCATGCAAAAACCCATTTCGGGCGGCCACAATCCTTGAAAGCGCCCCTGATCGAACAAATGGCGGGCGATACCGAACCAACGAAGGATATGCTCTTCTCGATCCGCCGGAGGGATCAAAGGCAGCACCGGATGATAGTACCCGGTTGCCAGTAGATCGATGGCCGGGCTGCGTAGATTCCACAACAGATCCCCGCATTTCACATAGCCGTAGACCTGGGATTGAAAATCGGGACTACCGAGTGTTTCCAGAAGGGTCCCGGACATGGCGAGATGTACTCGGGCCACATCCTCGAAACCCCATATGGCGCGGGGGATCCGATCCAACGCATACAGGATCTCTTTCGCTTCCCAAGGTTCGTGTGCGAGGAGCCACTCCAAATTACCCGGTGGTTGGTGGAGATTCAGTACAGTGGCGTGATACCTGTTTTGTGTTTTGTGCATGGTTACCACCTGTGGTTTGTTATACACACTCGAACCCGATGCAGGCCAATTATCGATGTGGAATCAGTACATTACCATCAGCATTATCATCCAGTACCCAGCGAAGCTTGTGCTCGAACCGACAAAGCTCGATTCGGCATCGGTAAAGCAAAACCAGCGTTTTCGTAAAATTCGACCCATTTGCGAAGATGGGCAGGAAATAGGCAAATGATCGGCACCCGATTCGGAGAACTCGCAAACCCTGAGGGGGTTGGTTTTCTCCACGAACATTCGGCATCTATTTTGCGCCGATGGTATCCGTTGCCCGCCGGCACAGCTCCCGTGCGTAGTCGGTCCAGATCCCCTGTCCCCAATAGCGATAACAACTCGTCTGCGTCGTCAACAAGTGAAACAACGCATTGCGATAGGCCGGGTCCCCGGTGGAAACCTTCCCGAGCATCCGCTCGGAAAACAGTGCGCTTACTTTGTCCATGGGGCCAAGAACATTGTCGTAACCCTCGACCCACGAGATATTATTGGTCCAGCTCCCGCCCTCCATGTGAAAGTTCCCATCCTCTTTTTTCAGCTCTTCGATGACCTTGGCAAGCTTGGCAGGTCCCTGACCCGGCTCGAAGCGTTCCCAAATGCGCTTTTGCAGAACCGGTTGGATCTCCGGTAGGTCCTTTTCGGTAACTCCCGAAGCAAAAAGATTCTCCAGATACTCCGTGCCGCTCATGATGGGACTATTGGTACCCGAGCTTTCCCGCACCGCTTCCATGTATTTTCCGGGGAATTCATTCATCATGACGCCACCGTTCTCCCCGTCCCCGATCTGGGTCACCAGCGGTGGGATCATGTGTCCCGCGAGGTCCTGACGATCGAGACCCTTCGCCTCGTAGTACGGTTGCATCTGGGCCACCAGCTTCGTGTCGCTACCCTGGGTCTTGATGAGGGCGGTAATCGTTGCGACATCGCCACTGGAATTTTTGGCCACCAGCCTGTGGGGAATATGGGGGCGCTCCACACCCCGACCCGTCTCCGGGTTTTCCACCGTGTGCTCCTGGACCAGGACCCAGGTAAAACCGCTATCTCTCAATGTCTTGACGAATTCATAACAGACATCGGGATGATTCGGGATGGCCATTTCCGCGGGAGAAAAGCCCTTGACGCGCGCCAGGGCATCCAAGCCGAAGATGGCCGCGAAGTGGTGCTGCCAGGCCTGCACGTGCAACCTGTAGTCCTGCACCGGCGTCGATGGCGCAACCGCGTGGCCCCATGTGCATCCGAGCCAATCCACACAGTCCCGATACTCCTCGTTGCAGGTGATATTCTTCAGGCTATCGAGGACATCATCGCATCCCATGTTCCGAAGGCCATGAAACAACTCACCCGAGTAATCCAGCATGACCCGAGGCTCCTTGCCTTCCGCCACCAACTGGGGAATGAATTCACCTATCCGTTTATAGCACCAATGGAAAACCGGGGCGTTGTGATTGTCTCCGATATCCTGATGATCCATCATGTACTTCAGATTGCTGATGATCTCGGCCGACTGCAGTTCGTGCCCACCGGCTGGGATCAGTGGCTGCTGCATGTGCAGCGCAATGGAAAACGCGCTTTTCAGCTCGCCAAATCGAGGATTCTTCCCTCGAGGCTTCTTCCCATCCCAACGCCGCGCGGCTTCGAGAACCATGTCCTCGGCACCGCTGATATTGGGAAGACCATCGATATATTCGGGCAATTCGTTCATTTTCCTGATTTCTCTCGTGGCTATCTTGAATGGATGCGGATTCCTTCGGATGGATGGATGCAGGCAACCGATATGATTCGTCTCATGCCAAACCCAGGACAAACATAATCGAGTGTTCTTATGGTATCAGATTTTCGTACTACTATCCGGCCATTTCTCGTTTTTCATGCACATTGCCATATAAGTATCGCTGCGCTCGGCAAACCGAAGATCCGTCACGCCTCGGCCATGGCGATAGCGCTATCCACATCCACGGTCACCAGGCGTGACACCCCCGGCTCGCTCATGGTAACGCCAATCAGTTGGTTGGTAATCTCCATGGTGTTCTTGTTATGGGTAATGATGACGAATTGCACACGGCCGGACATATCCTTCACCAGATCCCGAAAGCGATCCACATTGGCATCGTCCAGCGGTGCATCCACCTCGTCCAGCAAACAAAATGGCGCCGGATTCAATTCGAAAAGCGCGAATACCAGCGCCACGGCGGTGAGCGCCTTTTCACCACCGGAGAGCAGCGCGATGGTGCTGTTCCGTTTCCCGGGAGGGCGCGCCATCACCGTCACGCCCGCGTTCAGGGGGTCTGAATCGGTAAGTTCCAGATGTGCATGACCGCCGCCGAATAGTCTCGGAAACAACACGCCAAGCTGAGCATTCACCTTCTCGTAGGTATCCGTAAAGCGGTTTCGCGTCTCCTTGTCGATATCCCGGATGGCCTCCTCCAGCGTTGCCAGGGCGTCCATGAGATCCTGGTGTTGGCTATCCAGATACCCCTTGCGTTCCGCCTGCCTGGCGTGCTCCTCCACCGCAGCGAGATTCACGGTCCCGAGGCGCGAAATTTGCTGTTCCAGGGTGTCGATTCGGTGTTGCCAATCCGCCGCACCGGCCTCCTTGGGCAAACCATCCAGAACCTCGGCCATGACATGGCCCGACGCCGTCACCTGCTCCTCGATGGCCTCCCCGCGCACATGGGTTTCCTGGCGACCGATGCGCATTTTCTCCAGTGTTGCGCGACCCGATTCGATGCCTCCGGAAATGGCGTGTCGTTTTTGGTCCAGGTCGCGAACCGCCATATCGAACCCCTCCACGCGCCGACGGACCTCCTGCAATATCACTTCCAATTCCTGGCGCCGAGTGCGGTGCAAGGCGAGCTCGGCCTCCAGCTTTTGCAGGGGATCCTCCGTTTCGGCCAGGGCCCGGCGAAGCTCCTCGCAGCGCACCTCGAGTCCCGCCACCTGATCATGGTCGCGCGCCCGTGCCTGGACCAGGGAATCGTGTCGGGCGCGAATCGACGCCACCTCCACGGCCAACCGATGGCTGTCATCCCGTGCCTTGTGCCAACGGGCCCGATTCTCCGTCAAGCGCTCCTGATATTCCCTGCGCTTTGCGGCCTCCCCGTCGCGTTCCCCGATCAGACGATCGCGATCCGCCTTCTGTTCCCCGAGCCCCGCCTGCATTTCCTCCAGACTCGCCCTCGCCTGTTGGCGTTGTTCGCGCAACTCCGTCAATTCATCGGCGATCATCCGGCTTCGGCGCGCCGCTTCATCGAGGCGCATCCGCTGCTCGCCAAGGCGGGATTCCAGCGTGGCGTGGATCCGCTTCGCCTCGGCGATCCTGGCCTGGGACCGCGACTGTTCTTCTTCGGCCACCTCGCGCGCCCGATGGGCGCCCTCCATGGCGGCCTCTCCATCATGGATTTCGGCGCGCAGGGTATCGATCACCTCGGACAGTCCCTTGATCTCCCGCTCCCGCGGCAACACCCCTGCCGTGGGGTCCGAACCACGATGCGCGCGCAGCCAGTCGCGACCCAGCCATTCCCCGGTTCGGGCAACCACGGACTCCCCCCGGCCCAGCGTGGAACGGCGCGCAAGGGCCTCCTCCAGGTCGTGGGCAGCATGGACACCGCTAAAGAGCGTATCCACCGGCCACGGTGCCGAAACCTTCTCCACGAGTCGGGTGGATCTCGTCTCGTCGCCCGTCTCGTCCCCGGTCCCATCGTTCGCCTGGTCGCCCCCCTGGGGGCTCGCCTCGTTGCCTGTTCCGTCGCCCGCCTCGTGTTCCGTCTCGTGGCCGTCGGGGGGAGAGCTTGTCCTGATTCGCTCGGTATCGCCATTTGCCTGGAAAAACGTCACCGCGCCCTCTTGCAGCTCGGCGAGCATCGAAACCGGTACATCGAGATTATCCACGCAAACCGCGCGCAGCATCGCCCCGAGGACGTTTTCCACCGCCCGCTCCCAACCGGCGCTCACCTCCAATTTCTCCGCCAGTCTGGGTCGTTCGATGAGCCCGTTCCTCCGC
Source organism: uncultured Thiotrichales bacterium (assembly GCA_964610175.1). Classification (GTDB taxonomy): domain Bacteria; phylum Pseudomonadota; class Gammaproteobacteria; order HK1; family HK1; genus CAZSVE01. The sequence goes on from CAZSVE010000001.1 coordinate 76,839, forward strand.
AGCCAATCGGTAACCGCCCCTTCCCCCTTGCCCAGGGCCTCCTGTTGCAGCGCCGTCAGGGAAGACAATCTGCCGCGCGCTTCCTGGGAGCGCTCCCTGGCCGAATTCACCGTTTCCGAGAGTGCCCGGATACGTTGTCGCAGGTCCCCGACGATGACCCCATGGTCCTGGTGTTCCGATTCCGCCGCGACCCGAACGGTATCCTGCTCGCGCAATTGCGCACCGAGCTCCTCCAGCTTTTGTTGCAGTCCCCTCGGGTCCAGTTTGTCCTGTTCTCTCTGCAGACGGATGTAGCGTTCACTGGAGTTCGCCAGGCGCTCCTTGAGATGCTCGATGCGGCCCTCCTCCGCCTGAACCGCCCGCATGGCCTCCGCGACCCGAAGGCCGATGGCCTCCCAGACCAGGGACCATTCCTGCATGGCAGTCTCGGCCCCGGCATGGGCATCGGCGGCCTCGGTGACTATTCGCTCCGATTCCGCCAGGGCGGGCTCCTTCTCGGCCAGGGTCCCCTGTAGCGTCTCGATATCCTCCTGCTCCGTCTTCAGGTGATCTCGAGCCTCCTTCAGGGCCTCTTGCTCTTTTGTCAACCTCTTCTCGGTCTGGGCGGCGCGTTCCCGGAGATTGTGCACGGCCTCCTCGCCCCGCGCGATCTGGGCGCCTGCGTCCAGCACCGCGCGATAACCATCATTGAATTCGTTCATGGCCGCCGCGTGCTCGGTCCGCCGGCTGTCCAGGGAGGACTCCAGGCGGTGTTGCTCGGCCAGTTGTTCCGCCACGGTCTCTTCCTGGGCGCGTATTTCCCGATCCTTCTCGGAAAGTTGCTTGCCGAGGGCGCGCCAGTGCAGACCCGACAACTCGACGCGCCGCAGGCGCTCTTCCTGTTTCAGGACCTTGTACTTTTCCGCGAGGCTCGCCTGGCGCGAAAGGTGTTTCAATTGCCTGGTCAGTTCATCGCGCAGATCCTCCAGGCGATGGAGATTCTCCCGGGTATGGTGAATACGATTCTCGGTTTCCCGGCGGCGCTCCTTGTATTTCGATACCCCCGCCGCCTCCTCCAGAAACTCGCGCAGCTCCTCGGGCCTTGCCTCCACCAGACGGCTGATCATCCCCTGCTCGATGATGGCGTAACTGCGCGGCCCGAGCCCCGTGCCCAAAAATACATCGGTGACATCGCGGCGACGGCAGCGCCTGCCATTCAGGGAATACACCGACTGTCCATCCCGGGACACCCTGCGCTTGATGGAGATCTCGTCATAGGCGGCGTATTGCCCCCCCAGCCGCTTGTCGGTGGAATTGTCCTCGGTGTTGTCGATCAGGATCTCCACCGAGGCCAGCCCCACCGGTTTTCTGGTGGTGGAGCCATTGAACACCACGTCGGCCATGGAACCGCCCCGGAGGTGCTTCGCCGACGTCTCCCCCATCACCCAGCGCACGGCATCGGCCACATTGGATTTACCGCACCCATTGGGGCCCACGACGCCTACCAGGTTCCCCGGCAACTCGATGGTGGTGGGATCGACGAAAGACTTGAATCCGGCGAGTTTTATCTTATGGAGAAACACGATTTGGACTATCCATCAAGTTCTGGGGTGTTGCTTCGGGCAAGACACCAGAGTGTTCCCGATTCCCTGGCGAAGCTTTTCCTCGATCCGACAAGACATGATTCGCCTGCTTCCCGGGCTCCAGCTTGGGGGCGAAATCCGGAGGCGGTAACTCCCGGGGAAGGGGTTCCCGCGCTCTCGCTTGGGAACCAGCGGGGAGTTCTCCGGACAAAGAACGACGGGTGTCATTTCCACCGAAGGGAGAAATCTTCCGGCCTTCTCGAGATCCCGAGCGTACAAGATTTCTCCCTTCGGGCGAAATGACAAAAAGAAGGAAGTTTTTCGACCGTTTTGTTCGAAATTTCACGGGCAACGAACGATTCGGGCCTTGCGATTCCGGATTGTGGTTTCCATCACCAGATTCGTGGGTCGAATCCCTTGCGATTGATGATGGCCGCTGAATCCCCGGTTGCCCGGATCACGAACAGCCTTTGTTTTTCGGCCATTCGCTCGGCCCCCGAGTCGGCCTGAAGAAAGGCCATGCCCCCGTAAACTGCCCTGTCGCTATACTCCGGCATCCAAACCTTGCAGTGATCCAGTTTTTTGACGAACCCGGTAACGTCCCTCGGGCGCAGCGTGGTCTTGACCTCCACGATGACAAGCTCGTTCCCATTGACGACCAGGATGTCGAACTCGTAGTTTTGGCCCTCATAGCACCCGCTGACCCTGCGGATGGTACGCTGTACGGAGATGTTATGTTTCTGGAACAGGGGCACCAATGCGCCCTCGACCAGGGACTCCACCAATCGTCCCCACTGGCTGGTGAAAAGATCCTCCGCCTTCTTCAATCTCCGGTCGGTCTCTTGCATTTGCCGGTCGGTCTCTTTCATTTGCCGGTCGGTCTCTTTCATTTGCCGGTCGGTTTCTTTCATTTGCCGAGCGGTTTCCTGGACGATTCGGTCGGTCTCCTGCATTTTACGGTCGGTCTCCTGCATTTTGCGGTCGGTCTCCCGCATCTGCCGAGCGGTTTCCTGTATGAACGCCCAGACGGACTCCGGGGTCGGTTGTCGTGTTATCGGCATTTCGATTCTCCCCCCAAGAAAATTCGATATTGGGTTACGGCGCCGATGCGCCTGACTTGGTTCGTTTCTTTCCCGCTCATCTTCGCGAATGCGTCGAATTTTGCAGAACGCCGGTTTTGCTGTACCGATGCCTGGGAGGCTCGTACTCGAACCGGCAAAGCATGGTTCGTTGCGTAGTTGCGAAGGATGGGCAAAGGCGTGGAGCGCCGTGCCCATCATCGGGTGATGGATGAACGTAAAGGCCATGATGGGCACGCTTCGCTTTGCCCATCCTTCTACACGACACACCTTTTTGCCTGTCCCGAGTCCCACGTAAGGTCTCACCGGTTTGGGGTTTTCATGTTTCGTACAGGACCGAGCGCTTTCAATACTGTAACACCACTTGTTGCTCGCCGACGAGGGCGCGGAGTCGTTGCAGGAGCTGGTCGCTGGGCCGGACCCGCCAGGCGTCGCCCAGGGTGATCCGGGCCGTGGCATCGGGGCGATGGTAGTGAATGGAGATCGGGGTCCTGCCGCCGCGCCACGGGGCGAGGACCTCGGCGAGTCGTTGCACGAAGGGATGGTTTGCATCGTGATCGCTTCCGGGGTCGGGGATCTCCCTGCCCATGGTGGCGGCGTCGAGTCGAATGGCGAGGTGGCTGGCGAAGGCCTCGCGGGCCCGTTCCAGGTCGTAGAGGTCATCGACGGTGATCCTCGGGGCGCCGATGAAGTCATCCATGGTGACTTCCCCGATGGCGATGACGAGGTTGTCCCTGACCAGGGTGTCGCGGTGTTCCTGGTACAGATCGCCGTAGGCGACGGCTTCGAGGCGCGCGGTGCCGTCGTCGAGGGTGAAGTCGACGCGGCGGTTGTCCCGCCTGGTGTTTTCGTTACGAAAGCGCCGCACCCGCAGTTGCGTGATGAACCCGGCGACATTGATGACGCGGCCGACGGCGGGCCGGACCTGGGAGAGGGGCGTGGCGAAGGCAGCGAGCTCGTCCCGATAGGCGTGGATGGGGTGTCCGGTAAGATAGAGGCCGAGGGTGTCTTTTTCTCCGGCAAGGCGCTCGGCCTCGGTCCATTCCGGGGGAGTGGCGAAGGCGATGGGCCTGGCTTCCTGGTTGACGCCGCCGAATAGATCGGCCTGGCCTGTCGATTGGTCGCGGGCGTCCTGGTCGGCGGCCTGCAGGGCGTCGTCGAGGGATTGCGACAGGGCGGCGCGACCGGGGCCGAGTCCGTCGAAGGCCCCGGCCCGGATGAGGGCGTCGAGGACGCGGCGGTTCATCTTTCGGGGGTCGATACGGCGGCAGAGGTCGAAGAGATCGAGGAATGGGCCGTGTTCGTCGCGTTCATTGATTGTGGCGAGGAGCGCGGCCTCCCCGGCGCCCTTGATGGCGCCGAGGCCATAGCGGATGGTGTGGGGGTCGTGGACAGTGAATTGGAATTGGCACAGGTTGATGTCGGGGGGCGCGATGGCGATGTCGAGGTTGCGGCACTCGTCGATGAAACCAACGACCTTGTCGGTGTTGTCCATGTCGGCGGATAGCACGGCGGCCATGAATGCCGCGGGGTGGTGGGCCTTGAGCCAGGCGGTCTGGTAGGCGACGAGGGCGTAGGCGGCGGAGTGGGATTTGTTGAAGCCGTATCCGGCGAATTTTTCCATGAGGTCGAAGATATGGCTGGCCTGTTCCTCGGGGACGCCCCGCTCCCTGGCCCCATGGATGAATACGTCGCGCTGCTTGGCCATCTCGGTGGGCTTTTTCTTGCCCATGGCGCGGCGCAGCAGGTCGGCGCCGCCGAGGGTATACCCGGCGAGGACGCGGGCAATTTGCATGACCTGTTCCTGGTAGAGGATGATGCCATAGGTGGGTTTCAGGGCGGGTTCGAGGTCGGGGTGCAGATAAGAGACCCTGGCGCCGTGCTTGCGGTCGATGAAGTCGTCCACCATGCCGGATTGCAGGGGACCGGGACGGAAGAGGGCTACCAGGGCGATGATGTCTTCGAAGCAGTCGGGTTCGAGACGCCGGATGAGGTCGCGCATGCCGCGGGATTCCAACTGGAAGATGGCACTGGTGTCTCCTCGCCGGATGAGATCGAAGGTCTTTTGGTCATCGAGTGGGATGGCGGCGATGTCGATGGGGGCTTCCCCGACGGGATGCCGTTCCCGATTCACGCTTTTCAACGCCCAGTCGATGATGGTGAGGGTACGCAGGCCCAGGAAGTCGAACTTGACGAGTCCGATGGATTCGACGTCGTCCTTGTCGAGCTGGGTGACCACCCCGGTGGCGTCTTTTTCGCAGTAGAGTGGCATGAATTCGGTGAGGGGTCGCGGCGCGATGACGACGCCGCCGGCGTGCCGTCCTGCATTTCGGGTGATTCCTTCCAATTGCCGGGCGAGATCGATGAGGGCGCGGACGTCTTCTTCGTTTTCGTAGCGCTGACGGAGGAGATCTTCCTGGGCGAGGGCCTTGTCCAGGGTGATGCCGAGGTCGAAGGGGATGAGTTTGGCGATCTGGTCGACGAATCCGTAGGGATGGCCGAGGATCCTACCCACGTCGCGCACCACGGCCTTGGCGGCCATGGTGCCGAAGGTGATGATCTGGGCGACGAGTTCGCTGCCGCCATAGCGCCCGGTGACGTATTCGATGACCCGGTCGCGGCCTTCCATGCAGAAGTCGACATCGAAATCGGGCAGGGAGACCCGTTCGGGATTGAGGAAACGCTCGAATAGCAGGTCGTACTGAATGGGATCGAGGTCGGTGATGCCGAGGGAGTAGGCCACCAGGGAACCTGCCCCGGAGCCGCGTCCGGGACCGACGGGGACGTTGTTTCGACGCGCCCAACGGATAAAGTCGGCGACGATGAGGAAGTACCCGGAATAGCCCATGCGGGTGATGACGTCGAGTTCCGTGTCCACCCGCTCGTCGTATGGGGCGCGTCGGCTGGGGAAATCGGGGGATTGGGTGTCGAATAGGGTCTCGAGGCGTTCATCGAGGCCGCGGCGCGTCTCGGTGGCGAGCCACGTATCCAGGGAGTTGCCTTCGGGGGCCGAGAAGTCGGGGAGGTGATTTTGGCCGAATTGGATGTCGACGTTGCAACGGCACGCGATTTCGATGCTGTTTTCGATGGCCTCGGGGATGTCGGAAAAAAGGGCCACCATTTCATCGGGGCTGCGTAGATATTGCCGTGGGCTGAAGCGACGGGGCCTGTCGGGGTCGGCCAATGTGCCGCCTTCGAAGATGCAGACCCGGGCCTCGTGGGCGTCGAAGTCGTCGGGCAGGAGGAAACGCACGTCGTTGGTGGCAACCACCGGTACATGGTTTTCCGTGGCCAGGGAGAGTGCCCCATCGAGGTATGCGTCTTCTTCCTCCCTTCCCAGGCGCTGAAGTTCCAGATAAAAGCGATCCGGGAACAATGCGCAAAGGCTGTCGAGCCAGCGTTTGGTTTCGTCGAATTTCCGCTGGGACAGTGCCTGTCCGATAGCACCACTCATGCCGCCGGAGAGCGCGATGAGACCATCGCTCAGGCCCCGGAACCAATCCATGCGGATGACGGGGGTATTGCCGATCTGCCCCTCCATATAGCTTTTGGAGATCAATCGAGAGAGGTTTCGGTAACCCCGAAGGTCCTGACACAGGAGCACGAGCCGTGAAATATGGTGATGATCATCATGGTCGGAGACCCGGACATCGGCGCCGATAATGGGCTTTATCCCCGCGGCACTCGCGGCCCGGTGGAACTTGACCACCGAGAACAGGTTGTCCTGATCGGTTACGGCAACTGCCGGCATCTCGAGGTCGCGGAGACGCGAAACCAACGACGGAATACGGATAATCCCGTCTACCAGGGAGTATTCGGTATGGAGGTGGAGATGAACGAAGGATGGGGACGACATGGTCGAGTTGGGATTTCGAATGCCGATTCTCTATCCGGGTCGACTGTTTCGTTTCATGAACGGTAGGAGGAATTGGCGATTCCGCCATTCCGACAGGCATGAGACGAACGATGATACATGGATCTCACTGAATGGTGACCGAGGTGGTTTACTTGTCTATTTCCCGCTCAGCTTCACAATCGGATCGAATTTTACAAGGCGCAATTTCGCTTTACCAATACGGGATCATGCCTTGTCGGCTCGATCACGAGTTTCGCTAGTGGTCGGTTCGAGCACAAGCTTCGCTTGCTGATTTCTTCTGTCATCAGATGATCTTTACCAATGTGGCAACGGCAATGATTGCGATTGCCATCATACTGCCCAGCTTGATGGTGATGCGCTGTTCTATGGATTCCATTTTTGCACTCATCTCGGATTTTAGCGAGTCTATCTTGTTATTGATCCGGGATTCCAGAGATTCCAGCTTTGCATTCATTTCGGATTCCAGGGATTCCATTCTTTCGGTTATCCGGGACTCCAGGGACTCCATTCTTTCGGTCATCCGAGATTCCAGAGATTCCTCCATGGTCAGATGGCAATATTCGTTGCCGTCATGTATCGATGGGGCGCGCGTAGTGATGATAGGTGGTTTTGGCCCTTCAAAGAAATCCGTGGGTAGAAGTTTACCATCCCGATAGTGTTCAGGGTGCGAAGGGGATCGGTAAATGATCGGTTTGGGAAGGGCCCTGTGGACTTGTGGACGAGTCTTGCGGGCCGGCCTTCGCCCTGCGGGACGTGTGGGCGGCCCGTGGACGACGTCCCTGTTGCCCACTGTCTACATTCTCGAGATCTCTCGCCCGCGGGGTCCACGGGACCTGCAACAATCAATCATTTCCGATGTTCAAAATCGAACGAACGAAGCTTGTGCTCGAACCGACGAGGCGTGACCCGGATATTGGTAGATCGATACCGACGCCTTGCAAAACTCGATCCAATTGTGAAGCTGACCGGGAAATAAAGAACATGTTAGCGCTTCGCGCCAGGACCGAAGCGGGGTGGGTCTTGGCATACGCATCGGTTTTCTCGGGACTTTTGTTTTTCCGATACCTTAAAATAAGTCCCTTACTCGAAAAATCTCGAGAAAAACGCACGAAAATTCGTGGTTTGTCATTTTTCGCTGCGCGAGAAATCTTTCGCGTTCGGGGTGTCCGCCAAGTCGGAAGATCTCTCCCTTCGGTCGAGATGACAGGGGAGTGCCTGGATTGACGATGGCATCATCGAAATGTTTTGGTTCCGGCTTGTCCGGGTTAGGTAAAACTTGGGTTCCTGAAAAATCCGAGAACCGACGAGGCCCTTTTCTCGATGCCGCCGCTTTGTGATGAGATTGGGACACGCGGATCCCCATCGGGGCCAGAGGTTGGACGTAACCTCATCGATCAAGGTCGGATTGTCTGCACTACTTCCTTATATGCTCGGTTCGAGCACAAGTTTCGCTAGAATCAAATGAAACGGTCCACGAACAGCTGTCTTCGATATGACGTCCAGGCCGCAGCCCGGTCGCTGCCCCCCGGAATGGATCTCGCCGTTACCGTGGATACCCTGGTATCCGGGGTCCACTTCCCGCTCGATACCGCCCCCGCCGACATCGGCTACAAGGCCCTTGCGGTAAGCCTGAGCGATCTGGCCGCCATGGGCGCGGTGCCGGATTGGGCCGCCGTTACTCTCACGGTTCCCGAGGTGGATGAGGGCTGGATCGCGGCATTTCATGGCGGCATGAATGAGATCGCCCATTGCCATGATGTGCAATTCCCGGTGGGCGACCTGGGCAGGGGTCCCCTGGCGACTACCCTGCAACTCTATGGACAGGTGCCCCGTGGACAGGCCCTGCGCCGGGATGGAGCGCACCCGGGTGACCTTGTCTTCGTCACCGGGACCCTGGGCGATGCCGGTCTTGCCCTTGCCGGGCGGTTCTCCGCGGCAAGGCTCGATGTGCCCGAAGAGCACCTCGCCTTCGTTTCCCGGCGGCTTGCGCGGCCGACTCCTCGCGTCGCCGCGGGAATGGCATTGCGCGGCATCGCCACGGCCGCCATCGATATCTCCGACGGGCTTGCGGCGGATCTGGGTCACATTGCCGAGGCGAGTGGCCTCTCGGCCATGGTGGAGGTGGAACGATTACCCCTGTCCCATGCCCTCGAGGGACTGGCGGATCGGGCGCTGGCATGGCGACTCGCGTTGTCGTCCGGCGACGACTACGAGCTCTGTTTTACCGTGCCCCCGGAACGGACAAAAGCGCTGACGAGGGTCGCGGAACGGCTTTCCTGCCCCGTGACCCGAATCGGTCACATGGCAAGATGCCCCGGAGTGGAACCTGCGGGGAGGGATTCGAAGATGGAATCTCCGGGGACAGGGACAGGATGCCCCGGTGTGCAAGTTCTCCATGAGGACGGAAGGCCGTTTTCACAGGGGGGGGGATACCAGCATTTTACGAGCACGGCCCCCCATCCGGCATAGCTGGCGAAGATTCGTTTCGACGCATTCATTTGTTTATTTTCCGCTCATCTTCGCAAATGCGTCGAGTTTTACGAGGCAATCATGATATCCACCGCATGATTATCCCCGCCCTTCCGGTGTCCTCTTCGATGACGACATCGTCTCTCGAATCATTCCATAATCCGTACACGAGTGCCTCGCGGTATGCGATCGAATAGATCGATGATGTCGGAGTTACGCATGCGGATGCAGCCATGGGATGCCGGGATGCCCATCTTGGTGTCGGTGGGGGAACCATGGATGTAGATGTATCTACGTCTGGTATCTACCGCATGGAAGCGATTTTTCCCAGGTTCGAGTCCGCTCAGCCACAGGATGCGCGTCAGGATCCAGTCCCGGCCGGGATATCGATCCGCCAGTGCCGTTCCGTATATCTCACCCGTGGGGCGGCGTCCCCGAAAGACCGTATCGATGGGGTGCCCGGCGCCGATCTTGGCGCAGATGCGATGCCAACCCCGAGGTGTGCATTCGCTACCCAGTTGTTCTCCTGGCCCATTGGCGGCGGTGGACACGGGAAACCTGGCGATAGTAGTCTCGCCTACGATCAGTGTCAGGTCTTGTCGGGGTAGCGAGATTCGGATAGAGGGTTCATGGATTCGGGTTATCATGACTTGGGTTGTCGGGAAAGGTGGTATCGTCATGGGAGGTGCCAGGCATGACGCGGCACACGACGCAACACACGACGCGGCAAGGCCGCAAGCAAACGTATCTCGGAGAGGTGCAATGTGTCGCTGCCCGCCGGGAGCAATCCCCTGGGGGCCCCGACGTTGGCGAGGACATGTTCCGCCTCGATGGCTTCCCGTGTGTTTCGATTATGTGTTTCGATGTCTCCCTGCGTTTTGACCGGATGATCGATTGTCGTATCCAGATCATCGAGGGGTAAGTGTTTTTTCTCATGAGTATCGTGAATCTCCATAAGATCTTCAAACCGCACCGTATCGCCTTGCTTGGTGGTAATTGGCGTCTCGGTGCCATTGTTCTCAAGAACCTTCTGGAAGCGGGTTTTCAGGGGGTGATTTATCCCATCGATCCGCATCGGGAGGCGATTAATGGCGTCCCTGCCTATTCTGGTATCGACAGCCTGCCGAAGACCCCCGATGTAGCGTTGATTTGTACACCGGCCAGCCAGGTGCCGGAGGATGTCACCGAATGTGCCAGGGCGGGCGTTCGGGGAATCGTGATTCTCTCGGGGGGATTCCGCGAGATGGGACCGGAGGGCCAGGCCCTGGAGCGTCGAATCGCCGAAATCGCGAAGGATTTTCCGAGATTGCGCATTCTCGGTCCGAACACTTTCGGTTTCATCGCGCCGCGGCTTTGCCTGAATGCGAGCCATGCGGCGACGCTGCCGACGGCCGGTCACCTGGTATTCATCTCCGAGTCGCGCGGGCTGTGTAGCTCGGTCATCGATTGGGCCGTGGAGGCAGGGGTCGGTTTCTCTTATTTCGTCTCCGTCGGCAATATGCTCGATGTGGGTTTCGGGGACCTCATCGATTATTTCGGTACCGATCCCAACACCCGGGCGATCATTCTTTATCTGGAATCGGTGGAGAACGCGCGGCGTTTCATGTCCGCGGCGAGTGCATTCGCCAGGAAAAGACCCATCATTGCCTACAAGGCCGGACATTTCATCGAATCGGCCCGGGTGGCGGCCTCCCATACCGGCGCCATGGTCTCCGAAGATGCCGTATATGCGGCGGCCTTCGAGCGCGCCGGCGTGGTGCGGGTTACGGAACTCAATGATGTGTTCGATGTGGCCGAGGTATTGGCTTCCCAGTGGATACCCAAGGGACCACGGCTGGCCATTATCGGCAACGCCGGTGGACCGGCCATTATCGCCACGGATGTATTACTCGCCCATGGTGGCGAGCTGGCCACGCTGCGCCCGCGGACCGTGGCGGCATTGGATGAGGTATTGCCACCAGTGGGATCGCACATAAACCCGGTGGACCTCCTGGATAGCGCGCCGCCGGAACGCTTCGCCGAGGCCACGCGAGCCGTCCTCCTGGATCAGGATGTAGACGGCATTCTAATCATTTTCGCCATCCAGAAGGATATCGACCCCAAGGCCATTGCCGAGGCCATCACCGGTATCGCCAATGAGGCCAGGAAGCCGGTTCTGGCGGCCTGGATGGGGGGCAGCGAGGCCAGGGCCAGTATGCCAATCCTGGGCCAGGGCGGCATACCGACTTACAACAATCCCGAGCAGGCGGTGCGTGCCTTCCTGCATTTGGTCACCTATGCCCGGAACATCGAGGCGCTCTATCGGACCCCCCGCCATATCCCGATACATTTCGATCTGAATCGCACGCAGCTCCGCAAGAAACTCGGCACCCTGTTGCAAAGGGCGGGCAATGCCCTGAACGAATATCAGGCAAAGATCTTCCTGGAAACCCATGGTGTCCCTGTCGTGAAAGGGCATGTGGTGCATTCGCGCGAGGCGGCCGTCTCCTACGCCCAGCGCATGGGTTATCCGGTCGTTCTCAAGGTATTGTCTCGAAAGATCGTGCACAAGATGGATGTGGGTGGCGTCGCGCTCGATCTGCGCAGCGCGCGGGAAGTGGAAGACGCCTACGATGGGATCCTTCATGGCATTCGAACCCGCTGGCACGATGCCGATGTGGAAGGCATCAACATACAAAAGATGATCAGTCTCGAATACGGTATCGAGATGATCCTGGGCGCGAAAAGAGACCCCACCTTCGGGACCGTGATCATGGTGGGCATGGGCGGTTTCGCCGCCGATATCATTCATGATCGACAGGTGGGGTTGCCGCCCCTCAATGAACGCTTTGCGATCCGCATGTTGCGATCGCTTCGTCACTGGCCCATGTTACAGGGCTACCGGGGTCGCCCCGGCGTCGATATGGATCGGTTGATCGAGGTCATCCTGCGCTTTTCCCGTCTTGTTACCGATTATCCCGAGATCCGGGAATTCGATATCAATCCGCTACTGGTGGGTAGGGAGGGCGTGGTTGCCCTGGATGCCGCGGCCACCCTGGATAGCAACGTTTGCCCGCAGGAAACCGACATCCACAAACACATGGCCATCTGCCCCTACCCGGAAGAACACGTTTGCGAGGTGATTCTCAAAGAGGGGCTGCCGGTCACGTTTCGGCCCGTCAAACCCGAAGACGAGCCCATGTGGCACAAGCTCATCGCCGCCGCCTCCGAAGACTCCATTCGACGGCGTTTCCGCTCCTTCCTTCGTACCACCACCCATCAAATGGCCGTGGAATACTGCGTTATCGATTATGAACGCCAGATCGCCATTGTCGCCGAAACCGGGGTCCACGACGGACAGGAGATCATCGGCGTTGCCCATATGTTCGCCGATGCAAGCCTGGATAGCGCCGAATACGCCGTCATCGTCTCCGACCCCTGGCAGCGACAGGGCCTTGGCGGCATGTTACTCGATCACTGTTTGGAACTCGCCGAACGCTGGGGGATCAAACGGGTAGTCGCCGATGCCGAGATCGGCAACAAACCCATGTTGAGAAATTTCCACAGCCGCGGCTTTCACTCCGATACCAGCTATGAAGATGGCGTCGTGTATTTGGAGAAGGTTTTGAACAGGAAATGATCCACGTGCATATGCAATCCCCCCTCGACAATCGACATCACAGGGGGAATGTTCGTGTATGGCAAAAATACTCGGGGAAATCGATTTCACGGAAGCCAATAGCGGCCCACATGGAGCTGCCCCCTGGGGTGTATGTAAAGCCTGTCGCCGATCGATACGGTTCAAGATGGTAAAGACGGGAAAGCGGCACCGATATCTTTGCAATCGGCATCGGACATCCATCGGGGCAGGTGGCTTTGCTTATGGCTATTTGTCAGCCCGTTACCTTGCTTCTTTCCCGCTCGGCTTCACGATCGGATCGAGTTTTACAAGGCGCCGATTTCGCTTTACGAATACGGGGCCATGCTTTAGAGGTAAGGTAAATGGCAAAATTGTTATTGTTGCACGGCCCGAATCTGAACCTGCTCGGGGAACGCGAACCTGGGATCTACGGCAGCGCGGGGCTTTCGGATATCAATCGAGAACTGACCGCCCTGGTCGGTGACCAGGGACACGAACTTATGTGTTTCCAGAGCAACGCAGAGCATGTGTTGGTGGATAGGATCCAGGCCACGAGAGAGGAAGGGGTGGAATTCATCGTCATCAATCCCGCGGCTTTTACCCACACCAGTATCGCCATTCGGGACGCGCTTTTGGCCGTCGCCATTCCATTCATCGAGGTGCACCTGTCGAATGTATACCGGCGGGAACCATTCCGGCATCACTCGTATCTTTCCGATATCGCGGTGGGCGTGATTGCGGGCCTCGGACCTCGGGGCTATGAATTTGCCTTGCGAGCGGCGATGGGGCATGTGGTGAACCAGAAGAAGGGCGGCTGATTTACTGTGTTTTGTTCATTTCCCGCTCAGCTTCATGATTGGATCGAATTTTACAAGGCGCCAATTCTGTCTTACCAATACTCAATCATGGTTCATCGGTTCGAGCACAAGCTTCGCTGGTTTGTTCGTTTCCCGCTCGACTTTGCAAATGAGCCTGGTTTTACGAAGCAAGTTCTACAAAGCACCGACTTTACTTTACCAATGCTGGATTTACCTTCGAGGATGATATTTCATGACCGACGCACAGTTACTCGTACAGCAAATGCATCGCGATCTCGAACCGGTGGAGAGAAAAATCCGTCATCACCCATATTTGCGGGCCGTCGAGGAACGACGACTCGAACCACTGCATCTACAGTCCTTCGTGGGCGAACAGTGGTGGATCATTTCGAGCGACCTGCGCAGCATCGCGCTCCTCATCTCGCGCTGTGAACGACCCGACAGCCAGCGCTTTTTCAATGATGTGTTGCAGGGGGAGAGCGCGGCTCTGGAGGCGATCCCCGCGCTTGCCGCGGCCCTCGGAATGCAGCTATCGGATTGCGCGGCATATGAACCTTCGCCGGGCGCACAAGCGTATAGCGTATACCTGGCCTGGCTGTGTCTCTATGGTTCCGACGCCGAAGTCGCCGCCGCCTTGTCGGTGAATTTTGCCGCCTGGGGCGCCAATTGCGCCCGGATGGGTCAGGCGCTCCAGCGACAATACGGACTACGCGCCGATGATGTGGTGTTTTTCAGCCAGTTCGCGGCTGCGCCACAGGATGTTACCCCGGAGGCGTTGGCGGTTATCGACTCGGGCCTGCAACGCGGTGTCGAGGCAAAGCGCATCGCGCGTGCCGCCCGTATGCTGCAAGGGTATGAATCGATGTTTTGGGATACGGTGCTTTCCATTGCGGAAAGGTAGCAGTTCGATGAGGACAAAGGCCTTCTTGCTTTACCGTGGCGGAAATGCCGTCCGAAAGATGGCACCCCCAGTGGTTGTCATGGAATAGCTATCGACGATACCGCCTTTCCCGATCAGCATCCCATTTCTCCATGTCTCGATAAAATAGAGCATTTTTCCAAGCATTGCCCCGAAGGGGCACCATGCTTTCAAGCACCATAAACCACCAGCCAACCACCGTGACTACATCACCACTCCCCCCGGCATTTCAGGATCTGGCACACCAACGCCTCGGCGCGTTTCAGGCGCAGGCCAAGGCATCGCCCAAGGTGCTCGAAGCCCTCCTGAATCTACCCATCGATACGCCCCGCGTCTGGGCGTGCAGTGACTTCGTGGTCAATGCCTGTACCCGTAATCCCCAACTGGTGATGGATCTCCTGGAAACGGGGGACCTGATACGTTCTTATCCATCGAACCATTATGAACAAGAGGCGCGGCAAGCCGTATCCGTGGCCTCATCGGAGGAGGATCTATTCGGCGTGTTGCGCCGCTTTCGGCGACGCGAGATGGTGCGCATCGCCTGGCGCGATCTGGGGGGAAGGGCAGAGCTCGGTGAAACGGTGCGGGATCTCTCCCTGTTCGCCGATGCCATCATCGACGCCACGCTGACGAAACTATACGCATGGTCATGCGAGCGCTTCGGTACGCCCATGTCGGAGGCCGGAGAACCGCAACGGCTCGTCGTGCTGGCCATGGGGAAACTGGGCGCGCGGGAGTTGAATTTCTCATCGGATGTAGATCTGATCTTCGCGTTCCCGGAGTCCGGGCACACGGTGGCCGATGATGCGACGGGGAAACGGGGTGGTCTGTCGAACGATGAATTCTTCACCCGACTCGGACAGCGTCTCATCGGACTGCTGAGCCGAAATACCCCGGATGGCACGGTGTTTCGGGTCGACATGCGCCTGCGGCCCTTCGGCGCCAGTGGACCGCTCGTGATGAGTTTCAATGCCCTGGAAGACTATTACCAGATCCACGGCCGCGATTGGGAACGGTACGCGCTAATCCGGGCGCGAGCCATCGCCGGGGATATAGAGGCCGGTAATCGGATGGTCTTCGATAGGCTTCGTCCCTTTGTCTATCGACGTTATCTGGACTTCGGTGCCATCGAGTCCTTGCGGGAGATGAAGGTACTGATCGTCCAGGAGATGCGCCAAAAGGGATATCGGGAGAACATAAAACTCGGCCCGGGTGGTATTCGCGAGATCGAGTTTCTGGGGCAGGTATTCCAGATCATCCATGGTGGACAAGAACCCGGCCTGAGAGAGCGTCGGATACTCACCGCCATCGGGCGTTTGGGGGAGCTGGGCCATCTATCCGAGTCCGCCGTCCGAGAGCTATCGGATGCCTATCGCTTTCTGCGCACGGTGGAACATCGACTCCAGGAGGCCGATGATTGCCAGACTCACCAGATACCCGAAGAAGAATGGGAGCGCGACCGCCTTGCCGTGGGCGTCGGGCTTGCATCCTGGGCGAACTTGTCCCCGCTTCTCCATCGGCATCAAGACAACATCAAGGGGCATTTCAACCGCGTTTTCGCGGAATCCGAAGAGACGGAGACCTCCGAAAACGATTCCGAACGCAACCTCGTCATGCTGATGTCGGAAGATATCGGCAAGGCCCAAGGCGAAGAGATCCTACGCCAGGCCGGATTCTCGGATGAGGTCGAAGTGTGGGACATGCTGCACACGCTTCGTAACAACACCAAATTGCGTTTTCTCACCGAACGTGGGCGGCGCCGATTGGAGAAATTATTGCCAATCGCACTACAGCTGATCGTGGAAGACCATGGGGCATCGATCATGACCCTCGATCGTCTGCTTCGGATACTGGAATCCATCGGACGGCGCAGCGTCTACTTTTCCCTATTGCGGGAAAGTCCCACGGCCCTGAAACAGCTCATCTGCCTGTGTACGGCAAGCCCCTGGATCACCAGCCAAATCGCTCGCCACCCCCTGCTGCTCAATGAACTATTGAACCCGGATATCCTGCACCTCCCCCCGAAAACAGCCGACCTGGAAACCGATCTGGCGGTTTGCCTGAAGCACGTACCGAAGGGAGACACCGAACAGGAAATGGAGGCGTTGCGCCGCTTCAAGCAAAGCAACGTATTGCGGGTCGCGGCCCCCGACGTATGCGATGTGATGCCACTCATGGCCGTAAGCGATCACCTCACCGATGTCGCCGAGGTCTCCCTGCGGCGAATTTTGCACATCGTCTGGCGCGATCTGGTGAAAAAACACGGAAAACCGCGATACAGGACGGACGACGGCACCAGGAACGCCGCGTTTTGCATCGTCGCCTACGGGAAACTGGCCGGATTCGAACTCGGATACGGTTCCGATCTCGATCTGGTATTCCTGCACGACAGCAGCGGAAGCCATCAATACACCGATGGCGACAAGACCATGGAAAACAGCGTATTCTTCAGGCGACTCGGGCAGAGAATCATCAACTTCCTGGGCGCCCATACGCCAATGGGTGTCTTGTACGAAGTCGATATCCGGTTGCGTCCCGGCGGGCAGTCCGGCCCCCTGGTGAGCAACATCGACGCCTTCGCCGACTATCAACACCGGGATGCCTGGACGTGGGAGCATCAGGCCCTCGTGCGTTCCCGCGTCGTCGCTGGCGATGCGGCACTCGCGAAACGCTTCGAAGGGATTCGCGCCGCAGTGCTGCGCACGGAACGGGACCCCGACGAGCTGCGCCGAAAAGTCCGCGAAATGCGCGAGAAAATGCGGAGCGAACTCGATCACCCCCCCGCCGGTCTGTTCGACCTCAAACAGGGAATCGGGGGAATCATCGATATCGAATTCATCGTGCAGTATACAGTGCTCAGGTGGGCGAGCCGGCTGAAGAAACATCTCGTGCATGGCGACAACATTCACCTCCTCGAAGGCATCGCAGACACCGGCCTAATAGACAAAAAAGACACCGATGCCCTGGGTGGCGCCTATCGTCAATACCGTTTACGGGCACATGCGCTGGCCCTTCAGGAACGACCGCCCCTGATAAAAAAGACGGCATTCATGCAGAAACGAACCGTGGTGGCACGGATCTGGAAGCAGCTAATGGAAGACGCGTGATTCGGGTGCCACGCTCTTCGGAGGGAATGTTCAGGAGGGAATGTCGGGGAGTCCAGTCATGCCGGAAAGGGGGCCTGTCCATGACCGGTCGATAGTCGATAACCCAATGATGACTCGGTAAGATAGCTTGGCTTTACTTGCCAACCATAGCGTTTTTACCTATCGCATATCACGCCCCCCGCATACTACCCCTCATCGACAACACGGCTTTCGATTTGCGCCTCGATCCGTTTCAATTCTTCCTCATCCTGTCTGTCCGCCTGCGCCGCCTCCCATGCCTTGCGCTTGGCATCGAACTTTTCGTATTCCCTTAGCGCCAATGCCTCCATTTGCTTTTTACCGACAGAGCCTTTGTCCTGCAATAGTTTGAAATCATTGCTCTCGACAATGCGGTCGGCATTTTCGCGCCAAAAATCCATTGTCGTATCCACGCGGTTTTTCGCCCGCAATTCGGCGGTTTCCAGAAAGATCACCACCAGCCGGTTCAAGGTGTCGATTTCATCCGCGTTCAAGTAGTTTTTGGCGATAGTGATATCCTGCTTGCGCACAATCGCCCCTTTCCATGTACGCAGCCCCATGTTTTCCCTGTCACTATCCGCCCGCGCCGTGACGATTTCCGCCGCCGTTTGTCCGGTCACGGCGAACAGCAGCTTGTTTTGCACCTCACTGAAAAACATTTGCGTGGCCTTGTCGCTGGGATCGTAGTCGCTGGAGAGGGCAAACAGATCCCGCACCTTTTGGTAGAAACGCTTTTCCGAGGCGCGAATATCCCGGATACGCGCCAGCATTTCGTCGAAGTAATCCGGGCGGCCATCTGGATTTTTGAGGCGCTCGTCATCCATGACAAAGCCTTTCACCATGTACTCGCGCAGGTGGCGGTTGGCCCATTGCCTGAACTGGGTTCCCCGCACACCGCTTACCCTGAAACCAATGGCCAGAATCATGGGCAAGGCATAATGTGTTACCGAATAGTTTTTACCGTCAGCGGCAGTCAGTAAGAAATCCTTACATACTGAATTTTTGTTTAGTTCGTTTTGTTTCAGTATGTTGGAAATGTGTGTCGTGATGTTTTCACGAGAGGTGGCAAAAAGTTCGGCCAACTGTTTCTGGCTTAACCAGACCTCCCCGTCTTGCGCATACAGCGCCACCGAAGCCTTGCCGTCCTGGGTTTTATAAATAATGATGTTTTGCTGCGCCATCCTTTACCTCCAAAGCCGCAAATCTTGCCCCGCGTACACTTTTTCTCGTAAGCACTTGATTTTTCAATGATGCTATTTCCTCGCCAGAAACATCGCAAATCGATACCCCAACCCGGCATGGCCGGGTGGGAGGCAAGGAGAGGGATTCGCCCTTGCGTGGTTGTTCAAGTACGTTATTTTATGCCTCCTGAAAATTCCCTCTTCGCTACCTCCCGACTCCATGCCAAAGGGGACATTTCTGCTTTGGGTCGACATGCTTCATCCGCACCAAAAAAATGACGGTCCCCCGATGGGTCCGGGGAACCGTCAGCTTCACGATTGGATCGGGTTTTATGAGGCACCAATTTCGCTTTACCAATACCGGGTCATGCGTTGTCGGCTCGAGCACAAGCTTCGCCAGGATCTTCGAATGCCTGAAATCTTTACAAATGGATCGAATTTTCAAATCGATGTAGGTCGGGTTAGACCGAAGGGCGTAACCCGACCTACTGTGTTGGGTTATGGCTGTTGGGTTATGCAATTCCTTCTCGACAATCGACATGAGCGCGCGAATGTTCGTGGTTGGTCGACGGGTTTTCGCGATTGTGACTTCACGAGAATTCACGGGTAGTTTCTGCCATCCCTGGCATCCGGGTCCCGCCAATCCATGGCGGGATGACGGAAGTGCTGAATTTCTACACAATCGCCTGAAACAACCTCCCTCGTCATCCCGGAAGGGAATGCCGGGACCCAGACGCCAGGGACGGCAACAGGATTCGGTTGCGGCCTTGGTCGCGCTAGTTATCCGTTCACTTTATCTGCTCTTCGAACCCTATTTTTCGACCTCGATGACCCGTTCCGCCGTGGTCCACATCCCTGTTTTCACCGTCTTCGCTTTCGGATTTCGCGCCGTGCCCCGCGCGGCGTTGGCCAGGAGTTCCTCCAGGGAACTGCGCGATTTCCCCCTCGTCTCCGGTAGCGGTGCCCCGCCCCGTACCGCCTGCTGCATCAGAAGACCGTAGTTGGTGGGCTCCGTGGTGGCAAAGAGCTTCAGGATGTCACGCACGCCTTGCCGCCCCTCGGGTACGAAACCTTTCAGGGTAATGGTCTCCTTCCTGCCGGGCGAGAGCCGGATCTGCTCCCTTCGGGATGGAAATACCAGGGCGACGCTGCCATTGCTGGAGAGATCCAACAGCGCGACGTACACGGGGTCCTTGGACTTGTTGGTGATCTCCACGGTGCATTCCCCGCCGTCGGAAAGCGTCGCCACCGAGGCATCGGTGCGTTTTCCCGTGGCGGGTTTTATTCGGAAGCCGATCTCGATCCCGGGATTGGGGTTTTCGATCCCTCGGATATTGAACCATCTCGCCCACCGGATGACCTGTTTCACGATTTTCGAGACCGTGTCCTTGTCGCCGATCCCGACGGGTGGCGAAAAGTTACCCATGGCGGGGGCCGTTACGCCGGTGGCGGGATCACCGAACTCGGTGATGATGAAACCCTTCGGCCCTTGTTTCTCCGTACCTTCCCGAAGCAGCAGGTCATAGCCACTTGCCTGCTTTTGTTCCTCGATATGCCGGTATGCAGCCAGTTCGTCCCTGATTTTCCGGAGGGTCCTGGATCTATCCACGTCCATGAAATGAACCTTGAATCCGGCATCCGGCCAATTGTGCTCCCATTCCACGGCGCGGGAGGCGGTCTCGATGCCTCTACCCCCAATCACCCTGGCCTTCGAAGTGGTTACCCCGACCTCGATGATCTCGATGCCGGCGATGGGTCTCACCCCTTCCCCGAATGACTTGGTCCGAGGCGCATAGACGGCATAGATAGAACCCTCGGTCACCCCATGCACTCGACCTGCCTTCAGCGTTACGGTGTTTGCGCGCACCTCGGAAATCGACACAGAAGGCGCAGGCACCAGGCTCTTGTGGTCGAAGACGTACCGATTGCTTCCAGGGCCCTCCAACTGGGGGTGTTGGGCCGGAAACCTGCTGCCCACATCGATTGTCACCCGATCCATGACATCCCGGTAGGTAACACTGGTGATGGCACTGGCACCCGCCTCCCGGATGCTTCTCACCAGGTTCCAGGTCATGACGCCATAGGACATCCCGCCCTGGACCACTTCATGGGAGCGTTCATGGGCGGCAGACCCCGAGATCAGGACGTACCTGGCATTCTCGGGACGCAGATCGTTTTTGCCCTCCGCGACGCCCCGTGTCGTAGCTCGGGTGGCCTGGGTTCCGAAGATGGGTCTCCGTCTCGGAGGGATGCGCGTATCCGGTGTCGCCGTCCGCGCGAGTCCTGCCCCCCGGGTCGTCGTGCCGGAATGGCAGCTATCGAAGATGAAGGTCACATGGGGGGTGATCGCAGTCAGCCTCGCCATCATCTCGTTGATCTCGTCATCGGTAATGTCCCGGTTGGGATGGGGGGCACCATGACTGCTGTCGTGGGTCACCAGGGTTTCATCGAGGTTATCGCTGGTTTCATCCCCATCGATATCCGGCAATCGGGAACCATGGCCACTGAACTGAAAGACCACGATGGAATCCCGGTTCGCCTTGTCGATGAGATGTTCCTTGAAGGCGGTGATGATGCCGTCGCGGGTGGCCTCGCCATCGGTGAGCACGCGGATGTGTCGCCCATCGTCGCGAAAACCGAAAGACGTCACCAGCAACTCCTTCATGATGGCGACATCGTTTTTGGCGCCTCGCAGGTCGCTGATGCCGGTGTCGTTATATCGGTAATCATCGATACCCACCAACAGGGCCAGTTTGTCGGCATCCCCAGCCGGTAGGGCCGGTTTATCGGCATCCCCGGCCGGTGGGGCATCGTCACCATCGGGGATACCGGCGCAGCTCACCGCCCCCATGGAGACAAAGACAACCAGGATGCACGCAATGGCAAGGCGCCACGATGTGTTTTTTGTCATGATTTCACCTTCGGTGTTTTATCTTGTTTCTCTCCCGCTCGGTATTCCCGAATGAGCCAGGTTTTGCCGGGGCTCTGCCGAAACCCCGCTCACGAGGGGGCCCCGGTGTTCGGAGCCAGCGCCCGGAGTTGGTCGCGAAAATGCGCGAAGCTCGGGAAGCGGTTCCTGTCCGGGTCCATGCGGGGGGCGATTTCTTTCGCCCATCGGGATTTTTCCTCGCCGATGGTCGATGGACCCTTGGCCTTCAGTGCCTTGGACCCACCGGGATGGATGGCGTCGGCGAGCCTTTCCCAGGTGCCGCAGATGCTGTCCTTTTTGTAGCGCGCAAGCACGTGCTTTTTTGCCTTTGGGTAGGCGGAAAGGATGGCCTCCGTGTCGCCCAGCAGCCAGGCCTCGCCCTCCTCGATGGCGAGACAAAAGCGCGTCTCCGGGGCCGGGTCGCAGGCTTTCGACACGTTACCGAGTTCGGCCAGGAATCCGTCCCGATCCCGGCGGTCCAGGTCGCAGACCACGATGACCGCCGCCGCCTCCCCGGATTCGCGAAACGCCTTGCCGTATCCCCGAAGACGCATGGGCAGGTCGTTCAGCAATAACCGTTTCCGCGGGTCGGGCTTTCCCCCCAGATCCATCGGGATGCGCCCAAGGCCCTTGTAGGCAAAGATACGCCACTCATGGCCCGCGCCGAGGATCTTCGGGAGCAGGATCTTCAGCATCTCCTTGCCGGATTGGTCCTCCACCAGGATCTCGAAACGCATGGCTAGCTGGCATCCAGGTAGTCGCTGTACCACAGGCCACCCAGGGGCAGCCCCTCCCCGACCATGTTGCGCACGATGGGGTCCTCGCTGGCGCGGCGCGCGGTGACGAAGCCGTCCTCGCCCTTTTCCAGCACCCAGACCTCCTCGGGGTCCAGGGCATCGACGAAGTAGGGCTGGTGCGTGGTGACCAGGATCTGGGCGCCGCCCTCGCGCCGGGTGTGTTCGCGGAACTCCCGGGCCAGGGTCTCCAGCAGTTTGTGATAGAGGCCGTTCTCGGGCTCTTCGATACAGAGGAAGGGCGGCGGCGTCGGGTCCTCCAGGAGCAAAAGATAGGCGAACACCTTGAGGGTGCCGTCGGAGACCTGGGGGGCGTAGAAGGGGTCCTGGAAGCCCTTGTCGTTGAAGCGGAGCAGCAGCCTGCCGTCCGGGGTGCGTTGCGTGTCGATCTTGTCGATGCCGGGGATGCGCGTCGCGATGCGGTCCAGGATGCCCTGGAAACGTCCCTTGTGTTCGCGCTCCATGAACTGGACCACGTTGCCGAGGTTGTCGCCGCGGAGATTCAGGTGTTTCTGGGGCCCGGCCATGGGCAGTTCCCGCGCCGCGTTGGGGTCGAAGTAGCTGAGGTACCAGCCTTCGATGAACTGCCGGAATCGGGCGATGCGGGGATGCTGCTTCAAGGCGCCCAGGGTGGCGATACCGAGCCTGCGAGAGTCGGAGAGTTCTACGGATTCGGCATCGAGATCTCTCTGCCAACGTCCCTCGGAAATAACGTCCAGTACGGCATCGAATGCGATGTCGATACCATCCCGTGCCTCATCGATCTGTTTCCCCCCCTGTTCTCCTTTCCAGGCAATACCTTTCCCGTTATCTAGCGCGAGAAATGCCGAAACGGAATCGTTTTCCTGGTCGGGCCGTTCCTGCCAAAGCACTTCCCGGAGAACGAAGGGGCGTCCGTCCTTGTCCGAATTGATGGCCAGGACAAAGCCAATCACCGGGCTGATTTCGTCCTCTCTGTAATGAACGAAAAACCCGATGGGGCCTTGCTGGCCCTTGGAACGGATGCGCTCGAAACCGCCCCGGCCCCGGGCATCACAGGCCTCTTCCACCCCGAGCCTCAGGCAATCGGAGAGGAACCCGAAGGCGTCGAACAGGGTGCTCTTGCCGACGCCATTCTTGCCGATGACGGCGGTGAGCGGCGTCAGCCCAAAGAGACTGACATCCTTCAAGGCGCAAAAATTCATTATTCGAATGCCTTCGATTCTGGCCATGGGGGTTCTCCTTTTGTATGTCGTCCGGTGGGGTGACGGGCAATCCTAGGACTGTGGATCATTCCTGATTTCCTAATCCTAACCCGGCAAAGCCGGAACCAAAATTCCATCGCATGAAGGACATGTTAGCGCTTCGCGCCAAGACTGAAGCGGGGTGGGTCCTGGCAGGCGCACTGGTTCTCTCGGGATTTTTGTTTTTCCGATACCTTGAAGGATATGTCATCTCGACCGAAGGGAGAGATCTTGTGCATTTGGAATTTTTCAAGCCAGAAGATTTCTCGCTACGCTCGAAATGACAGATTGAAAATTTGGCTCTTCAGAAAAATTCGTGGGTAATTTTCTACGAATCTTGGCGTCCATGTCGGGGTGACGGAGATGGTGCCATCGGTATATTTGTTCAAACCACTCCCGTCATTCCGCCAGGGATGGCAACGAAGTTCGGTTTCAGCCATGTTACCAAGTATTCCGTGGACTTGTGGACGAGTTCCTTCGGATCGGCCTTCGCCCTTCGGGACGTGTGGATAGCCCGTGGACAACATCCCTGTTGCCCACCGCCTACCCATACTCTCCGGGTTTCTACGGGTGTTATCCACCCCAACCCGGCCAACCCGGCCAAGCCGGAACGAAAATTCCATTGCAAAAAAAGCGCTGTCATTTTTCGATCGTTTTATCGGAGATTTTCCAGGTAAGCGCCTGGTGAAGCTTCGTAAATGCATCGAGTTTTACAAAATACCGATTTCGCTTTTTACCAGATGCATGAATCATGCTTTGTCGATTCGAGGCGAAGCTTTGCTGGTTTTTCGTTTGTTTTTCCGAAGGGCGTCACGGGTACACAAACATATCGGCACTTCGTGCCAGGATTGGAGCGGGGTGGGTTCTGGTACACACACCGATTTTCTCGGAATCCTTGGTTTTTCCGATATCTCGAAGGATTGCCATCATCCCCGACGAAGTGAGGATCGAGCGGTGTCTTCATGATCGCAAAGAGAGAGGAGGCTATTCCCCATACGTGAACGTCAGTGTGTCGTCCTCGACGCCGATAAAGACCTTTCCACCGCCTTCCAGCCGCCCGAACAGCAGCTCTTCGGCAAGGGGGCGTTTGATCTTGTCCTGGAGCATGCGTCCCATGGGACGCGCGCCCATTTTGGGGTCGAAGCCATTTTTGGCAAGCCAGGCACGCGCCGCCTGATCCACTTTGATGATGACCCGCTTTTCTTCCAGTTGCGCCTCCAGCTCGATGATGAATTTATCCACCACACGCTCGATGGTATGGGCATCCAGGGGATTGAAGAGCACGATAGCGTCGAGGCGATTGCGGAATTCCGGGGTGAAGGTATGGTTGATGGCGCCCAGGGCGTCGCTGGAATGGTCTTGATACGTAAAACCGATAGAGGCCCGGCCCATCCTGTCCGCGCCGGCGTTGGTGGTCATGATGAGGACGACATTTCGGAAATCGGCCTTGCGCCCATTGTTGTCGGTGAGGGTGCCGTGATCCATGATTTGGAGTAGCAGATTGAATACGTCGTAATGGGCCTTTTCGATCTCGTCCAGGAGCAGCACGGCATGGGGCTGTTTGGTGACGGCTTCGGTAAGAAGCCCCCCCTGATCGAATCCCACGTAGCCCGGTGGGGCCCCGATCAACCTGGATACGGTGTGGCGCTCCCGGTATTCCGACATGTCGAAACGGATGAGCTCCACGCCCATGATATGGGCCAATTGCCGGCTGACCTCGGTTTTTCCGACCCCGGTGGGACCGGCGAACAGGAAGGAACCGATGGGTTTTTCCGTGGATCCAAGCCCGGAACGGGACATCTTGATGGCCGCACCCAAGGTGGAGATGGCGTGTTCCTGGCCATATACCACCATTTCGAGATTGCGCTCCAGGTTACGCAACATGTCCTTGTCGGAGACGGATACGGTCTTGGGCGGGATACGTGCCATCCTTGCAATCACCGTTTCCACCTCGCCGATGCCGATGATCTTCTTGCGTCGGGAAGGGGGGAGCAGCTTTTGGGCGGCTCCGGCCTCGTCGATGACATCGATGGCCTTGTCGGGAAGATGGCGGTCGTTCAGGTAGCGATCGGATAGAAGGGTGGCCGAGCGCAGGGCCTGATGGGAATAGCGAACGACATGATGTTCCTCGAAGCGCGATTTCAACCCGATCAGGATCTTTATGGTTTGTTCCACCGACGGTGCCTCGATGTCTATCTTCTGAAAACGGCGCGACAGCGCATGGTCCTTTTCGAAGATACCCCGATACTCGTGATGGGTCGTGGAACCGATGCAGCGCAGATCGCCGCTGGCAAGGATAGGCTTCAAGAGGTTGGAGGCATCCATGGTTCCGCCGGATACCGAACCCGCGCCGATGATGGTATGGATCTCATCGATGAACAGGATGGCGTTTTCTTCCCTGTGGAGCTGGGCAAGCACCGCCTTGAAGCGTTTTTCGAAATCGCCGCGGTATTTCGTGCCCGCCAGCAGCGCCCCGAGATCCAGGGCATGGATGGTGCTGCCCTCGAGCACGTCGGGAACCTCGGCATCCACGATCATCTTCGCCAGGCCCTCGGCGATGGCGGTCTTGCCAACCCCGGCGTCGCCCACATACAGGGGATTGTTTTTCCTGCGCCGACAAAGGATCTGAATGGTGCGCTCTATTTCCTTCTCTCGACCGATGAGTGGATCGATCTTGCCCTGGGCCGCCTGCTCGTTGAGATTGATGGCATACGCGGCAAGGGGTGATTTCTTTCGGGGGGCCGTGGCCTTCCCATTCTCCACCTGGTCCGTTCCGGTTTCCTGATCGTCGCCCGCGCGGGACATGCCGTGGGAAAGGTAATTGATGACATCCAGCCGGGTGATTTTCTGCTGGTTCAAAAAATAAACCGCCTGGGATTCGTCCTCGCCGAAGATTGCTACCAGGACGTTACTTCCCGTGACGGCTTTTTGCCCCGAGCTTTGGACATGCAGGATCGCCCGTTGCAAGACGCGTCTGAATGCCAGGGTAGGTTCCGTTTCTCGACTATCGTTGGATGGGAGAACGGGGACACTTCGACTAAGGTAGCGGTCGAGATTACGCGCCAGTTCGTCGAGATTGGCGCCACAAGCCCGTAGTATTTCGACAATTTCCGGGCTATTGAGAAGCGCAAGCAACAAATGTTCGACGGTTACGAATTCGTGTCGAAATTTCCGAGCGGATTGAAAGGTGATATCAAGACTGAATTCAAGTTCCTTGCTTAGCATGGTGTCAAACGCGCTCCATGACGCATAAAAGGGGATGTTGATGTTTCCTGGCGTATTCCATCACTTGTGCCACCTTGGTTTCGGCGACCTCACGGGAAAAGGTTCCACAAACTCCCTTGCCTTCCATATGTACTTGCAGCATGACGCGGGTGGCCTTGGGGCGCGGCATGCCGAAAAATGCCTCCAACACGTGGACCACGAACTCCATCGGCGTGTAATCGTCGTTGAGTAGCAAAACCATATAAAGCGATGGCCTTTTTAGTTTTGGTTTTTCTTCCTCGACTGCAAGGCCACCATTCTCCTCGCGAGTTGTTCGTTCACTCATGGGTGAAATTCCAGCGGATGAGGTAGTAAGTGTCCAAGTGTTCCGATACTTGAAACCTGGCTCACTTGCGAAGATGAGTGGGAAATAAACAAATTATTGCAATTCATTGCAATCGCTCATATAGACATTACGTCATAATGGGGGCATGGACGTCGATTTTCAGGGGGCTTCATGGCTTTTCCCTGATTTTCATCTCCGTGGAAACCAGGCGAAGGCGGGATGTCGGTGAATGCCTTTGAACCGCACCCAACGCCAATCCAAAGCCGAGCAGCGTGTTTTCCTGCCGGGGGAACCCGATTGTCGGAGACGTTTTTCATGGCAACGAGTCACGTTGCATGCAGTGCATTACCCCGGAACAGCGAAGATTCCTCGCCGCGTTCCAATGACCTGTATTCTGTTATCCCGGGTGAAGCAGGGGATCTCACGTGTCTTCGTTTGCCGGTAGTTTCATCGACAACCGTGCAACCACGATACAGCTTACCACAGCGTGGAAAAGCCGCAACCGAAGAACAAAACCGGAAAGGACCCCTTGGTATCCGTACTACCGATGCGGCGATTTCCCGATGGTTTACTGTCCACGCGGCAGATCGGGGCGGGATTCGATCTTTCCCCTATGACTGAGCGAGTATTCCCATGTGATACTGTATGTGGCATCATAAACAGTATGAGCGGGCGTTATCGGGCAGTGATCGACACCAATGTCTTGTATGCTGGATTATATTCGGCAACAGGGGCGTCATATCGGATCCTGCGCTCGATAGAAAAGGGGCGAATCATACCGCTTCTCTCGACGACGCTGCTATTGGAATACGAAGAACTACTGAAGCGCAAACAGGGCTCGCTTATGCTGATGGATCAGGAGATCGATGATGTATTGGATGGGCTCTGTAGCCGCGCCGAAACGCGCAAGGCCTATTTCCTCTGGCGTCCACAGCTATCCGACCCCAAGGACGACCACGTCCTGGAGCTTGCCGTGGCATCCGGGAGGGTCGATATCGTGACCCATGATGTCAAAGACTTCTCGCGGGCATCATCATTCGGGATACGGGCCGTCAGGCCAGCGGAATTGCTGGCGAAGCTTCGCTTTGAGCCGATGAAACATGGTTCGGTATGAGTTACGCGGAATTAGCATTTCATAAAACCCGATTCATTTGCGAAGATGAGCGAGAAATAAACGAATCATCTCTGGAAGAACTGTCATGGGAGCACTGAATTTACGATTGCCGAACTCGATTCACCGCCATATCAAAGAGATTGCCAAACGGGAGGGGGTCTCCATCAACCTTTTCATCACCTCTGCGGTGTCGGAGAAGATCTCCGCTCTGACCACGGAAGAGTACATTGCCGCCCGGGCGGCGAAGGTCCGCCCGGACGCCTTCGAAAAGGTTCTGGATGGCGTCCCTCACCGAGAACCATTACCCGGCGATGAACTCTGAAGGGAGCGGCGCGGTGGGGTCGTGATCGAAGTACCCCGGGTTGGGGTGAGCGCTCGCGCTTGTCCGCGGCACTAGGAATCCCAACCGCGGGCCGCGCTACCACCCAAACGATTATTTTCGATTCACGTTTTCGAAATCGATAGCTGATATGTTTTGACCCGTCAAGCCCCGATAGTTTGCTTATTTCTCGCTCAGCTTCACGATTGGATCGAGTTTTACAAGGCGCCAATCTCGCTTTACCAATACCGGATCATGCCTTGTCGGCTCGAGGCGAAGCTCCGCCAGGAGATTTGTTCAATTGGACGCTGACCGGTGGTTTGTTCCTCACTCGAAATATTATAGGAGGCGAAGACACTTTCGGTCTTCGTTGACAATCCGAAAGCTTCAGAGGCGACCTACCTTGGTTGTGGCCAATGGCCGCGCCAAGGACGTTGGTGCCGCCGAAACCGAAGGAACTCATCCCAGCCAGCTTCGTGCATTCGGTTGCCCGGTTGGCCAGGGCATCGGCCCCAAAGGAATCGAGAAGGATAGATCCCCTGTCTCCATGTGTGGATCGAGTCCCTTGAAATGCAGATGGGGTGGGATCTCCATCGTCCATCGCCAGCCAGCGCAAATTCCGAAGCCCCGGTATTCTCGTTGGCCGAGAATTCATCTCCGACAAAATCGAACTGGTAGTCGACACCACGGACGCCTGGGCATCTGCCGCAATAGCCTGAAAATGGGGATCGGGACGGTTGCGTTGGGGGGGGAGAACGCTTATGTGCAATGTGTGGAAGAGCTATGCGATTCGTTTCCTTTCGTATCCCAAATCCTCCTCGAGGAGCCGAGAAAGAACCACAAGCCACTTATCCTCCATTCCCTGCCTTGTCGTACCCTTACGTCTTTCTTCCGGCAATTCAACGAAAAATGTTCGAATGATCGCCTACTCCATACATCTATCATTCTCTCTTGATAACAATTTTCCTCATTGGGGGGCGACTTCCTGGATACACTCGATTGCTCGAAAATTTCGTTTTTCCGATACATGGACAATGGAAGATTCCAATCCTTCCAGTATTCTTTCTCCGAACCACCTTTCCGTTATAATCCTCGCATTGAAAGACCGTTATCGTTGTTTTCTTCTCTGATTTATCGACATCTTTACGGTTCAAGAGATCTTCAAAAGAATCCCAATGAGCAAGACGATCCGAGTGGAAGTCGAACCGATCAACCACTTGTGAAGCTCGTTTTTCAGTTCCGCCAAACGCAGCGCTAAAAACTCCCCGGTTACCGGTTCCGTACTCCCATATACTTCCTTGAATGCCTCCGAGATCGCTTCGGCCTGTTGATCGGAAATACCGGCATCCTTGAGACGGCGTACGAATTCGAGTGTATCGAATGCAATGGCTGTCATGGTACTTTCTCCACATTTAGGCAGCATTCACCCCCTGCCTTTGGAGCAACAGTGTGCACCGTAAAATATCACCGATATCAATACTTACTTGCCCACCGGGTGGCTAGCCAGGTAAAGCAAAACCGGTGTTTCGTAAAACTTGTTCGCGAAGATGAGCGGGAAACAAACAGACTAGCGACGCTTCGCCAGGCTGTGCTGACAGACGTAGCTGCTCTCCGGCGAAGATCCATCTACAGGCACATCTCCAGCATCGATTCTCACGATTTTCAGGGTGGCCGTATCGCTCGTTACGTCACGGAAAACATCCCCCATGATAGATGAGCCCCTGGCCATCGACTTCGACCACACCCACTCACTCATAAAAACTCAGCCACACAAACCATGCCGCTCAGCGCCGAACAGATCGTGTCCATCCTCGATAATTGCCTTCAGGCCGAATACACCTTTTACGATACCGACAAACCGGCGCGACTTTTGGCAAGACTCGCCGATGACGACCAGGCCTTCGTCATCGATTGGGTGCGGCGGATCGCCAGCACCAATCTGGAGCTCGGCTTCCGATTCGCCAACATGGCCCCACGAGTCCTGGGACGCATGGACCACAAACTCATGGAAGGGTGGGTGTTGCAGGCCGTGGGCCAATACGATTGCACCGGGCTACGCCCGGCGCTGGCTGCCCTGGAGGACATCGATCTCTTCATGAGCCAGGGTCGGGAACGGGCCGAGGGGTGCCTCTTCGAGGATCAGGTGGGGGTGCTGTCCCACTTCGTGCAGGGACTCTCCGGGCGAGGACTGAAACTCGCCCAGGCAAGATTCGCCTACACCGACAGCGAGACCATCTTTCTGCCGAGCGTGATTGCCCATCTCGATGAGCGCCGCAAGAACTTCCAGCTCTACAAGGCGAGCGTCGCCCACTTGTGGGCCCAGGCGCGATTCGGCACCTTTTGGCCAGGGCTGTCCACCCTGATAACCGGGTATCCGGACCCATCGAGGGCACTTGCCGCCTTTCACGCACTGGAAGTGGTGCGCCTCGACGCACATATCCATCGGGAGCTGCCGGGTCTTTATCGGGAGATGCAAATGCTGCGGCATGCCTTGGGAGGATCTCCCCTCTCCTCGGAATGGCGAAATCTCACCAGCTCCCTTGTGTTGCCCGGTGCCACCGTGTGGAACTCCGTGGCGCTACTCCCCCACGTCTGGGAGTTCTCCCTGCCCGCGCCCGCTTGTTACCAGGGAAGGCTGGACCCGCAGGCGGTGGATGCCATCCTGGAAAAGCGCATCCCGCGGGAAAAGGCCCTGTTCCGGTATCTACTGAGGGAACTCATGGAAGAGAAGAATCGTGGGGAGGAAGGCGAGACCCTCGCCTCGCTGGATGTCCGAATACATCCCGACGAATCCCTTCCCGAAGGGCTTCGGGTGGAGATCACCCTGGATGACGAACCCGTCGCACCGCCCGATGTGGTCAACAAGCTCATGACATCCATCATTCAGGATTTCGGCGAGATCCCCGATGAATATCTGATGCCCGCCGGTCCCTTTGAATACAACCCCAGAGATCTCGATCAAAATCCCGATGA
The DNA here is from genome assembly GCA_964610175.1 of uncultured Thiotrichales bacterium. Lineage (GTDB taxonomy): Bacteria > Pseudomonadota > Gammaproteobacteria > HK1 > HK1 > CAZSVE01. Next base: position 108,390 of record CAZSVE010000001.1, read on the forward strand.
CGTCTGGCGCGGCACCTATCACGAGGAAGGGGCCTTTCTCTACAACGAATGGGACTACCGGCGCAGGCATTACCGCAAGAATTGGTGCGTGGTCCGGGAAACCGATGTCGCCCCGGTCCATGACGATTTCGTGGCACGCACCCTGAAGAAATACTCCCGGCTCCTCATCGACATCCGCAAGACCTTCGAGGCCCTGCGCGACAGCGATCACCGCTTGAAGCGCCAATCCTTCGGGGACGGCATCGATATCGACGCCTTCGTCGAGGCTTGGTGCGACGCCCACACGGGACGCGAGAGCGATGATCGCCTGTTTACCCGCATGCACAAAGAAGACCGCGATATCGCGGTGATGTTCATGGTGGATATGTCCGGTTCCACCAAGGGTTGGGTCAACGACGCCGAGCGGGAATCCCTGGTGCTCCTGGCCGAGGCACTGGAACGATTGGGGGACAAATATGCCATCTACGGCTTTACCGGCATGAGTCGCAAGCGCTGCGACTTGTTCCATATCAAGGACTTTCAGGAACCCTACGATCGGGAGGTCAAGGCCCGCATCAGTGGCATACTACCCGGCGACTATACGCGCATGGGCCCGGCCATCCGCCACCTCACCGAAAAGCTCAAGGAATCCGACGCGCGCACCAAACTCCTGATTACCCTTTCCGATGGACGCCCCGAGGACTACCACCGCGACTACGAGGGTGTCTACGGCATCGAAGACACCCGCCAGGCCCTCCTGGAAGCCTACCGCCACGGCATCCACGCCTTTTGCATCACCATCGACGAAGAGGGAGCCGGCTATCTGCCACGCATGTACGGCCTCGCCAATTATGTGGTAATCCGGGAGGTGGAGAAACTGCCCCGGAAGGTGGCGGGGATCTATCGCAAGTTGACGACACGGTAGTCATGCCGATCCGAACGAAATTGGGAGGAATTGTTTTCGGCCCCGACGCAAAAGCCCGAGAACCGGAGAAAGGGAATGTGAACAGTTGGACGAAGCCGCCACGCGGAGAAGGGGCAGCGCCATCCGATAAAATCGAACATGTTAGCGCTTCGCGCCAGGACTGAAGCGAGGTGGATCCAATACCCCCCGCATCTATACGACGGGGTTATGGGTTTTGCCGAAGGGTGTCGGAGGTCGACTTGGTGGGCCACCCAGGACTCGAACCTGGAACCTACGGATTAAGAGTCCGCAGCTCTGCCAATTGAGCTAGTGGCCCATGGAGACATGCCAAGTATACGCGAAATCATGAATTGGGGCGAAGGAGGGGACTCGAACCCCCGGCCAACGAGGCCACAACCCGTTGCTCTACCAACTGAGCTACCTCCGCCATGTCGCTTCCACATCGATCTCGAACCCCAACTGGAATAATCCCAAATTGGGATTGATTTGTTTATTTCCCGCTCAGCTTCGCTGATAAGCCAAGTTTTACAGAACAGCAATCTTGCTTTCCCGATGCTTAGGTCTACCTTGCCGATCCGAAGCCTCGCCAAGCCAAGTTGGGATTAAGCCGGGGGTAAACTGTAAACCGCCTCTAGCGACACGGTCCGATTGGCACGCCCGGCAGGACTCGAACCTGCAACCCTCGGCTTCGAAGGCCGATGCTCTATCCAATTGAACTACGGGCGCCGCATACGGTCCGGACACCGGATCATAAGGGGGGTGTGACTGGTACGCAACATTACACGATTGCCGAGCAAGACGAACAACGCGCACCCCCCAACTTGGCACGCCCGGCAGGACTCGAACCTGCAACCCTCGGCTTAGAAGGCCGATGCTCTATCCAATTGAGCTACGGGCGCATCGGACAATAGACTGCCGAACCCACCCATTCATACTAAAATTGTATCATGGATAGGATGTTTTCCAAATCTTCTTCTCCTTCAGCCTCTTCCAAAGACACATGAGTCTGAAGGTGTCTGAGGTTTACTATGAAAGTTCCCGTAACGCTATGATTATAATAGGATTTTGACGCAACGCGCTAGGCCAAGGCAGATTAGGACCCGTTACTATGAAAGACACTCTGTGGTAGAGACATACCACTCCCTCGCCGGTTTCGGCGAGGGAGTAGTTTGTCTCCGACTCCAGAGATCTTTCATAGTAAGGCTGAATCATGTCTGTTGATTCGAGGCAAAGCTTCACTAAAGGATTTGATTGTCGGGTTCGTCAAAGCAGTCGACACTACCTTTTATCCCCTATGCCATCCTCCGTGTCCTTTCCCGAAGAAAGCCGCCATTTTATCCTATGGTTCGAAGCGTCGGCTGATACAGATTCGGATGCCAGTTGTCCCTTTGATATCCAAAGCCGCATTTTGTGGTTCTAACAATCGATCTATGGTTTGCTTTATCATGGCTATCGTAATCTTCGGTGGATCCGTCTGTCTCATCGCCTGCCTCCTACCAAATCATGCATCGAAGGTCGAAGGTAGAGACTTCTTGCTAGATTGGTGTTTCCGAGATCGGCTTCAATTCTGGGTGCCGCCTTCGTTTCCAATCAGGATCCCTATAAAGAAGATTTCGGCGTCTTTGTAAACCAAGGTTGTTTGTATAGCGGCTTTCAGTGTCCGGTTCAGCGATTTCGATAGGCAATACATACCATGCTCCCTGGCCTTACTATCAAAAATATTGCCGGAGAATTAAGTCTATTTCGGGCTCGGATAATTTTTGCTTCCTGCATAATTATCATACTTACCCTTACACTCGTCGCCCAATTGACCAAACTACAGGTCTTCAAGCACGAACATTTCCAAACGCTTTCCGATGAAAATAGTGTAAAGATTGTCCCATTACCACCGAGCCGAGGACTGATTTTCGATCGGAATGGCGTGATCCTGGCAAGAAATACCCCTTCCTATAGTCTGGAAGTAGTGCCCGAAACCGTATCGAACATAGAAGTAATGTTACGAGAAATCGCTGACATCATTACTCTTGATAAAAGGGATTATGAACGATTCAGACAATCACTAAAGCAAACCCATTATTTCCAAAGCATATCGCTCAAGCACCGCCTGAATGAAACGGAGGTGGCCCGCTTTGCGGTGAATCGACACCGTTTTCCTGGTATCGATATCGAGGCGCGACTGACGCGGGATTATCCGCAAGGTGCCATGGGAGTCCACGTTATCGGCTACGTCGGTCGTATCAATGAACAAGAGCTTGCCAAATTGGATCCGATCGACTATCGGGGTACCAGTTACATTGGAAAAACCGGCGTGGAACAAGCCTATGAAGAGCTATTACACGGACATGTCGGATATCAGCACGTGGAAGTAAATGCTCAAGGACGTACTATACGAGTGCTTTCCCACACTCCCCCCGTGGCGGGGAGAAACTTATACCTTACGATAGATGCCTCCCTCCAAGCGGCAACGGAAGCCGCGTTAAAGGGGGAGAAAGGCGCAGCAGTTGCCATCGAGCCCGGATCCGGAGCCATATTGGCATTGGTCAGCATGCCTGGGTTCGATCCGAATCCTTTCGTACACGGAATCAAGGAAGATATGTATCATGCATTGCGAACTTCCCGGAACCAACCATTATTCAACCGCGCCCTATCGGGTCAATATCCCCCCGGATCCACGATAAAGCCTTTTGTGGGACTTGCGGGCCTGGAATACACTCCCGATCATATGAACCATCGGATATGGTGTCCGGGTTGGTATCGATTAAAAGGCCATACTTACCGAGATTGGAAAAAGAGCGGACACGGACAAGTAAATTTGCGTCGCGCTATCGTTGAATCCTGCGATGTGTACTTTTACGAACTTGCGCTCACGTTAGGGATAAGGAAGTTACACGATTATCTGACTAATTTCGGATTCGGTCGCAAAACAGGTATCAACCTTTCCGGTGAAATGCCGGGATTGATACCTTCCAATACTTGGAAACATGCGAGCCAGAATAAGGCCTGGTTTCCAGGAGAAACACTGATCACAGGGATTGGTCAGGGATTTACCCTGACTACACCGCTACAATTGGCCACAATGACCGCAGCACTTGCCATGCGAGGCGTACGCTTCCAACCTGAAATAATACACAGGACTGTAACACCAATGGGTAAGGAGACTGTCACTGACTCTATACGCGTCGACACGATTACAATACCGGATCAGACCAGTTGGAATCGAATCATTGACGCCATGATCGGCGTCGTTCATGAAGCTGCGGGAACAGCTTATGACATGTGCCTCGATTGCACGTATCGGATGGCTGGAAAAACCGGCACGGTCCAAGTATTCAGCCTTGGACAAGATGAAGAATACAACCAGGAAGAACTAGATAAAAAGCTTCATGATCATGGGTTATTCATTGGTTTTGCACCAATAGATAATCCACGGATTGCCGTATCGATAGTTGTGGAAAATGGTGGTAATGGCAGTCGATCGGCAGCTCCCATTGCACGAGCCATGCTAGATCACTATCTCAATGAAAAGTAGTAAAGTCGGACATAACCGAAACCAAAAATCCCTCAATCGTCTAAGTCAAGACTTCCGAGATAACGGGCTAACATTCTCGCAACGATTGCACTTGGATGTTCCACTATTATTCGGCTTGATTTTACTCTCCATTATCGGGCTCATCGTCTTATACAGCGCAAGTGGTCAGGACTTGCAACTCATTGCGCGCCAAAGCATCCGCTTGGGTGTGGCATTCGGGATCATGCTTACGATGGCTCAAATTACACCGCACCTGTTCTTATACTGGACACCTTGGCTATATCTGCTGGGCATCGGATTCCTGCTTGCAGTGCTGACAGCTGGGGACATAGGCGGTGGCGCGCAACGTTGGTTACAGCTGGGCGTAATACGCTTTCAGCCTTCCGAGATGTTGAAAATCCTCGTACCAATGATGATTGCCCACTATATCGCCGACAAAACACTACCACCCAGAATCATTCATATTCTAGGAGCTGTACTCCTCACCCTGATACCTACAATTCTAGTCGCCTGGGAACCGGACTTAGGTACGGCTTTCTTCATTCTATGCGCAGGTGGATTTGTGGTACTTCTCGCCGGAATCGATTGGAAGCTCATATTATCCATCAGCGCACTGACTACTATATGCGCACCATTACTCTGGTTCTTCATGCATGATTACCAACGCCGACGAGTACTGACATTCTTGAACCCGGAACAAGATCCATTCGGTGCAGGCTACCATATCATCCAATCGAAGATTGCCATTGGGTCAGGTGGGTTATTCGGTAAAGGTTGGTTGAATGGCACGCAATCACAGTTGAACTTTCTACCCGAACGATCCACGGATTTTATTTTCGCAGTACTTAGCGAAGAATTTGGTCTCCTAGGGATCATAATCCTATTAACGCTGTACCTTTTCGTAATATTCCGAGGACTTTACCTTGCACTCAATACCCAGGAGTTATTCGGCCGATTGTTAGGAGGAAGTCTAATCCTAACCTTTTTTGTGCATGTCTTCGTCAACATCGGCATGGTTAGCGGATTGCTCCCCGTAGTCGGTGCGCCATTACCACTGCTGAGCTATGGAGGAACATCCCTTGTTACGCTGTTGGCGGCATTTGGTATCCTCATGTCCATGCACGCACACAGAAGATTACTATCGGATTACAACGCCCTGGATTCAACTCGTACTCGTAATTCCAATGTAAAGTAAGCCTGAAGGCAGTCTGAAATTCGGGATCACGTCCCCCTTCAGGCTCATGTGCCTTTGGGAGAGACTAAACCTCGATCTACCCACAAATTCTTCTGAAAGCCAAACTCTTCTTTCAAAAGATAGCTTTTAACGGTTCTCGAATTGTTCCTTAGAAGCTCCACCAGCTTGCTCCCCTGTTTTTCCGTCAGGTTTTCCGGTCGTTTGAAAAAACCCATCGACCCCGTGCTCTCGCCCCAAGCAACCGTTATCTCTACCGAGCTGGACACATGGCCCCACCTTGTATGAAAGACATCTGCCACCTCTTTGCCAGCTTAGGTGCCCGGCCCAGCTCGCCAGAAACCACGCATAGACCTCATGTCAGGCACACGTTTCCCCTTTGCCCACGGAAAAACACCTTGATACCCCAACATTGGGATGAACACGAATTTCCATACTGGCTGGGTATCGTATCCGGATCTTCGACGGCCACATTTAGGGCAGATCGGGCGACTATTTTTACGAGGCTGAATTTCTACCTCGATCGTCGGTTCCTTCGCGTCCTCGATCCAGCGGGCTTTCCCGTATACAAAAGATTTGAATTTTTGGACCCGATTGAGGATAGTCTTGATCTGCACCTTCGCTCCTTTTCCGATCGATGGGTCGTTGGTGCTTCCATCTTCTCAGAAGGGTGCGGGGTGAACTTCCTAACCGTTCATCCGATGCGCCGATGCATGACTGATCCTTTCCCGTCGGTGGGCATCCCTTCATGAACGAGCGACGGGAGCAAGGCGGCACCGCATCCGAAACTGCGCGTCTTGCAGGGAGCCGGCGGCGTGCGCGCCTCGATGATCATGTCTCTCGGCAATGCCCTCTTCATCTTGTTGCCTCTCGGTCTTTGGCCGAGCGGGGCCCCAGGGGATGGGACCGACCGGCATCTTCGTGGCGCAACTCGTCGATCAAATCAGCATCACACCGATGGCGGGCAGCCGGATCGCCACAGGGCAACGGACTCGCTGCAGGCCTGGCAAAGGCAAGCAGCGTCTGGCGGCGCGGGGCGTCCGATGACAGGTAGCGCATATCCCATGAACGATCCACAAAACAACACCGATGCCTGTAATGGCTCCTGGAAAGACGTATTCGAACACGCCTTCCCCGGGGAAAGGCCATCGCCAGCGTGGACGTGCGTGGTTCCGCGCCCGGTACGCAGAAGACGGATCTCTTCGATCCCATGGCCATGGTTGAAAAGGATTCATGCCGTTGTCCTCGCCGGCGGAGACACTTACGGTTTGGATGCGACCTTGGGAGTCGTTTCGATCATCCCTTGCGCAGGGTTGTTGGGATTGGGGCTTTACTAATCTTCGGAGTACAAAAACGAACACGAACGTTTACTGGACGGAACCCGCTATCCGCGGATCCGGAATTGGTATTGGATACAGGGAATCGATCGATTTCGGCGTGTCTGGAACAGGTAGGTCATCGATTACCTCACCGAACATGGGAAAATTGCTCGTTCACGTCCTGATCTGGAGAACCAATCATGACCATGAAAATTACCCTTCCCCTCGATCTTTGGCTGCGGGAAACCCATCACATTGCCCGCGCCGCGGGGGATGCGATCCTCACTATCCGTGCCAGGGGTTTTTCGGTCTACGAGAAATCCGATGCCTCTCCCGTGACCTGCGCCGATATGGCCGCGCATCGGGTGATCATGGCCGGACTTGGTGGACTGGAACCAAGGATCCCTATCCTCTCGGAAGAATCGAGGCAGGTACCATTCCATGAGCGTAGCCGCTGGCATACATATTGGTTGGTGGACCCATTGGACGGAACCCGTGAATTCATAAAACGCAATGGGGAATTCACGGTGAATATCGCCCTTATCCACAACGGACACCCGATACTGGGCGTGGTCCATGTCCCGGTTCAGGATCGGAGCTATTTTGCGGCCAGGGGGCTGGGGGCATACCGCTGGGAAGAGGAGAATCAGGATGCGAACGATGCCACGAATGGTGTCACCATCCCGATCCAGGTTCGTCGTCGGGTGAAAGGATCGTTACGGATTCTCGGCAGCCGTTCCCACTCCAGCCGATTGTTGGAGGAATACCTTGCCAGGGCAAATCCTCGATTCGGTAACTATAAGGTGGTTACCATCGGGAGTTCGTTGAAGTTCTGCCTGATTGCGGAAGGGGCTGCCGATCTCTATCCCCGATTCGGTCCTACGTCGGAGTGGGATACGGCGGCGGCCCACGCCATTGTCCTGGAGGCGGGTGGCGAGGTTACGGATATGAAGCTGGATGCCCTTGTCTACAACCGAAAGGATTCCCTGCTCAATCCCTTTTTCTTCGCTTTCGGAGGTCGGCATCATGATTGGTCGGCCTTTTTGCCGAAGAGCTGCCTGTAGTGGGGATCATCGACGCACCCCTCGATTCCCGGCCCATCCCCGATCCCGGGGCCAAATTCCCTTTCCCGCACGGCCTCCATATCCATAAGCCAGGGGAGATCATTTCCTTTTTGCATACTAGCCCTTTCGTCGTTCCAGGGGTCGGATCGCTTCGCTCGAGACATCGAGGGCGCAACATAGCCGGGGTTACTCGTCGTGATGAGGGCGTTCTTTCTTCCGTGCCACGGCGCGCTTTGCCGCGGCAGCGATCGCCGCAGGCGTCAGATCGAAATACTCCAACAGGTCCGTGGGGTCGCCGGAGCGTCCGAAACTGTCCTGAACCGCGACTCGCTCCATGGGAACCGGATAGCGACGAAGCAATACTTCACCGACCGCGTCACCCAGTCCGCCATACACATTGTGTTCTTCGGCCGTAACGACACAACCGGTTTCCTGCGCGCACTGGGTTACCAAATATTCATCCACCGGTTTGACGGTGGCCAAATCGACCACCCGTGCCGAGATCCCTTCTTCGGCAAGCCGCCTGGTTGCCTCGATGGCCAGATGCAGCATCAGGCCAACGGCGAAAATGGTGACATCGTTCCCCGTTCTGATTTGCGTGCCGACGCCGATACGAAAGGGTTGATCGTCGGAATGGATTACCGGTAGCTCCTCGCGGGTCAGGCGAATATACACCGGGGCATCGAACCAGGCCGCCGCCTCCACCGCCTTGCGTGTCGCCACGGCATCGGCTGGAACAATGACGGTCATGGTGGGAATGGCGCGCATTACGGCGATATCCTCCAATCCCTGATGGGAGGCGCCATCCTTGCCTACCGTGACGCCGGCATGTGTGGCTACGATGTTCACGTTGCAGCCGGGGAGCGCCACTGCATTGCGGATCTGCTCCCAACAGCGCCCCGTGGCGAATATGGCGAAACTGGAGACAAACGGGATCTTTCCGGCAAGGGACATGCCAGCCGCGGTACATATCAGGTCCTGCTCGCTGATCCCCATATTGAAAAAACGCCTCGGAAACTGTTTCGCGAAGGCCGCGGTACCGGTGGAACCGGATAGGTCCGCATCCAGGACCATGAGATCACGGCTTCGTTCTCCCAAGCGCACCAGTGTGCGTCCGTATTCCGCACGTGTAGACAGGAGTCTGGTCACGGTAATTCGCTCCGATTACGGTTTGTTATGGTTGAGTTTTCGGGAGAAATCTGTGATTTATTTTGCTTTCCCGCCATAGAATGATATTTGCGGTGAGAACGAGGGCGGGGTAAATACCGCAGTGCTGGTGGTTCGAGCATCGAACACCGGGCGATCATTATACGGATCGATATCCGTTATCTCACCCTTACAGCAGACGCACGAGATCGAACTTGGCCCGATAGCGCGCCCGCGGGTCGTTTTTGGTCCGACGGGTACGCAGATGCGCGGCGGTGACGAGTGCGAAAGGGTTGGGGTTGGCCTCCAGCGATTCCGCGCAATCCGCGTAGTCGATGAGTTTGATGATGGGAAATTGGAGTATGTGGCGACAACCCAGAACCTCGAAGCCGTAGTGATCGGGGCGCCATCCTTTATCCTCGTTGGCCAGCACGGAAAGACTGGCGATGGGGCGGGCGTAGCGGTCGAAGAGCCGATAGTTGTACGTAAACATGCGCCGAGCAAACCCACCGTCGCGTCGTCTCCCTGGATCTCGATGTGAATGTAGATCCAGCGTTGTTCGCCAGCTTCGAGGGTAACCTGCACCAGGGCATCGGCGAAACGCTTGCCGAGTTCGGCGTCGCGTACCACCTGGCGCAGTTCGGTGTCCTTGAATTCATGGCCTTTTGCCAATCGATTTGGACATGCGCCTCGGGAAACAGAAGGCCATGAATTCCGGGAAGGCATGTTCGAGCACATCCTTCCACGGACTATCATAGGTATCACTGCTATTTTGTGCGCCGATCATAGTAAGGTCAAGCGGCGCAAATAGTCCCTGAACGAGAAGTTACCTTATACCCATTCGGTGGCGGGAATGCCTTTATCGGGGACTTTCATATAGGGATAGCTCATTGTCATTCCATTGTTCCCCGAATCGGTGCGATGCGGCGGTCATCCCCCGCCCAAGAGGTGATAATTGAAAAGGAGGGAGAAGATCGAAACCACGAAGACCGCCAGGAATCGAGCGCGGGATAACTGCCCGCGACGCTCCTCATCGGTGCCTTCCCGTCCAAGCTTCCGTTCCAAACGCCGCACGCTCAACACCCACATCAACCGGGATACGGGGAAGAACAGTAACAGGGCCAAGACAATTACGGAGCCAAGGAAAAACACGTCGATTGCCACCTGAAAATGGGCGTTATTTTGTTTATTTCTCGCTCATCATTCGCAAATGAATCGAGTTTCACAAAACGCCGGTTTTGCTTTACCGATGCTTAGGTCTGTCTTGTCGGTTCGAGCACAAGCTTCGCTAGGGTATTTCAGAAATGGAGGATTGGAATGGATTGGATCGAAACGAAAAAGGGGAAGGATACTTGCGTATTCTTCCCCTTTGTTTTCAGCAGGTTACCGTCGTGTTACGGAGAATCCGTATCCATGTGGAAGTAAGTGCCGCTGACGGATTCGGTGGGGACCGCATCGATATCACCGATATCTTCCTGAAGGACGGTGATCTCCACCTCCGGCACCGTAGACAATTCCATCTTGTAGGCGAGGAACCACATCATGAAGACGCCCAATCCCCACCACAGGATCTGCCAGGCCCAAATGGACGGGATACCGAAGATCCAGGTAGTCATGTCATTGGGATTGCCGAATACGGTGTTTCCAATCACGGCACCCGGCCCGACGCCGAAGAAAAACCAAACCACGGTGATGATCCATGCCAACGGAATCAGGCCTCGCTTAGTGCCGGGAAGCGACGCGTGTTCACGAAGGAAACCGTGATAGCTCATCCGATGTTTTTTATCGCTTTCATTTTGGGTAAATATAGAAACGATAATGGCAACAGACAAGTTGAACAGAATACCCCAGCCTGCGGAGTGGATGGTCAGCGGCCACCGTCCCCACGACTCGATGCCGAACCAGCTGACACCGATCTTTTCGGTGGCGACCACGGCGATGAGACCCGCAATCAAGCCCCAGGTAATCCCCTGACGGGTCAGCCATGGCCACCAGCAAACGGCGATCAGTGCCGGCCACATCTGGAAACCGAAGGCAACGGCAAGTCCACCAAGGAGCACCAATGCGTCGGTTGCGGTCTGAGCGACGATGAGCGCCAGAACCACGATGATGATGACACCGATGCGACCGAACAGTTTCTGTTGGCGGTGGCTGGCGGCAGGCATCAGGAAACGCTTGATGATGTCACGCGTCAACATCCCGCCTGCCGTGGACATGTAGGCGGCCCCCGTCGATTGCATGGCTGCCAGGGCGCAGACCGACAACAGACCGACCAACCAGGGCGCCACGTTTTCCAGGAGGTAAATGAGCTGGGGAACCAGCATGCCTTGTTGACCGACGGAATCCATCAGATCCTTTCCATCGAGGCCGGTAGCCATGACATTGTTGACGAGTTCGGGATGCTTCTCCAAAAAGGCAAGGTCCGCGCCAAGAAAGTGCCCTCCCAGTCCTTGTATGGCGGTAAAAAAGATCATGATGCCACCGATCCCGAGAGACGATGCCCACACCTGCTGGGGGGCGAACGGTTTCGGGTTGTGGTTGGAGAAGGCCCACATGGAGAAGGCGGGGGCCGATTGGATACCCATGAGGGCGAACATATAGGTCAGGATCATGATCCCGGTCCAGGCACCTCCCGTAGCCTGGGCACCCGCCGGAACGAATTGGATCACCCCGGGAATGGCGACATAATGACTGAAGCCATCCGGTGTTCGCTTGGTGTCCATCTCGGCCAGCGCCGCAATCCCCTCGTTGAGGCGATCCCACCCACCGACATAGGTCACGGCGATGATACCGATGGCCACGATCCCCAAGGCCAGCAGGATGGCCTGCATGGTATCCACATAGGCGACGGCCCTGAGCCCTCCGGAGGCCACGTAGATGATTACCACGGCGGAAAGCAGCCACATTCCCACATTGACGCCGAGCATGTTATCCGTCAACACATTGAACAGGAATCCCGATGCGCGTAGCTGAACGCCAAGGTAAGGCACCGAGAAGATCAACGCCACCAACACCACCAGGAAGCGGATAACATCCGAGCGGAAATAGCTGGACAACATCTCACCCGGCGTGACGAAACCGAAGCGCTTTCCCAACATCCATTGGCGTTTCAGGAAAAGAACGCCGGTGAAGGGAATCGTGATGGCATAAAAAGATGCGTAGGCATATTGGAAGCCATCGCGGTAGAGGAGTCCCGGATGCCCCATGAAGGTCCATCCCGAAAAGGAAGTCGCCGTCGCCGCCAGCACGAAAACCCACAGCGATATGCTGCGCCCCGCGATAAAATAATCACTGGCGGTTTTAGCCGATAAAGCGCCCTTGATGCCCCAGAAAATGCAATAGGCCCAATAGAGCGCAACGAATACGAATAACCATATTATTTTGGCGTCCATCGCTTTGCTCGCTTTTTGTATTTGCTTTTAATTATCAAGTTAAGATTCCAAAACCGGATTGAACATGAATCACGCAAGGAACGCAACAGAGAATATGCTAGCGAAGCCTCGCCTCGAACCGATGCAGCGTGATTCGGTATCAGTCAAAGCAAAATCATTATTTTGTAAATGGTGGCTCATTTGCGAAGCTGAGTGGGAAATAAACAAATGGCTCTTCAAAAAAATTTGTGGGTAGAAGTTTGCCATCCCAATAGCATTTAGGG
>CAZSVE010000002.1:0-76325 GCA_964610175.1 uncultured Thiotrichales bacterium
AGAGTTTACTTGGTTATTAAAATCACATTACCCACACGATTTGATGAATAGCCGAAGTTTTAATTCTACTATGCTGAGTTTGGCTAAATATGGAGAGTAGAACACGATGAAACAAGAATTTTTCAAAACGATTCTTCCTTGTGTTTCTTTATTCCTTTTCTTGTCTCTGCAGGGATGTGGTGTAGTCACTGTTGTCGGTGCAAGCACCAGTGGAGCAGCTATTATTCACGATCGGCGAAGTACGGGGACGCTTATTGATGATCAGATTATCGAATTTAAAGCGCTAAACAACCTGCGTCTCGATAAAGCCCTTTGGAGCCAGAGCCACATCAACGTTACGTGCTTCAATAATGTGGTTCTCCTTTCCGGAGAATCTCCCAGCGATTTTCTGCGTAATCGAGCTGCAGAGATTGTCAAGCAAGTTCCCAAAGTCAAAACAGTACACAATGAGATTGCTGTAGTAGCACCGAGCTCGGCATTATCTCGATCCGGTGACACATGGATTACCGGTAAGGTTAAAACCAGTCTGATTGCTAACGAGAATATCGATGCCACACGAATCAAGGTCGTTACGGAGAGGGGAATTGTCTATTTAATGGGACTGGTAACTAAACAGGAAGCTAATATTTCGACTGATATAGTGCGTCGCATAGGTGGAGTGCAGCGAGTAATAAGATTATTCGAATATATCCAAGCAGATGTTGACGGAAACAAATAAACTCTATCAACGACAGCGATATCTTTTATAGATTAACAGGCCTGCTTTCAGGCAGCTTAGCTTATTCGATCGATATGCATTTCCAGTCAGGTATGACTAAAGCAGATAAACTGAGGCGAGCTTGCAGGATGATCGGTTTCTCAAGTAGTCATGATTCTTGAACTAGAGCTTTTTCCAACCTTTGAGATGAATAGTGTGTATTTTTGCGCTGAAATCCATGCTACCGAATGAAGCATCATAGCAAATCAAAAGACAGACTGAAGTGTACGCCATCATCCTGAAGGTCGTGTTCAAAGGGTTCGGGAACGGATCGAAGGGGACAACCCCAGTCGATGGCGGCGCGTAATCGCTTCCACTTCCATCGCATACCGATCCCTATCGACCAAAGAAGGGAGTCGGAAACATGTTTATCTTGATATCGGCCACCACCGATATCGCTGAAAAGCACCAGCTTCAGATCATGGGGATTGTCGAACGTAAGCAGTGAATGGCGATACTCTATGGAAGCTACGTAACCCTGATCGCGTACCAATTGATTTTCGCGATAGCCGCGCACGCTGTTTGCACCGCCTACGGCGAATTGTTCCAACGGCAAAAGGCTATCATTGGTCCATTGCAGATCCGCGCGCAGAACGATTCGATCATCCCGTTTTTGCCCGTTACGTTTTAGGCGCCAAGCTTGACGTGCCTGGCCAACCCAGCTCACAAAGCGGCTATCGGGTTTGTTGTCGTCATGGATGGTGGCATCAAAGGCGTCTATTCCTAAACTTACTGTGGAACGCGCAGCGAAGGATCGGATTTTGGTCCGAAGGGCGTAATCCTGAACGAAACGAAGCACGCTTACTTGCGCACTCCCGTTGGCTTCCACTCCCGAAGATAACGGCCATCCTCGTCCGAGAAACAAAGTACGGCTAAACTCGTGTTCAAACTTTGCTCCTAGCCTGAGGTGCCCGGTAGTCCACCGCCATAAGGGGTAATCGAACCCTATGCCCCACCGACGCGAGAGGTTGTCGATATCGATTTTATTCAGGGGCTCCTCGATTACCGTGGCGCGAGACTTGCTATGGTAGATCGTGATTCGGGTGTCTCGTGGGCTGACCGGTACAGTCCAGGCAATGCTACCTTCTAAAGCGCCTTGGCTACGTCCCAGGGTAAGCGCCAGATCATCCCCCCAACCGGTAAAATTACGTAGATTTCCTACCAGTCGCCCGGTATCGGCGCCCGTGCTAACGGAACGATGATTATCGAAGCTAAGACCGAGGTCGAGCGAGTTTGCGGTAGTGACATCCAGATCCAATATTCCAGATCCTATTTTTTCTCCGGGCCGGAGTGTCCCTTGTAGACGTGCGATTAATGGGTCGGTCAGCAAAAGTCGGAAGCGTTCACCCAATGCCTTGCTATTGAGTGGCTGGTTCGTTAACCCCCATAACAGACGACCACGTATATACTCGGGATTCAAATGCCCACTACCCCGAATATGCACGGTATCGAGCCGACCCTCTATGATTCGGAAACGTACTTGGCCATCTTCGATATGTTGGGATGGCAACAGGGCACCAGAATTGGGATACCCAGCCGATTCATAGTGACGAGTAATGGCGATCCGGATATCTTCCAAGTCAGTGAAACTGACCAATCTTCCCATATAGGGTTTCGCTAATGCCATTAACTCGGTGGCGTTGAATACGGTATTGCCATCGAAGTGGATCCCTTGGAGTACAAAGGGCGAAATATCATCTGTGTTTGGGGATGATGGTGCTTTCCCTTGGTCTGGCACCACGGGAGGCAGGCGGAGTGGATGCGTGCCCGGTCCCATACGTTGCACGTATGTTTGGTGTGCGTAGCCACTACCCCTGGTGGTTTCGGCACGAATGACACCTGAAAAGATACCCAGGATGACAATCGGTAGTACGACATCAAGCCGCTTCAGATTCGAAGATGAAACGAGGTTTCTCCTCATTATCTTTGGATTACCAGCGGATGGAATTCAGTTCCCTAGCGAAGCTTCTCCTCAAACCGATGAAGTGTGATTTGGTCGTAGCAGGGTAAAATCAGCGTTTTGTAAGCTTGACTCATTTGCGAATGATGAGCGGAAAATAAACAAAAATAGCCTCCTCGAAAAATATTGCATCTGGTCTCGCTTTTTTTCGAGTCGATTGTCGAAAGTTGGCACCTGCGGACTATGCTGATTTATGGTTACAGTGGTTCAATTGTATTTGGCTGCGCGACATGCAGTATCGATAAGAGGATGTGATTGTGTTGTGTAAGGGTTGTTAGCTGCCACTTCGGAAACCCTGCCACCCTCATGTGGTAAGAGAAATTGTTTTTCACGCGGTATTCCCGGCATGGAGTCAAGCCCGTTCCAGATACCCGCGACATCCGTGGGTAGAGCACCGCGCCCGGCTTGCACCAGGGAGCTTGGTGCCATCCCTCGATCTACCCGACAGGGGTTGTCGGTTATCTTGGTGGTGTTTTGAAAATCCAGCCTCACCGACGTCAATGTCTTACTCAGGCTGATATCGAGCGGTGCCCGGATAACACCTTTTTCCCCGACAGGAGGGGCATGTGCTTCGATTACATTGACGATGGAATTGGTATCGGATGTCTGCCGCACATCGTCGCCGATACGAAGTGTCTGATCCCCGGGGATTATGATGAAAGCATCAATGGTAATGTCACCACCCTTGGCGCCTTGGGCGGTATTGGCCTGGATGATCCCTCCGTTCAAGAGCAAGATATCGCTATGGACTCGAATATCACCGCCTTTTCCCGCAGTGCTGGATGTGGTGATTTGGCTGTTGATAAGCCGAGTCCAACCGTCGGCAAACTGGATAGTGATGTCACCACCGTCTCCCTGGCCACCTTGAGCTTGTTGGGCTCTAGTGGTAATGGCGCTATTTTCCAGAGAGAGTTCACGCCCAACATCAAACATGATATGACCTGCATCGGTATTGCCGCTGGCACGGGTGCTGACCTTGCTGCCCCCCAAGAGCCTTACTCGATTCATGGCTCGAATCGTGATCTCTTTGGGTGTCAGTTCCTGCAATCTTTGATCGGAAATCTTGGCCTCGTTTTGAATACCAATGCGCGAGCCATTGGTCAGTTCCGTGGTATTGGAGTCGATCCGAATGCCACCCACCTGGCCATGGGAAGTGGATGTGGCCCCGCTTGCAATGACTGCATTATCGAGCCATACGTCTCTGCCCGTGAGATGGATCTCCCCAGCACCGACGATCCCCTCGGTACTGGTATCGATTTGGGCACCGTTGGACAATTTCAATGATTCGCTCACCGCTACGGTAACCTTTACTGGGACGTTTCCAGGGGCAACCTGAGGGTTGTCCCCTACATAATTCAATGTGCCCACACCATCCGTAGCAACAATGGCTTCGGAGCTATTGATGGTGAATTGTAACCCGTGAGCGGTAATGGTGACTTTTTCTCCATCGATTTTGCTGGAGGCGTCTTCCCAGGCCAATAGCTGATCGAGAATGGGTTTCCCGTTGAATGCCTGATGGGTACCTGGGTGTATTTTATACCGAACGGTATTCATCCCCACAGCCGTATCTCCGTAGATTCTTCCTCCATCTACCCGTAGTTCTTTTGCCTTGATGGTTATCGGTCCGGCGTTTCCCGCCCAGGCTGTGCTGCTGAAGATATTCGAGCCATTGGATATTTCGGCCTTACCGAGTACCGTCACGGAAACGGTATTCGCACCGCCCGATCGGAAGAAGGACATGCCACTATTTTCATATTGATCGGGTAGCTTTATCTCGATGCTGGGCCTGGCACCAGTATTGAAGATATGAGAACGATCCAATCGTAATGCATCGGAAGTCATGATTACCGCACCCGCATTACCCCTCGTAGAAGTAGCAGCATTGCTGACACTGAAAATCCTGGATTCGTTGGATAAATTGATCATATCAGCCGCTATCGTGATATCTCCGGCGTTCCCGGATCCTTTCGTGCCAGTGGAGATTGTCGCCCGGTTCGATAACCTGAGCGTATTATCCAGAGTTATCGTGATACCTTTTGCGTTTTTCGAACCGCTTGAATCGTTCGAAATTGTTCCGCTATTCATAGATAGTGAACCAGTTTTGACGGTAATCGCTCCCGGATGATTTCCTCCGGAGGATAAGATCTCCCCCTGTATGAGATCCATCTGCCTATGTACCGTTATCGTTATATTTCCCGTATCTACCCATTTCCCCTTGGGGGTTCCACTATAGATTTTGGAATTCTGAATTTTCAGATCACCGGCCCGAATACTTATATTTCCCGGACGGGCGTGGGAGGCTGTCTCGCTGAAGATTTCCGCGAGATTCAATTCGGCAGTCCCATTCACTACTACCATCACATTCCCTGGTTTCTGTTTAGCGCTGTGGTTGGCCGTGGTTTTGATTTGTGGATACAAGCGATCTATTTTGTTGCCCGGCCCTCCCATGATCCTTTCCTTTCCCGACATAAGAAGCGAACCGGTTTGAACGATTACCGCGCGATCATCCCCTTCGGAAGAAACGATATCTCCAAAGGTTTCACGGCGAATTGCCACCGCATTCCTCATCTCCAATTTTCCATCTACTGCTACAGATACATTGCCCGCTTTCCCCCTATCGTAAGCAGGCAGGCTTTCTCCTCCTAATTTCCCCCCGATACTTTTAATCTCTGCCAGCTTGTTTCCTTGAATTCTCGGCCTTTCCGTTAAGTACATCCGTAGGGACCCAGTCCGAACGGATACGTCCCCTGCATTACCCAATCCCGCAGTCTGCGTATAGATCTCTGCCCGATCCACAAGTTCCAATAGTCCGGCGACCGTCACCTTGACATCCCCCGTATTACTTCCGTAGCGCGGTAACAGAGAACGCGGAGCAGGGTAAAGACTGGTGTGGCTCCAAATCCCTGATTTCCTGTATTCCTGCACGACGCCATCGATGCGTAATGAACCGGCCTGAACCGTGACCGATCCCGCATTGCCAATTGCCTCTATACTAGGGGTTCCACGAGGGGGCCTTTTCCCATTTTCCCTATTTATACTATAGCTGGAGATACCGGCTTGATTGGCAATCCTCAAGAAGCCCTGTACCGTCACGGTAATGGCGCCAGCGTTTCCAACATTTTCCGTATAAGTCTTTATCCCTTTCCTGGATCTATCTCTCCCATCCAGCAACAATTCTTCTGCCCGAACCGTAACGTTCCCGCTATTGCCTTTTCCTTGGGTACCGCTATAGATCCGCGATTTTACCACCTGCATTTTTCCCGATGCCGATATCATCATGTCAGCGGCTTTTCCAGAACCACTTGCCTGGCTGTACAGTTGAGATTCGCCATCGATGCACAGCACACAAGGGCTCTCACCAATCGATCCGGCATTACCACCACCACGCGCCTCGACTCGCAAGGATGGAGCATCGCCCGCACCCCGTGCATTATTCGAGATCTCACTGTTTCTACTCATTGTGAGTATCCTTGCTCGAACTTCCGTACCTTGTCGGGCATCCTCATTACCAAGATTGGTGTTTTCGAGTTTCCCCCCGTTTATCTCGATACTTTCTGCCGCTAGCCCCAAATAGCCGCCGGCATCGCCATTTACATGGATGGTCGAGTCGGTAATGGATAGTCTTCCTTGAGCAGCATTGGAGATACCGCCCATCAAAGGCGCCTCCATATCCCCACCCGCACTACCCACTGCCACCAATCGGATCTCTCCACTTTCGCTTTTCAGGGAAGCAGCCTTGATGTTCACCTCACCACCCGCCAAGGTTATGGTAGTTTTCGGCTTGAATACAAAAGAACTTTGGTCGATGGTAATGGGACCTGCTTTAGCTGTGCGAAATCCAAATGCTTCAGGAGGCTCGATACTGAGAGAACTACCCTCTGCTCGCGCGCTATATGCATTACCATCGGGAAATGTCAACTCCGTGCCTGTTCCCACGTGGAACCCCCCAGGCACATCGATTTGGGCATTGGCACCGAAAATGACGCCCCACGGATTGAGAAAATAGAAGTTGGCGTGCCCAATCTCCGATCGGAGCGTACCATCGATGGTGGAAGGACTTCCCCCGGTTACCCGGCTAATGACATTTTGGATGCTATCGGAACCGGTGAAGACAGCGCTTTCCCCCTGGCGGATATTGAAGGTGTAGAAGCTATGAAAGAGATTATGACCGGCCCGTTTTCCCAAACTTTCCGGAATTTGGTAATTCGGACCATCAAGCGTTGTTCCGGGAAGACCCAAGGTGCCATCGGTAACGATGGAGGCGGTGGCCGCGGTAACGATGTGGGTATATGCGGCCAGCATAACGAACCACAGACTACGCATTAGTAACATTTAGCCAACCGCCATGTGACCACACGTTTGCACATTCTCGCATACCGATGCATTTCGACCCCTTTCCAATCTCGGTAGTTTGGTACACGACCACAACAAGCTGAAAACAGTAACTTATCGATTATCGAAAACGATAACGGAAATGCCTATCTGTGTCGGATGTCGGAACGAACCATAAACCTATAGAGGTGCTAGGCAATATAGCAAAGCCATAATACACTTGCATCTACCATGACTAGCGAAGATTCGCCTCGAACCGATGAAGCGTGGTTTGGTGTTAGTAAAGCAAAATCACCATTTTGTAAAACTTGATTCATTTGCGAAGATGAGCAGGAAATAAATAAACGAATGAATCATGGAAAAAAGCACAAAATACTATGAGTTATCCGGATCGGAGGTTTTCACGACTCTATATAAGTAGCTTGCCGACGGGTTTCAGCTGTGGTTATTCCATGAGACTGTGAAATCGGACATCACCAACCGAGGGGAAATAATGCGATATTCAACACCCACGTCTATTATCCAATTCTTTCGATATCTACTATTTTTCTGGGGCATCGTCACTATTGCTGGATGTGCTTCTTCCGATGAAAAGGACCACAGCGAAGGATGGTCTGCCCAACAGCTATACAACGAGGCAAAAAGCGAACGTATAGCAGGAAACTACGAGACCGCACTGGAGTACTACCAAAAACTAGAATCGCGTTATCCCTTTGGGCGTTATGCGCAACAGGCGCAGATCGAGACTATCTACGTATATTACAAATCCGACGAACCAGCCCAGGCCATTGCCAGCGCAGAACGATTTATCAAACTTTACCCCCGTCACGACCATATAGATTACGTTTACTACCTAAAGGGAATTACTAACTTCAATCTCGGGAAAGGTTTTTTCGATCGATACTTACCGCTAGATCCAGCTCAACGAGACCCCGGGTCCGCCCTGAAGGCGTTTCAAGATTTCGGAGAATTGATCAAACATTTCCCTAACAGCAAATATGCCGAAGATGCTCGGCAACGGATGCTATACCTGCGTAACAACCTGGCAAAACACGAAGTCTATGTAGCCGATTATTATCTACGCAGGGGTGCCTACGTGGCTGCGGCAAATCGTGGTAAGTATGTTGTCGAAAATTATCAGGGAGCCCCATCCATTGCCGATGCCTTGCTGGTCATGATCGAAGCGTACAAACTGATGGGGCTTGACCAACTATCGTTGGAGGCGCTCCGTGTACTCCAGCTGAATTTCCCCGAGCACCCCGAGGTTGCCGTGGTAAAGAAGATGGGCGCCGATAAATAAATGCTTCTCCGACATTTCGCTCAAGACTTTACGGGCAAGATAATATTGTATTTGGTCTTGATGTATCTCTTTGGTTTCCGTTGTATCTTTTCATCATCGGAGATGATAAGGGCTCAGTGGTATGGTTCGAAGCCAAGTTCGGCTCACAATGCTGTCGTTTTCCTTGAGAAGCACCCAACGCAACAACATCTAGCGAAGCTTCGCCTCAAACCGACAAGGCATGATTTAGCATCGGTAAAGAAAAATTGGTGTTCGTAGAACTCGATGCATTTGTGAAGCTGAGCGGGAAACAAACAAGTTATCAGTATCGTTGATATGATAGCGAAATGGGATGTTCGGTGGTGGAAAACCAATCGTCACGAATAAAATCACCTCAGTAATGGGATTACTGAACAAGAACAACTTGACCCAACGGCGACGGTGTGGCTTAATGATGGGGATGTAAATAATAAAATACGTTGTTTGCAACCGTTACGTCGACTATGAACGAGATCTATCGTCCGCATGTATAAGGTTTCCAAAGCCTATCACCAAGTATATGAATTGTATATCGGACAAAAATGGTGACATACGCTGATTATGGAAAAATTATCATCGGGGTTGGGGGTACGGCACCAAACAAAAATGCCGAATTCTTACGGTAATACGACTATAGTATATTTCTTAATAATGTCACACGTTTTTAAGGTAGAGAACCATGACAGAATCCTCACAGGTAATAAAATCTCCACTGGACTACCTTGATCGGCTAATGGATCAGGAACATCTGACTTCCGATTACCAATTATCGAAGCACCTTGGCGTCAGTCGCCAGTTAGTCAGCAATTGGCGACATCACCGAGCGATAATGGATCCGTATCACTGTTGGAAACTGGCCGATGCCTTGGGAATAGATGAGCGAGAGATTGAAGCAGCAGCTAATTATCAACGTGATAAGGTTACTAAAAAAAGAGAATATTGGTATAACAAATGGCAACAATTAACAACCCATTCCACATGAATTCACGAAAGTCATATTTTTCGTTGTGATCGATATCTACATTTATCACTGATAAATACCCTAGCGAAGCTTTTTCTCGAACCGACAATGCATGATTCAGCATTGGCAAAGCAAAATTGGTGCTTTGTAAAACTTGGCTCATTTGTGAAGCTAAGCGGGAAATAAACAAAATAAAGCGATTTCAATCCCGTGATAGGTTCTACACTTTTCCCGAGACTTGCGCTCGGAAAAAGAGGTTCTTCTCCAGAGAACAACAGAAACCAAAAAGCATCGAATATTAGCAAACTCTGTTATTATCAGCATGTTTATTCATAGCGTTCGCGAAGCGTCTAAAGCCGTGGGCTTTTCTGGTAGTCAATTTCGCTTTGTTATTAAAGCCCTCCACTATGCCATCGGAGAAGCGTCTTTCAGCACAAAACCAATTCAGTAACAGGTAGCGGTGGTTCTGCAACATTCGGGCGACTTTCTTCATGGGCTCGATTTTGGAACGGATGGTTTTTGCGCACCAACTATCCAAAAACAGCTTAGCTCCAATAAGGGGATGCATACGTCCAAAAAAGCGGGAATTCCTCTTTCAAAAGATAGCTCCTAATGGAACTCGGGTTGAGTTTTAGAAGTTCCGCCAGCTTGGTATCCTGTTTTTCCATCAGGTTTTTCGTCCGCTTAAGCAAAAGCCAGCGGCTCCTCGTTAGTCCCAGCTCAAGACCTTGTTCTTTCAGCTCTTTCGTCTCCTTGGCGCGTACCTCATCAATCGCCTTACTCATGTGCGCCATGATGTGGGATCGATCTAAAATATGCAGGGCATTCCCTGCCTTCTTGGCAATTACCTTACAGATAGGGTTTCCACATATCACTGCAGATATATTGCAAACTGCCCCAGTCGAAAATGAGCGGTGCATACGGCACGTTTTTGCCGCGTGAGTCCACGATGAGTTCCTGAAAATTCGTGTAAATAGCCAAGGTTTCTGGAATCTGGTAAGGCGGGAACCCGGTTGATCTGAAATACCCACCGGGGTGTCCTGATCTCAAAAGGATCTCTTACCTATGGCACGGGCCCCTGCCTGTTTTTTGGCATTTCTCTCCCTAAAATCGTTTTCCATCGGTAAAGCGAAAAGACGATCCCATGAACAAAGCGGCAAAGATAATGCAAACGCATAAGGTAGCGACGGACCAGCCAATTATCGGCTTTTCCGGCATCCACCTTCGGATCGGCGGTGTCGGAATACTCACCGATGTGTCTTTCGACGTGCGCAGGCGTGAAATCCTGGCCATTATCGGCCCTAATGGCGCAGGCAAGTCGTCCATGCTGAATATCATCAATGGATTTTATAAGCCGACGAGCGGCCTGATCACCTTTCTAGGGGAGGCGCGGAGCACCATGACCCCTTCTTACGCAGCCAGAAATGGGATTGCTCGTACCTTTCAAAATATTGCGCTTTTCAAGGGGATGAGCACGCTGGACAATTTGATGACTGGGCGGCTGCTTAAGATGAGACAGAATATGTTCATGCAGGCACTATATTTCGGATCGGCTCGACGTGAAGAGATCGAACACCGCAAAGTGGTAGAAGATGTCATCGATTTCTTGGAGATTCAGGCCATTCGCCGCACGCCTGTGGGTCATTTGCCTTATGGTTTGCAAAAGCGGGTAGAGTTCGGGCGGGCCCTCGCCATGGAGCCCGATATCTTGTTGCTGGACGAACCCATGGCTGGCATGAATGTAGAAGAAAAGCAGGATATGAGCCGGTTTATTCTTGATGTGAGTTCTGAATTTGGTACTACCATCGTACTCATCGAACATGACATGGGGGTGGTGATGGATATTTCCGATCGCGTGGTTGTACTCGATTACGGACGCAAGATCGGTGATGGCGCACCGGATGATATCCGCAATGATCAGGAAGTAATTAATGCCTATCTCGGTGTCAGCTACGAGTAGTGTGCCATTTTCTTGAGGTTTCCCTTGTGGATGGTTCCCGGAGATGGAACAAAGTGGAACAATCGGATGCCATGGTAATGAAGGAAGGTTTTCTACCATCTTGGCGCTGCTATTTTGGCAAGGAAAACATTCGGTAACTGGGGCTGTTCGGTTCCCCACTGGTAACAGCACTTCATCCAATCCTGTCCCGCTGAGTGGACCATATATGCATTGCGGGATGGACCGCATATAAGATGGTCTTGACTACGCCGGATTGGAGAGTTGGCGAGCAAACATTGAGCTTGTTCATTGAGCTTGTTGCATATTGATCCTATCATTCTTCCAATGAGTTCGATCCTGGAATAACAGGGTCTCCCTTTCTATTACCATCAAGTAAACGGAGTAATCTCATGAGTGTACTCGTCACAAAACCGGCCCCGGATTTTACGACTACCGCCGTTATGCCCGACAACAGTTTCAAGGAAGATTTCAAGCTTTCCGATTGCCGAGGTAAATATGTGGTGCTGTTTTTTTACCCACTGGATTTTACTTTCGTTTGTCCTTCCGAGATCATCGCCTTCGATCATCGTCTGGATGAATTCAAATCACGCAATGTAGAGGTAATCGGCGTTTCCATCGATTCTCATTTTTCTCACTTGGCCTGGAAGAATACCCCCATCGATAAAGGGGGTATCGGCAACGTTCAGTATCCGCTGGTGGCCGATATTTCCAAGGAGATTACTAAAATGTACGACGTGGAAACTGTCCCCGGTATTGCCTTACGGGGTTCTTTCCTCATCGACAAGGAAGGTATCGTGCGCCATCAGATTGTCAATGACTTGCCGCTGGGACGTAATATCGACGAAATGCTGCGTCTCATCGATGCCCTGCAGTTTACCGAGGAACATGGAGAAGTTTGCCCCGCGGGTTGGCAGAAAGGAAAACCAGGCATGAAGGGCTCCACGGAGGGTGTGGCGGAGTACCTGGCGCAACACGCCGAAAAGCTTTGAGGCAGCTTGTTCAAGTAGAAGTCTCCCTCTTTTTGTTCCCATGCCTATTCGGGATGGGAACAAAAGACCACGAAAGGCATGGCCTTCTCCCATGGTGGCGGTATTTTCCACATTGTTTTCCAGGTTACCCAACGCACTGGAATCATTACGGATAAGTCCAATTGGCTTGATAGAGATCCCATCGACAAGGTAACCGTTACGGTTGATGTGAAATTATTTATCAGCTTTTTATGGGCTACGAGCGTCAAGGCGCTCTTTAAATTGGTTACAGAAGAATTTAAACAACACAGGGTGAAAAAGACCTTGAAATCCATATCGAGTCGAGCACTAAATGACTTCCATGAATCCCTCCCCCGAAGAGTTTTCCGGAACATCCTCCCTTGGAGAAGATGCGCCTCTTAGTAAATCCGCGCGACTGGACCCTGCCGTCGTTTCGCCCTTCCCTAATGCAAAAAAGGTTTACCTTACAGGTAGCAGGCCCGATATTCGCGTGCCTGTGCGCGAGATTCGCCTGACCGAAACCAAAGAAAAAGATCCTATCGAGGAGACTCTCCCTCCCGTGTACATTTACGATACCTCCGGTCCGTTTACCGACCCGGATGTATCCGTGGATATCCGTGCCGGGTTGTCTCCGCTGCGTGAAAAGTGGATAGCGGAAAGAGAGGATACGCGGGCATTGGAAGAAAATACTTCGATATACGGACGCCAACGCTCCACGGACCCTGCATTATCGGCATCGTGCTTTGTTCGTGCCCGCCCGCCACGCCGTGCCAAAGAGGGAAAAAACATAACCCAGATGCACTACGCCAAGCGTGGCGTGATTACCCCTGAAATGGAGTTCGTCGCTATTCGGGAAAACATGTACGTCGAAACTGCGCGCAAATACATCGACTCATTGGAAAAACAGGGTGTGCTGATGCAACACAGGGGAGAAAGCTTTGGTGCCTCGATTCCCGACACGATTACGGCGGAATTCGTTCGCGACGAAGTGGCACGCGGACGGGCCATTATCCCGGCCAACATCAATCACCCGGAAGTGGAACCAATGATCATCGGGCGTAATTTCCTGGTAAAAATCAATGCCAATATCGGAAATTCGGCCCTCGGTTCCTCTATCGCGGAAGAAGTCGACAAGATGGCTTGGGGGATTCGCTGGGGTGCCGATACCGTAATGGACCTTTCCACTGGCAAGGATATCCATGAAACCCGCGAGTGGATAATCCGCAATAGCCCTGTACCTATCGGCACTGTGCCTATCTATCAGGCCCTGGAAAAGGTCGATGGAAATCCGGAAGATCTGTCATGGGAGATATTCCGCGACACCTTGATAGAACAGGCGGAACAAGGCGTGGATTATTTTACGATCCATGCGGGTGTATTGCTGCGTTACGTGCCGCTTACCGCCCGCCGTTTGGCAGGCATCGTTTCCCGTGGTGGTTCCATCATGGCAAAGTGGTGCCTGGCTCACCACAAGGAAAGTTTTTTATATACCCGGTTCGAAGAAATCTGCGAAATCATGAAAGCCTATGACGTGGCTTTCTCGTTGGGTGACGGTATGCGTCCGGGTTCCATTGCTGACGCTAATGACGCCGCCCAGTTTGCAGAGCTCGATACCCTGGGGGAATTGACGAAGATCGCCTGGAAGCACGACGTGCAAACCATCATCGAAGGTCCGGGTCATATTCCCATGCATCTCATCAAGGAAAACATGGACAGACAGCTCGAAGTCTGTGGCGAAGCACCTTTTTATACATTGGGGCCATTGGTCACCGACATCGCTCCAGGCTACGATCATCTGACATCCGGTATCGGTGCCGCATTGATCGGCTGGTATGGAACCGCCATGCTGTGCTACGTAACCCCCAAGGAGCACCTGGGATTGCCGAACCGGGATGATGTCAAGGAGGGGATCATTGCCTACAAGATAGCAGCCCATGCCGCCGATCTTGCCAAGGGACACCCTGGCACGCAGATACGCGACAATATCTTATCCAAGGCACGCTTTGAATTCCGATGGGATGATCAATTCAATCTGGGTTTCGATCCCGACAGGGCCCGGGCGTTTCACGACGAAACGCTTCCCCATCAATCGGCCAAGGCTGCCCATTTCTGTTCCATGTGCGGCCCCCAATTTTGCGCAATGAAGATTACCCAGGATGTTCGGGAATTTGCTGAAAAGGAAGGCATTGGGAGCATCCAGGAGGCGCTAAAAAAAGGAATGCATGACAAGGCCAGGGAATTTGTCGAACGGGGCGGGAGAATTTACCAAGAGGCAGAAGGAACCATGGGAGATTCGTGATTCCTGGTTGGTGTCCCAACCTCGCATATCTGGAGCCAAAATTTCGGGGGCTGTTTTGGATAATCGATTTTATCCAGGGCAGTCCCCTTTTTTATCCGAATGAGGTTCGATAAGGGTAGTGGAAAATTCCGAGTCCAAATAAAAACCCAGCCAAGCTTCGCCTCGAACCGACAAGGCATGATTCAGTATTGGTAAAGTAAAATTGGTGCTTTGTAAAACTCGACTCATCAACGATAGCTGATTTGTTTATTTTCGGGAAATAAATAAAAACGATAATAATACAAACCCAGATGCTGAGTTTTAATAGCAACGGATGGAATAATTGGATTTCAATCTCCTGTTTCGTTGGTTCATGGCTAGTGGCCTTGGTGGGACAGTTTCAGAGAAACGATGCAACGAAACGACGTCGATTTGCTGTTTCCGGGTGGGGAAATATAAAAATCCGAGTTTATTATTTTAAATTTTTATCACCGTAGAATAATCGCAAGTTCAAAATAAAATCATGGCAAGTACTCTTTGGATAGCACCCTATACACGTTCAGAGAACCAACTCTCGATATCTTTTGGTATTGACGATCTCCGTTTTTCGACTTCATACTGGTATAACGATGTCAGCTTGATTGAACTCGAACATCGATTCGGTATCGAGTATATGGAAAAGATCTATTTTCATATCATTGCTTTCGAAGCAAATAAATTGGTCAGCCTAAAGCCGGATTTATTCCATTTAGGTGTGTTCGAAAAATACCACACACCGGAATTCGAGAAACTGTGGCTGGATATTCAAAGGAATGTTTGGGGACAATGGCGATATGAAAACAATCTACCCGATTATTCCGGTCCACGTCTTTCGGGCCGAGCTGCCAAGCGGGCTTCGAACTGTGTTCAAGTAGATGAAAATAATCGGGAGATACTTCTTTTCTGCGGCGGCGGAAAGGATAGTCTGGTTTCTCTAAGGATTTTGGACAGAGCGGGCTTCCCTTATTCGACATGTGCCTATTCGAATTCCATTTATGGCCAGTCAGGCCATCAGCATCGATTGATAGGATCCCTATTGGATACCGCTAATCCGAAAAGGCAACATAAAATTTGGATCCATGAGGATTTTTTGGATAGTCCCGTAATAGAACTAACCAAAAAAAGACACCAAATAGTATCGATAACGGCGGCGGAAACACCAAGTTCCATCTTTGCTTCTCTACCAATCGTCCTACAACACAATTATCGTTATATCGGTCTTGGGCATGAACGTAGCGCGGATTTCCCCAATTTGATCTGGGAACGAACCGGAGAGGCGATTAATCATCAATGGGGTAAATCCACCGAAGCGGAAAAGTTACTCAATACTTACCTTCGCGATCACCTGATTTCCAATTGTCAATATTTTAGTTTACTGAAACCGATTTATGATATCGTTATTTTTAATTTACTAAGACAGGATTTGATAAGTGTACCTTTTACACACTCCTGCAATACCATAAAACCGTGGTGTAAAAAATGCGCCAAATGCGCCTATGTATGGTTGAACTATATGGCTTATTTACCGATTCCGCTAATTGATGGAATGTTCCGCGATAATCTATTCGATATACTGGAAAATCAGCTTTGGTTCAGGCAATTATTGGGACTCGAAGGTCACACACCCTTTGAGTGTATCGGTCAAATCGATGAATCCCGGCTGGCTTTCGCGCTCTGCCGCAGTAAGGGACTTACCGGTAAGGCAATGAGAATGTTTGTCGAGGAAGTCAAGGGCTTCGATATCGATTCATCCATAAACGAGTATACGACCGTAGATTACGATTATCCTTTGATCCCACCGGAAATAGCGAACGGAATTTTGCCTCTAATGGAAGCGGGGGCAGAAAATAGTAAAGAGTATCTAAAGGATCTTTTATCATAATCCTGCATGGGTAGTTACCATATTCAGTTCGTTACCCGTGAAATCTTGAGCAGAATGTCGAAGAAAGTTTAGAGAAAGAAAAATGCGTCTTTATAATCATGACTAGCGAAGCTTCGCCTCGAACCGATGGTAAAGCATGGTTTTGTATTAGTGGAAAAATTAGCATTTTGCAAAACTTGGCTTATTTACGAAGGTGAGCAGGAAATGAACAAAATATATAGGCGTTTTTCAAAACTTAAGCTTTTTCCACTTCTTAGTTCCGGCTATGCTGGATTGGGTATTGGAAAAACAAGGATTCCGACAAAGCCGGTGCGCGCGCCAAAACCGACTCCGCTTCAGTCTTGGCGCGAAGCACTAACATGTTTTCGATCCTATTTGCATGGCAGGAAGCGTATTGTGGTTTCCATCTCCACCAAAACCTCCTCGAGGGCCTTGACGGTGTCATCGATATCGGCTTCCGTGGTTCGACTGGAAAGTGAAAATCTCACGGCACAATGCGCGTCTTCTCGCGCCAATCCCATGGCGAGCAGGACATGCGATGGATCCGGCGAACCGGTTTTGCAGGCCGAGGCCGAGGAAAGCATGATGCCTTTTTGATCCAATGCGACAACCAAGGATTCGCCCCGTAATGCAGGCAACGTCAAATTGAGTGTATTGGGCAGACGTTGTTCCGGATGCCCGTTTAAACGGGCATTGGGTATCAGGCGAGCAATTCGTGTGTGTAATTTATCCCGCAACCCGGCTACTTTTTCCATATGAGGCATTTCTTTCAAAACGACTTCGGCGGCCTTTCCGATGCCTACGATGGCGGATACGTTTTCGGTTCCGGCGTGGAGAGCCATTTCCTGTTTTCCACCATGGATCAACGGCTCGAGTTTGATGCCCTTTCGGGAAAACAGAACACCAACCCCTTTGGGACCATGAAATTTATGTCCCGATAAAGTGAGTAGATCGACTCCTAATTCATTGACATCGATATGGATTTTTCCCGTTGCCTGCACTGCATCGCAATGAAATAACACGCCACGTGCCTTGCTGATCGCGGCCAAATCCTTGATGGGCAATATGGTCCCTACTTCATTGTTGGCCAACATCATGGAGACAAGGATGGTGTCGTCTCTAATGGCGGCCTCGAGCCGACGGGGGTCGAGCCAGCCTTGTTCATCCACGGCCAAATAGGTGACCCGATAGCCGACTTTTTCGAGAAAGCGACAACTATTCAGGATGGCCGGATGTTCTATGGTCGTGGTGACGATATGCTTGCCCTTGTCGGCATAGGAAAAGGCCACCCCTTTGATGGCGAGGTTGTCTGCTGCCGAACCACCACCAGTGAATAAGATCCGCCGCGGACGACAGTGGATCAGCCGAGCAACCCGGCGCCGTGCGGTCTCGATAGCCTCTCGCGCGTTGCGTCCTGACTCATGGAGACTCGATGGATTGCCGAAGTACGTATTCAGATAAGGCAACATGGCTTCCCGTACTTCGGGAGCAAGTTGGGTGGTTGCGTTGTTATCGAGATAAATCTTTTTCTTTGGTCTGACGTTGGCAGGTGTTATCGGAATGGTACGGTAATTTTCCCGGATTTTATCTTTTCCGCCTTTGGATTCTCCACCCTCCACTTTGACGACATCGCATAACAGACATTTGTAGACGGGGAAACCGGATATCTCATCGTAGTTGTCGAGGTCGGTCAACAAATTGACGTTGGATTCCTGCCATGCCTTGGGACCAACAGGGCCTCCTCCTCCCATATTGGCTTCGATGGCCCCCCGAACGATATCGTCGGTTACACGTGCCCGAAAGGGCACATTCCCACGCCGGGTACGTACTTCGACTCGATCGCCGGTGGAAATTTGTCGGAGTGCGGCATCGGCTGTATTGATATCGACCTGGGGTTCCGGACTATCTTTGCATAATCCTTCTATGCCGTGGTGTTGGGAGCGAAAATCGGTTTGAATTCGCGCACCGGAGTTGAATACCAACGGAAATTGTCTGGCTAGTGCCGGATCGGCAACGGGGCCTTCCTTGGGTTCTGTGTATTTGGGCAATGGTTCATAACCGTAGTCTTCCAAGATGGTGGACCAAATTTCGAATTTTTCGGTGGGAGTATCGAAACCAGGTTTGTTGTCCGGACGGCAATTTCCCTTTTCCCATTTTTTGTATTCCATTATCGGAGTCGGAATTTTTACCCATCCCCCCGCCTTTCGCACTTGTTCCAACGTAAAACCGGAACCTTCCAAGACGTGGTCGAGAACGGCTTCCTCGGTTTGGGGGTAGAGGTGACCATAGCCCATGCGATCTGCCAGATTGGCCATGATTAGGTAATCGTTTCGGGCCTCGCCTACCGGTGGGATCAATTTTTCGCGAAGGCGAAAGATAGGGCCATAGCTCATGTAGGAGTCGATCTCGAACATGGTGGTGCTCGGCAAGACGATATCGGCGTATTTGGCGTCGGCAGTCAGTTGGCGATCGATACTGACGACAAAATCCAGTTTGGCCAGGGTTTTTTCCCAACGTTGAGTCTCAGGCCAGGATGTCAAAAGAGAAGCACCATGAATAATCAGACCTTTGATGGGGTATGGTTCTCCCGTAAGGACGGAATCCACCAAGCCGATGGCATGGGATTCCTCCCGATAGTGGGTATAAAGCGGGAAACGATCCCGGGCAATGGCCCGATCGATATTGGGATTTCCGATGTTACCGCTTCGATTGATCGGGAAGTAATTGTCAAGACTGGAAAGGCATAGTCCACCCGGAACATCCAGTTGACCGGCTATAGCCCAGATCGTCAATACGGCGCGGATCGCTTGAACCCCACTATTGGAATATTCCAATCCGGTGTACATTACCGGTGCGGCGCCGGTGGCATGGCTAATTTTATAGGCTAGCTCATAAATGGTCTCGGCGGGTACTCCAGTGATGGTCTCCACCACCTCGGGCCGAAAATGTTGCGTGTAAGTGGCCAATTCATCGAAACCATGTGTCCATTGTTCGACGAAGGCCTCATCGTGAAGCTCTTCATCAATCATGGCCTGGAGGATGCCCAAGGCGAGCGCCCCATCGGTACCGGGACGGATGGGTATCCATTGGGCGTTGGTTCGTTCTACCGTCTCGGTACGGCGTGGATCGATCACAATAACCGATGCACCTCGCTTAACGGCCGCCTCCAGGCGATGCATATCCAACGGTGGCGAATCGGTTGCCGGGTTCGCTCCCCAGACAATCAGTAAACTGGCGTTTTCTATATCGGAAAAGGTATTACTCCACATGCGCCCAAAGGTAACGTGGGGCGCTATCATGGCGAACGACACGTAACATAGTGCTCCGACCCCCATCGTGTTTGGAGAGCCGAATGGAAATAACACGCTGGAAGCCGAGGATGGAGCAACCCCTTTCGGCTGAAATATGTCGCAACATGACAATTCGAAAGTACCACGACCGGTATATATGGAAACCGCTTCGGGACCGGCCTCGTTTTTAATGCGATTCAGGTTCTCGACGATAATATCGTAGGCTTGATCCCAAGAGAT
Organism: uncultured Thiotrichales bacterium; assembly: GCA_964610175.1. Lineage (GTDB taxonomy): Bacteria > Pseudomonadota > Gammaproteobacteria > HK1 > HK1 > CAZSVE01. The sequence goes on from CAZSVE010000002.1 coordinate 20,007, forward strand.
GCGCTCGAACTCATAACTACCTTTCGGACCAACTCGGCGCATCGGATATCTCAACCGATTTTCGGAATAGATGATCTCGGGAGCATGTTGCCCCCGGCGACAAATCATTCCCAAGGGATGATCCGGATCGGCGGAGATATCGATTATTTTGTCGTCAGCAATCGTCGCATTTACCCAGCAACCTGCAGGACATATTCCGCAAATACCTTTTGTTTTCCTTGTTTGTCCGTTGGATTGCGTTCCACTCGTACCCATACAAATTTCCCCTTTTTGTAAGAATAATGGGTTCTTTCGGAAAAGGTTTCCGGAAATGCTATTTTCCGGTACATGGACAAAATTACGCCTCGGCAGGTCTCACAAGTAAACAATGAATGCTGAATAATTCGGAGGAATCCACCCACACCCGCTTCAACTGAAAACCGGCTTCCGAGCTGAGATTATCGAACTCATCTACTGTGTACTTATAGGAACTCTCCGTGTGAATACTTTCTCCCTCGGCGAATATAAATTCTTTTCCTTCCATACTGACTTTTTGTGGTTTATCGCTAACCAAATGCATTTCTATGCGTCCTAAGCTTTCATTATAGAAAGCATGGTGATAAAAATATGACAAATCGAAATCGGAATTCAATTCATCATTGATGCGTCTCAATAAGTTCATATTAAAGGAAGCGGTAACTCCCTGGCTATCATTGTAGGCATTATTGAGAAGTGCCGGATCCTTTTTAAGATCGACGCCAATCAACAATGTCCCGTTCTTTCCTAAGAATCCCGCAACTCGTCTCAAGAATTCCTGTGCTTCGGCTGGATCGAAATTTCCAATACTGGAACCCGGAAAAAACGCTACTCTTTGCATGGATTCGGGGCAATAGGGCAGGCGAAACTCATTTGAATAGTCTGCGCAGACCGCATGAATATCCAAGTTCGGGTAATCTTGTGCCATCTTTTGCGCAGACTGCCGTAGATACTCTTTGGAGATATCTATCGGCATATAAGCAGCAGGCTGCAGCGCATCGATAATCAAGCGAACCTTTTCGCTACTACCACTACCCAGGTCTATCAGAAGGCATTTTTTCGGCAATTGTGAGGCCATGTCCGAACTATACTCATTTATCAAATTCACTTCGGTTCGGGTCGGGTAATATTCAGGCATTTTGGTGATTTGTTCGAATAGAAAAGAGCCCCTCTCATCATAAAAAAACTTAGGTGGAATCGCCTTGGGTCGACTCGATAGGCCATTTAATACGTCTTTTTTCAAGTCTGGTGCAGATGAATGCAAGTCATAAAATTTCAAGTTATGCATTTTTATACTTCTTTCAAATAGTTATTTCTCTATACCCAATACTTTTGGGTAATAATGAATACTCTTCCTTATTCCTTGATAAATCCGGAGGATATCGAAACAATAGACATACTGGAAACAACCACCTTGTTCTAGAAAAATCGGCTGATTGGCAGGACAATGAAAAAGTCCGCTCCTTGACTTTTTCAGTTACGGAATGGGAAATGATTTCTTGTATTATTGAAAATGGCTCGGCGCTATTGAAATGGCCATCAAAAACGGCAACACACGGTATCGCCGGGGGGTGAAAAATCGTATTTTTCACCCCCCTTCTTCGTATGAGGGGGCTACTCTATGAGGGGGTTGCTAAAACACACTCCTGAATTAGGCGTGAAGTTCAATGGTTTTCAGCAATGTCTTGGAGTAAGAGCCAACCTTTTGTAAGGTCAATAAATACTGACATCAAGGTGGGAATTCCGCCAGTGGATAAGAGTCTTCCCATTACGACATGATACTGAAGAGCCCATCTTGTAAGATAGTGTTGTAAAGTGTTATAAGGCCGGTCGATTGACAAGCCAAATATCGGGGGGTACAGTCACGGCCCTCCCGTAACCGAGCCGAGGTGGCGGAATTGGTAGACGCGCTAGCTTCAGGTGCTAGTGGGGGTAACCCCGTGGAGGTTCAAGTCCTCTCCTCGGCACCATATGATGTCCGTGTTCTCCATGAACTTCTTTACTGGTCTTTACCGAACACTGCTGCAACGCACGAATGTCCATAGCGGAAAGGCTACCTTTCCCGCCTTCCCAACAAAAGTGGCAACTACTACTATCCTACCGGCTTTTCAATGTGGAACTACATAGCCGGTGTCGCGTTTCTCCCTGTCCTGCTTTCCGGTTGTTGCGGAATATCCTCGGTATACCGAGCCGGTGATGTCATGTTCCCGGATGCGGCAAACCGCGATCCCGTGTACCGCAATCCCCATCGTAATCACCGCAGCGCGGAATTCCCATTCAAGGACGCAACCTCTCACCATACTTCGCCATCGGCAAGGGTCATCGATCTGAAGGCATTGTCGAAATTGGACGCAATCATTCCGCGCCTCGCGGAAAAGCGGGTAGTCTTTATCGGGGAAACCCACACCCGTCTTACCGATCATATAAATCAGCTTGCCATTATCCGAGGGCTCTTCGAGCGGGGAAAGGAGCTTGCCATCGGTATGGAATTTTTCCAGCAACCATTTCAGGCTCACCTCGATGATTTTGTTGCCGGAAATCTCGATGATGTGAATTTATTGGCCCGTACGGAGTATTACGAACGCTGGCGATATGATTATCGTCTCTACCAGCCGATCTTGGACTTCGCCCGAAAACAGGAAATTCCACTCATTGCCCTGAATGTTTCCAGTGAGATCGTTAGAAAGGTATCCGAGGGGGGATGGGACTCTCTGGTCAAAGATGGCACCTTGACTGACGAGGAGCGTGTACAAATCCCGCAAACAATCGATCGAAGCAATACGGATTACGAAAAACGCCTCCATGGGATCTTTCGGCAACATGTGAATATGCTCGGTAGTTCACCCGAAGCCATGTCGCGCTGGAGATTTCCATTTACGGGGGGGGGGGAAGATCCCGCTCGAGGAGGGGCGTAACGGACTTCCAGCGATTCATGGAAGTTCAGCTCCTATGGGATGAGGGCATGGCGGCGAGGGCCGCAAGGTATGTCACCGATCATCCTACGCGAACACTTGTCGTATTGGCGGGAAGTGGTCACTTGGTCTATGGTGATGGTATTCCGAATCGGTTAAAAAACAGGGTGCCTGTCGATACAGCGATTGTTCTACCCGCCGATGGTGTCGAGCCAGATTCGGGTGTGGCAGATTTCCTTCTGGTTTCCAAGGAGAAAACCCTTCCCCGGCAAGGCGTATTGGGCATCGAGCTGGAGACGGATACCGAAGGGGTGCGCGTAGCTTCCTTTCTCCGCGAAAGTGCAGCCAGGATGGCGGGGATCGAAAGGCATGATCGCATTCGGGCTATCGAAAAATATCCTATCGAGGCAATAGCGGATATCAGGCTTGTACTCTGGAACAAGCGACCCGGCGATCGGGTACTGGTAGATGTGCATCGAACGAATTGGCTTACTGGCGGGAAAGATATGCGATTCGATGTAAAGCTGAGATAATCTCTTGAAGAAAGCATATAAAAAAGCTGTCGCGTAGCTACCTTTACCAGGATCTCGATAAACCGAGCAGGATTTTCAACTCGTCGAGATCCCCATTATCTTCACGAACAATAAACTGCATTTTTGCTTGCAGGTTTTGTATCGGTGCCTCGGCGTCGGTGCCAAAATCGGATCGGCACCATCATCAGGGGTACGAAAGAAGAAGTGACAGATCGACATAGGCACGGAATGCCTTTTCGTGATTCAAGGCAAGATATTCGTTGAATATCCAAATTAATGACTAATGACTCTCGATGACTCACAATATATTTTGTTTATTCCCCACTCATCTTCGCTAGAGATTCACGCTAGATACCCTAGCGAAGCTTATGCTCGAACCGACAAGGTATGATTCACCCATTGGTAAAGTAAAATTAGTGCTTTGCAAAATTTGATTCGTTTGCCAAGCTGAGTGGGAAATAAATAAATTGGATAACTGAATACCAGTGCCATGAGCGCCTCTAAAAAAAAGGTTTCCGCCAACAAAAGCAAGCAGGAAAATGAACCGAGTTTCGAGCGCTCTCTTGCCGAACTCGAGCAACTCGTCACACATATGGAACAAGGCGAACTTACGCTCGAAGAGACATTGAAAAGCTTCGAGCGGGGGATCGAGTTGAACAAAATGTGTCAAAAGGCCCTGGATGAGGCCGAACAACGTGTACGTATTCTCACGGAAAAAGAAGGCGAATTCGCGGCCGAACCATTCGAAAACGACAGCTAGCGAAGCTTGTGCTCGAATCAGACAAGGCATGGCCCGGTATCGGTAAAATAAAACTGGCGTTTCGTAAAATTCGACTCCTTTGCGAATGCGAAGATGAGCGGGAAACAAACAAATCAAACCCCAAATGGGGTATCCATCTTCCCGTGATTTTCGGAAGATATGTCATACCGTTCAAGGAAACGATGTACTTGTAAACATGGGCAGCAGTAAAGAATCTCTCTCCGATTTGACGGGGCGGTATCGTTCCCGCATCAACCAACAGTTGGAAGCGTGCCTCCCTCCCGCGGATATCCTGCCGAACCGGCTTCATGCGGCCATGCGCTATATTGTATTGGGCGAGGGAAAGCGAATTCGCCCGATTCTTGTCTACTGCGCGGGGAAAGCAGTAGGGGCTTCCCCGGAGACACTGGATGGACCGGCCTGTGCGGTGGAGTTGATTCACGCCTATTCCTTGGTCCATGATGATTTACCGGCAATGGATGATGATGATCTTCGCCGGGGAAGACCCACATGCCACCGAGCGTTCGGTGAGGCAACCGCTATCCTTGTCGGAGACGCCCTGCAATCCCTTGCCTTTTATGTGCTGTCACGAGAGGTGGCAAAGAAAAACGATCCAAATCAAAGGGTAGAGATGATAAACACCCTGGCCCTTGCCATTGGATCACGGGGAATGGCAGGGGGACAAGCACTGGATCTGGATGCGGAAACAAAGACGCTGAGTCTTGCTGAACTGGAAAATCTGCACATTCATAAGACCGGTGCACTGATTCGTGCCAGTGTAAAACTCGGGGGGCTTTCCAAGCCGGGAATCGACCAGGATTTGCTGGAAAAACTCGATCGCTACGCAAAATGCATTGGCCTTTCGTTCCAGATCCAGGACGACATTCTGGATGTAGAGGGCGACACCGAAATCATAGGGAAACCTCGTGGTTCCGACGAGATCCACAATAAGGCAACCTATCCATCTCTGGTGGGCTTGAGCGAAGCCAAGCGGATGGCCCGGGAATTTCACGAGCAGGCTCTCGCGAGCCTTGCCGGATTGGATGAATCTTCCGATCCGCTGCGCTGGATTTCCGAATACATCATCAGCCGCATAAATTAGCCTTGTACGGGCATTCGTTTAGTATGGCTGGGTGTACAGTCAATAGATTCATGCCATGATGACCATGGAAATTCGGTTGGCCTGAATCTTCAGGGATTCAGCGTCATCAAGGTTATGTGGCGACGATTCTGGATAAAATTAGCTTTTGTAAATTCATGACCAGCATGTATATCCTAAGGGTAACAACCGATTTTGCCGCAGCCCACTCTCTACGTGGCTATCCGGGAGATTGCTGCCGCATGCACGGGCACAATTGGAAGGTCGAAGTGGAAGTAACCACCACATCACTGGATAAACTTGGCATGGGTGTTGATTTCCAGGTGATAAAAGAGGCTGCCCAATCCGTTACGCGACAATTGGATCACCATTATTTGAACGAGATTCCGCCTTTCGACAAAACGAATCCCACGGCGGAAAATATCGCGGCATACCTATTTCAAGGTATTTCTCAAACTCTTAACGATCAACAGGTACAGATCAGCGCCGTCACGTTGTGGGAAACCGAGCGCGCATGTGTACGCTACCAGGAGGCCACACGCCATGAACCCAAGTGACGGGACAAATTGCGCCAATAAAAACACGGACGTACAGGGATGTAACGAAATGCCGGATGTGCAAGGCAGTCTCGATCTGCGTCGAATTCCCATCCAGAAAGTCGGAATCAAGGGCATCCGCCATCCGGTGCAGGTACGGGACCGCGCAAATTCGGTACAACACACCGTCGCCACCTTCAATATGTATGTCAATCTTCCGCACAACTTCAAAGGTGCGCATATGTCGCGGTTCGTCGAGATCCTCAATAACCACGAATATGAAATCACCGTCGAGTCCTTCATGCGGATGCTCTTCGAAATGACCGAGGCCCTGAATGCCAAATCCGGCCAAATCGAAATGTCGTTTCCCTATTTCGTCAACAAAGTAGCGCCGATCAGCAAGGTCCAAAGCCTGATGGATTATGGGGTAACATTAACCGGGAAGCTTTACGACAATAAGCCCAATCTATACATCAAGGTCGTCGTCCCGGTCACCAGCCTTTGTCCATGCTCCAAGGAAATCTCCGGTTACGGTGCCCATAATCAACGCTCCCACGCCACAATCGAGGTGCGTACCCGCACTTTCGTATGGATCGAGGAACTTATCGAGTTGGTCGAAAATCAGGCATCCTCTCAACTCTACGGACTCCTGAAGCGGCGAGACGAAAAGTTCGTCACGGAACACGCCTTCAACAACCCGAAATTCGTCGAGGATATGGTTCGAGATGTAGCCCAAAAACTCAACCAGGACGATCGAATCGACTCCTATGTGGTCGAATCGGAAAACTTCGAATCCATTCACAACCATTCCGCCTATGCGCTCGTGGAGAAGGATAAGCTTGCTCGCTAGAAAACCGTGATTCCATGATCGATTCATGATTTCGCCCGATTTCGCGCCGCTCCCGGAGGATATCGGGCAAAGCTGTCCTTTTTCCGAACACACCCACGGGGAGTTGAATCTCCCGTGTCGAAAAACGCAGCTACACATCTTTTTATCCCCAGGTGATACAAGACACTTCAGAGGTACTCTCCTGAGGACGCCATTATTGGCCAGGTGTTGTAATAAGCTAAAGAGCACCTTGATTACTTTGTTTATTTCCTGCCTCCTTCTCCGCGTAGCGGCTTCGTCCAACCAATCCTCCGAAAAACAGCGCCCGCATCCATGAAAAACGGTAATCGGCGACTGATGTTCGCTTGGGTAGGATACGACTGGGCAAACTCCGCCTTTACCACACTCGTGGTCACGTTCGTATACGGTGCGTATTTCAGTCAGGCCATAGCGCCGGATGAGGTAGCGGGAATGGCACTCTGGTCGCGCGCCGTCGCCATCAGCGGGATCTGCATCGCGTTTCTGGCGCCAGTCCTGGGCGTGCTCGCCGACCGCGGCGAAACCCGACATCGATACCTCATCGCCGCCACGCTTCTCTGTGTTGCCGCCACCGCTGCGCTGACCCTGATAAAACCCGGGCAGCCACATGCGGTATTCCTGGCACTGGCGATATTCATCATCGCCAATGTCGCCTTCGAGATCGGCGCGGTTTTCTATAACGCATTCCTCCCGGACGTAGCACCCGCGGGAAACATCGGACGCATATCCGGCCTTGGTTGGGGCGTTGGCTACCTGGGTGGTCTTACATGTTTGGTGATGGTATTGCCTCTGATTGGGGACGCGCCCCTTTTCGGTATCAGCACCACGGCAGGATTCAACTATCGGGTCAGCAACCTATTGGTGGCGCTGTGGTTCCTGGTCTTCAGCATCCCGGCGCTGGTCCTGCTCCGCACTACACGATTTCGGCAACCCGCTACCCGATCCGCAACGACCACCGATTTGCTCGATAATCTTCGGCAAACCTTTCATAAAATTTCGGCGCATCCCGACGCGCTACGGTTCCTCATCGCGCGTCTCGTCTACAACGACGGCATGGTGACCATTTTCGCCTTTGGGGGAATCTATGCCGCCAGCACATTCCATTTGTCGCTCTCCGAGGTAGTCCAATTCGGTATCGCAATCAACGTCGCGGCGGGTATCGGTGCCTGGATCGCCGGCCCATTGGATGACGAATTCGGCGGGAAAACCATGATTCTGGCTACCCTGGTAGCCTTGAGCTGTTTCACGTTATTGGCCGCCGTTGCTCCCAATGAGGCCTGGCTTTGGGTGGCCGGTGTCGGTATCGGTGTATTCGTCGGCCCCAATCAGGCCGCAAGTCGTTCTCTCCTGGGCCGCTTTGCGCCCGCCTCCCGCCAAAGTGAATTCTTCGGTTTTTTTGCGTTTTCCGGCAAGATAACCGCCTTCCTGGGACCGCTCCTGCTTGGCTTGGTCACCCAGTGGACTGGGGAGCAGCGTATTGGCATTACCACGGTACTGGTGTTCTTTGTGGTGGGCGGTATTTTGTTATCGACCGTCGATGAGAAACGAGGGATGGCGTTGGCAAAACGTGGGTAACGGCTATTCATCCATCCCCTTGGAATGGAAACGTTGGAAAACCAATGTCATTAGCCAGCAGGGGGAAGTCGTCTGCTTGATATTTCGTTTGTTTGCTGCTCATCATTCGCAAATGAGTCACCATTTTACGACGCCAGTTTTGCTTTACCGATGCTAAATCATGCTTTGTTGGTTCGAGGCGGAGCTTCGCAGTCCATCAAGTACACAAGATTTTCCTCCCGGTCGAAATAGCGCTGATGTTCGAAAGAAAAGCGTGCTTTCTTGATTATCGATCCTGAATATCCTGAATCGGATCATGGAGAAACCCTTCTTCGAAAAACAGAATTTCACCCTATATCAGGCGAATTGCCTCACGCTCTTGAAGGCATTTCCGAAAGATTCCGTGGATATGATCTTCGCCGATCCCCCCTATTTCCTATCCAGTGGAAGTTTCACCTGTCAAAGTGGAAGGATGGTCGACGTCAAGAAGGCCGACTGGGATTTGTCCAACGGGGTGGCGGAAAATTTCGATTTTCATCTCTCCTGGATTGGTGCGTGTAAAAGGATATTGAAACCGAACGGGACCATCTGGATCTCCGGGACGTACCATTCCATCTATCAGTGCGGCTATGCCCTGCAGCGCCTCGGTTTCCATATCCTCAATGACATCGCCTGGTTCAAACCCAATGCCGCCCCGAACCTGTCTTGCCGTTATTTCACCGCGAGCCACGAGACCCTGATCTGGGCCAGAAAGGACAAGGACGCCAAGCACCTCTTCCATTACAAGGCGATGAAGAACGGCGAATTCAAAGGGGATCAATTAAAGAAGCCCGATTCTCAGATGAGATCGGTATGGTCCATTGGCACGCCGAAGGCGGAGGAAAAGCGATTCGGTAAGCATCCGACGCAAAAGCCGTTGGCCCTATTGGAAAGGATAATCCTGGCAAGCACCAATCCGGAGGATACCATTCTCGATCCATTTACGGGGAGTTCCACCACCGGGCTCGCGGCCTGTGCCAACGGGAGGAGATTCATCGGCATCGATGTGGAGGAGCCCTATTTGGCACTGTCTCAAAAAAGATTCCAGGAATGGGAGAAGGGCTCGCGGAGCAAGGGATCCGAGGTCGAGACGACGAAGGGTATTGCCCGTTTCGAAGCAACTCAACGGCTCCAAGGGATCATCGGTAAGGATTTAAGGGAGATTGCCGAACAAAAAGGGATTACCGTGTTCAAGAATGGGAAACTGAATAAAGGTTGGGCAGGTCTCACCCTGGAAAAGGCGCTCGGCATCGAAAATAGCCGCGAACAGGCGTCGGATGGAGATTCCTGGGAATTGAAGTTGGTGCCATTGGTAAAAAAGGATGGTGTTTATCGGGTAAAGGAAACCATGGCAATCACCATGATCAATCCCGATGATGTACTTGTGACGCCTTTCGAGAAAAGTCATCTATTCGCAAAAATGAAAAAGATGATCATCTGTGCCCGGGAGAGAGTGGACGATAGGGAAAGCTCATCGAAACTCCTTTATGTGAACAGTTTCGATATCGGATCGACGAATCACTGGGGGCAAGTCAGGGAAGACTACGAGCTGGTGCGCAATACCATCGAGACCAAGGGATTCGATGCCTTGACGGGTAGAATGGGAAAGTTCATACAGCCAAGAACGAAGGGAAGCGGGCATGGCAGCAAGACCAGGGCCTTTTATGCAAGGGCGTCGTTCGTGGAGATGATCCTTGGAATGAATGATTGATGTGCAATGGACCCCAACTCTCGGACAGGTTTCGAGGGTCCATTTTTCAGTTTCGAATTATCCTGAGGTTCCGTAGTCTATATTCCATGGCTTTGTTCGATACTACGAATTTATCGGCCATGGTCTCTGTAAATACCCCTACCGGGATTTTTGTGGCATTGGTCAAGTCTTTGTAGGTTTGAATGACTTTTTTTCCAGCATCGTATATCAACGATGCCGGCATCAATAAATTAGCGGCAAAGCTATTTGCTTCCGATTCCTCTATATCCCAGTACGATTCTGTACGGCTCATGGCCTTTTTCGAATCCTTGAATCCCTTTTTGGACTTTGCACTATGCAGGCAATAATGTCCTATTTCATGAGCAATCGTGAAACGCCGGCGGGGTTCGTATTGGTTTCGAGCCGGGTTGATCCTGATGATTGGTCGGTCATCCTGAAACAGGATCTCCCCTACGAGTTCGCTTGACGGGAAGAGATAGTTTTCGATATCGATCCCTAGCTTACTGGCGATATCGTTCACGTCGACAGGGATCTGGCTCACGATCCCGAGATGTTCGAGTAGCTTGGATGCCGACTCGAAGGACACAGTCTTGTCAGTCATGATGCGCTCCTTGGGTCATTTGCTCGAATAGTTCATCCGATTTAGCTTCGGAGTGTTCCTCGATTGATCTGATCAACGAATTCCTGACGCCCTCCAGGTTCGATTCTATCTTGGCATCCAATGAGTTTTTTATGTGGTTGGTTATCTGTGGATTCTCGAATATAGCTCGCGCCAGGGCATCTCCTTTCTCCTTGCTGGATTTAATCTCCGACAAGATTTCATCGAAAAGCTCTTTTGATTGTAGTTCCTTCGAATCAGCAAATTGCTTTGCAAACAGGAATCCCACCACAACAAGTATTACGGTGGCGGCAACGAAAATGATGGTGGTAAATACGATATAGGTATTGGCTATACTGATGGCATCATCGATCCTGGCTTCAACACTAGGTATCCACCCAAGCCACCATGGGACAATCATTCCGCCGACAAAACCACCCCCCAAACAAAGAGCTGTTATGGCAACTATATTCAGAGAGGATCTTATACGCTGCATCAGGTACTGGCCCACCTGCTTTGGCAACATCCCGATCAATGGCTATTTCCCCCTCGCAAGGTAGCAAAGCAGCCTCTATCGTGCCAGTTGGCCTTGTTTGACCATTTAGGCACTTGGGCATGATTTTCCCCCATGTCATACACGCTTGGACCTGATACCAATATTGCTGTCAACATTAACATCAATGTTAAAGTTAACGTTAACATTAACATCAACTTTAACTGTAGAACATCAGGCAACATCGAAAATTTCACACCGAGACACCACCGAATCGTTACCCATACGCAACGCATTACAAAGGCACATCCTCACCGGTGCCAAAAACGCCGTGCCTTGTCCCGATAGGAAACCGGCGCCGAGATGCCTTTTCCCGGCACCAGCCGAAAGCCGATGGCGCCGCTTCGATCCGAAAACAAAAGGCGCGTACCATTTTGCTCGTAGCGGGTGATGACCGCGTCCGCGGGGAGACCGAAGCGGTTGCGGTAGCCGATGGAAAATAGTGCATAGCGCGGCTTTACTGCTTCGATGAATGCCTTGCTGGAGGAGGTATTGCTGCCGTGGTGGGGGACCACCAGGATGTCTGCGTCCAGCTTGTTGCCATGATCCTGGATGAGACGCCGTTCCGCCCTATGTTCGATGTCCCCCGTCAATAGGATTGCGCTATCGGCATTGGATATTCTAAGGACACAGGATGCGTCGTTGTCGGATGCCTCTTTGCCTCGCGGGGGATGCAGTATCCTGAAATCGATCCCATCCCAATGCCATTTCATGTCGTCCCGGCATGGCGTCGTATCGCGTGGGCCGATGGAGATCGACTCTTCCATGAATGATGGAGTATTTGCCAGGACGGTATCCACCGGGAATTCGGCCAGCAGGCCTTTCAGTCCGCCGCGATGATCCTTATCCCGGTGGCTTATGATCACCCGATCGATGGATTTTATGCCCTGGTTTCGTAAAAATGGGGCGACAATGGCCCTGCCGGCATCGAAATTCGGGCTGAAGGAGGGCCCCACGTCATAGACCAGGACGTGCTCCCGTGTGCGTAGAACGGCAGCGAGCCCTTGACCCACATCCAGGAGATCGAACCACGCCTCGCCTTGGTTCGGACGAGGTACCGGAACAAGGAACAAAGGCAGGAGCCAGATCACCCCGAGCCAGCGTCCGGGTATGCCACGGGGCAATAATAACAAGACGACACCGATACCGCCGGCTACCACGGTCCAAAGCGCTGGTGTAAAGGTCTTTTGATACACGAAGTCCAGTGCTGCCAGCCACTGAAGAAACGGCCATATGGCGGCGATGGCACCCCCCCCGGCATCGAGCAAGGTTCCGCCGAGATTGGGGAATACACCCGCCAGACATGTTCCGGCGAGCACCAGCGGCACGACCACGAACCCTATCCAGGGAATAGCCACCAGGTTTGCGATGGGGCTTGTCAGCGGATGCTGCTGAAAGAATAACAACGTCAGTGGCAGGAGACCGATGGCCACCAATATCTGCACTTTACCCCAGCGCCACCATGAATTGCGCGCCGACAGATGCCCCGTCATGCCGAACAGGATCACCGCCACCGCCGCGAACGACAGCCAAAAGCCGATGGAAAGTACGGCAAATGGCTCCAAAAACAGGATTACCAGCAATGCCGATGCAAGGGAATTGCCGATAGAGACATGACGTCGCCAGAATATCCCCGCCATCACCACGCAGACCATGACCAGGGCGCGTTGCGTAGGCAGGGAGAAACCGGCCAGCGCCGCATATCCCAATGCACCGATGATGGCTGCCAGTGCCGCCATGCGTTGCGCGGGTACGGCAAGGGCCATATAGGGAAATAATGTCCACATCCTGCGCGCGGCAAAAAAGATCAGGGTACCGATAAGACCGATATGAAGCCCGGAAATCGCCATCAGGTGCGCAGTTCCGGTTGTCCGCAGGGTTGTCCATTGTTCCTCGGTGACCTCATCGCGAACGCCGATGGTCAGGGCCTTTACGATTCCCGCGTATGGCGAATCCACCGAGTGGATGATCTGTGCCAACCGATAACGCACGTGAATAAGCGACATCGGATTGTTTGCCATGATTCTCCGGTTTTCCAACCCTGACCTTACATAACCAGTGGCGCGGATCCCCTGCTGAAACAACCATTTTTCATAATCGAATCCAGGGTTTCCGAACCCCCGTGGCCTTTTGAGACGAACCGTGAGGCGCCATCGTTCCCCCGGTAGAATCCGTGGGTGCACCCCGTACCAGTTGAGGCGGATTCGTTGTCCCCGACCCCACGTATTTCGATCCGGCGTGTGCGCCGAAGGTTCGATTTCGAGTACATCCAACAGAAACCCGGTCTTGTGCCCGGCTTGGGTTGGAATGGAGGCGATAATGCCATCGATCACCAGATCATAGCCTTCCAGATCGGCGGGTAACACATTCGATAGACCGACTTCGGCCCGGAATAGCGCCCACAGAAAGCCAATGCCCAACCAAGCCACTATCCGAATAGGGCGCGAGGAAAATGCTGCAAAAAAGATCAGCGCGGGCAGGAATTGGACAAAGAAGACGTCCGGTAGATGGGATAGAACGGTAACGAGAAGGATGCCGAACAGAAAGGCAATCGCCCCTGTGCGCATGATGGGTCTACCTTGGTTTCCCTTTGTTTTTAGCAAGGCGTTGCCTCGAACCAACGATGCATGAAGCAGTTGTCGGTTCGAGGCGAAGCTTCACTGGCCATTTGTTTCGTGCAAGGTGAAATTCGATGCCGATGTTCTCGACATTTTCGATGTCGATTTTACCCTTATCGGGTTACGCTCGATTTTTCCACATGGTGGATGTGGTGGAGAAAAAAAGATGGGAAAGGGGGAACGCAAAATTAAAGAGCAAAGAGGTAGGGAAAGATAGTTGGGAGAGAAGAATCATGACTTCCCGACTTTTCCTGATCCCATAATGGGCCTGCGGGGCTGGTTATAAAGGCTAGACATCGAACGCGGCACATTATCTTACATGTACGTGCAAACACAAAACCTTTTCGAGGAATCCAACGTGGAAAAGGAATACACCTCCGTGATACCCGATGCCATGATCGGAATTCGTTTCGATCTGGCGCTGGCGCAACTGTTCCCGGATTATTCGCGCTCGCGCATTCAGGCATGGATCCGGAATGGGAAGCTCACCGTGGACGGGAAATGCATCCGTCCACGCGATCCGACGCGTGGCGGGGAGTGGGTCCAGTTGGTAATCGAATCCCAACAAGAAACCACCTGGGAACCCGAGGCATTGTCGGTCTCGGTGATTCATCGGGACGAACACATCATGGTCATCGATAAACCCGCCGGGCTGGTGGTGCATCCCGGTATCGGTAATTCACGGGGAACGCTCGTCAATGCCCTATTGCATCGTGAACCGCGCCTTGCCGCTATCCCTCGGGCCGGCATCGTCCATCGGCTCGACAAAGACACCAGCGGGTTGCTTGTGGTTGCATGCACGCTTCGTGCGCACAAGCGCCTGGTGGAATTACTCAAGTTCCACGAGATACAACGGGAATACGACGCCGTGGTCGTCGGCGACATGCTGGCCGGTGGGCACATCGATGCGCCCATCGGTCGACATCGCACGCAACGCACCAAAATGGCCATCACCGATCAGGGCAAGGCCGCCATTACACACTATCGAATCCGACACCGATTCTCTGGCCATACACATATTGGGCTGCGTCTACAAACCGGACGAACCCATCAAATCCGCGTTCATATGGCCCACATCGATCACCCGCTGGTGGGCGACCCCGTGTACGGTGGTCGTCTACTTCTTCCGCGAAAAGCCAGCGAGGCACTGATCGATGTACTGCGCGAATTCAAACGACAGGCGCTCCATGCCAGCCGATTATCGTTTCCGCATCCCATATCCGAGCAACCATGTGCCTTCGATTCCCCCCTGCCGCGCGACTTTTCCGGGTTACTGGATGCCCTGTCGCGACACGCCCGATAGTGCGATCTGTCGCGATGAAGTCCTGTTCGAAACTGAAACCGGAACCACGCTATCCTCATAGGGTCGATCCCTTTGAAGCAGGCGACCCAGCGCAAGCATCGGCGTGGAAGCGCTGAGTTTTTCTTATGGTGATGGGTTATTCCTGGCGAAGCTTGTGCTCGAACCGACAGGACATGATTCATGTATTGGTAAAGCAAAATTGGGGTTTTGAAAAATCTGACCCATTTGCGAAGCCGAGCGGGAAATCAACAAATGGATGGTGATTATTCTTGTGGTGATGGATTACTGGCTCCGGATCATCTATCTTTTGCAATCGCCCAAGGCGAAAAGTAGAGCACTGATTGGAACAAGCGGTGGTGACAAATCCTCGCTTGACGCCGAATTGCTGAATGGCAGCGGCGTATACAGTAATTCGTTTATTTCCCGCTCATTTTCACAAATGAGTTTTACAAAACGCTAATTTTGCTTTACTAATACCGAACCGATGCTTCATCGGTTCGAGCACAAGCCTCGCCGGGCTATACGGGTAACGGCAGATGGCGTAGAGTTATGCGAGTTTTCAAAAGACCTCTCCGAAAAGGCGGCGACCATATAAAGCAATGACGACGATGAATCTTTCAGGATCAAATACCCGGGTATTCAGCTTTGAGTTCTTTCCGCCGAAAACGCCGAAAGGGCACGATAAGCTCCGCACTACCTGGCAGCGCCTCTCTCGGCTAAATCCGGATTTCTTCTCCGTAACGTTTGGGGCTGGTGGCTCGACCCAATCGGGGACCATGGAAACAGTTCTGGAAATCCAGAAGCACGCCGGTATCGATGCCGCGCCACATCTTTCCTGCATCGGTTCCACACGTGTAAAAATTCGCAAAATTCTGGATCATTACCTTTCCCATGGTATCAAGCGCATCGTCGCCCTGCGTGGGGATTTTCCACCCGATATGGTAAGACTGGGGGAGTTTCGGTATGCCAATGAATTGGTGGAGTTCATCCGCGCCGAGACCGGAACCGACATCCACATCGAGGTTGCCGCCTATCCGGAATTCCATCCTACCGCCCCCAGCGCCAGCGTCGATCTCGAGAACTTCAAACGCAAAGTGGACGCCGGCGCAAATAGCGCCATCACCCAATATTTCTATAACAAGGACGCTTATCTTCGTTTCGTGGATAACTGTGAGCGAATTGGCGTACACATCCCCATTGTTCCCGGCATTATGCCTATCACCAATTACGTCTCGCTCGCCGGATTCTCTCAACGATGTGGCGCGGAGATCCCTCGTTGGTTGGATTGGCGTCTTCAGGAATTCGGGGATGACATGTCCGCCTTGCAGTCTTTCGGCATCGATGTGGTAACGGAACTTTGCCGGCAGCTATTGGAGGCCGGTGCGCCTGGATTACACTTTTATGTTCTCAACCGAGTGCAACCGGTTATGACCATTTGGGAAAATCTCGACCTGCCGAAAATTCGAGATTCCGCTTAATCCGGCGAGTCATGTTGCTTTTGGCGGCCTTTTTCGGTCGATCACCGACACGAGTCGATAGCTGGCGAGGCTTTGCCTCGAACCGACAAAGTGTGGCCCGGCAATCGGTAAAGCAAAGTCGTTGTTCTGTAGAACTTGACGCATTTCCGAAGCCGAGCGGGAAAAATAAACAAAACAAAGTGTTGCCGTTACCCCGGCGACTGGCGTATGATCGGTCCCGTTCATCCCCAGCGGGTGTATTATCGAAACGGAGTGGTAGTTCAGTTGGTTTAGAATATCGGCCTGTCACGCCGAGGGTCGCGGGTTCGAGTCCCGTCCACTCCGCCAACTCACCAAATATGCCCTGAGTCCCAAATATCCCTTACGCCAATAAGCACGTGTGCGTCATCTCGATTCGTTTATTTCCCGCTCACCTTCGCAAATGAGTCGAGTTTTACAAAGCAAATGAATTTTTGCTTCGACTGATGCCAAACTGCGTTTTACTGGTTTGAGGCGAAGCTTCGCTAGGTATCGGAAAAACGAAGTTTCCGAGAAAGCCGATGCCTGTGCGGAACCCACCCCGCTTCAGTCTTGGCGCGAAGCGCTGACATGTTCAACCATCTCTCCGATGCCCACGCATCACAAGGATGTCCCCATCGAAGCAACAATCCCATTGAACTAGCGAAGCTTCGCTGGGTGTTCGTGAATCGCTCGTCTGCGGAAGATCTGCCGAAAAGCATCGAAGGATCGGATGTGATCGCCGAAGTTGTTGCCAAGTTTACGGTTTCGTTGATCGAGGATGCACTATGGCTCCAAAAGATACACAGGATTGTTCCGTAAAGAAGGAATCCCCCCATGGGAGGTTCGCGCTCTTTACTGATCTATACGAACTCACCATGATGCAGGCCTATTTCGAGGAGGAGATGAAGGACACGGCGGTGTTCAGTCTCTTTATTCGCAGGCTACCGGCTCGGCGGAACTTTTTATTGGCTTGTGGACTCGGTACCGTGCTTCGGTTCCTGGAGAACCTGTATTTTTCCGATGAGGATATCGCCTATTTGGCATCCATTGGGCGATTTTCGAATCGTTTTCTGGACTGGCTGCGTGGCTTCCGTTTTACGGGAGATGTCTACGCTATGCCCGAAGGTACCCCGGTATTCGCCAACGAGCCGATCCTGGAGATCGTGGCGCCACTGCCGCAGGCCCAGATCCTGGAAACCCTCGTCATGAATCAGATTCATCTGCAGACCATGCTTGCTTCCAAGGCGGAACGCGTGGTAACCGCAGCGCGGGGGCAACCCGTCATCGATTTTGGATCCCGCCGAATGCATGGGATCGACGCAGCACTCAAGGGGGCACGCGCATTCTACATCGGCGGTGTTTCCGCTACTTCCAATGTGCTTGCGGGCAAGCGGTATGGCGTGCCGGTTGCCGGAACCATGGCGCATAGCTACGTCCAGGCACACGAGGACGAGGCAGCGGCGTTCCGAGTCTTCGCGCGGATCTATCCCGATACGGTGCTGCTCGTGGATACCTATGACACCCTCGCGGGGATACGAAAGATCATCAGGTTAGCCGATTCGCTGGGTGAAGATTTCAATGTCAGTGCCGTGCGCCTCGATTCCGGTAACCTTGCCGTGCTCTCCAAGGAGGTGCGCAGGATGCTCGATGAGGCCGGTCTTGACGGGATCGGCATCTTTGTTAGTGGCGGCCTCGAAGAAAATGCCGTCGCCGATCTCTTGTCAAGGGGCGCGCCCATCGATGGTTTCGGCGTCGGGACGGAGATGGGGGTGTCCAGCGACGCTCCCAGCCTGGATGTGGTTTACAAGCTTTGTGAGTATGCCGGACGAGGGCGGGTGAAGTTGTCGACGGGCAAGCCGCTCCTCCCTGGTCGCAAGCAGGTTTTTCGCAGGCAACAAGGTGATGGGGATGTGCGCGATACCATTACACGGGCCCATGAGGATATTTCTGGCGGTAGGCCGCTGCTGGCACCCGTCATGAAGGCGGGTAAGCGTCTCCCCGAGGGGATGATCGGGATCGAAACCGCTCGTGGTTATGCGAAGGAGAGTATTGCCCGGTTACCGGCAGGGATCGGAGCAATAACGATGGCTCATTCACCCTATCCGGTGGATGTCAGCAGGGCGCTTTCCGGCTACCAAAAAGAGGTTTGTGATCGACTTTGATTCGGTGTCCACTGGCGATAGTTTGGTTCGGTGCTCACTGGATATGGACGGATCGATGGCGGCAAATCGAGAGCCCGTGGCTCACATGGATTCGGGTGCCGAAACGCCGAGGATAGTCAATCCATTTCGCAGCACATGTCGGGTGGCGGTGGCTAGCGCAATGCGTGCGTTGCGGAGCGTTGCATCTTCTACCAGGAACGTATAGGCGTTGTAATAGGTATGAAAATTGGTGGCGAGATCGCGGAGAAAGAAGGCAAGTTGATGGGGTTCATGGGTGAGCGCCGCGATTTCCACTACCTCGGGATAACGGGATAGCGAGCGGAGCAAGATGAGTTCTTGTTGCTCCACCAAACGGTGCAGGTTGTCCAGCGCTACTGTAACGTCCCAGTCGAGACCGCGTTTACCGAGTTGCTCCATGAGGCTGCAGATTCGCGCATGGGCATACTGTATGTAATAGACGGGGTTGTCGGCGGTTTGGGATTTGGCGAGGTCGAGATCGAAATCGAAGTGTTGATCGCTCCTGCGCATGATATAGAAGAAGCGCGCCGCATCCGCTCCCACCTCCTGTCGCAGTTCGCGCAAGGTAACGAATTCCCCACTGCGCGTGGACATCTGGACCAATTTACCACCTCGGTAGAGATTGGCGAACTGCACCAACAGAACCGTAAGGTCCGATGGGGGCTTGCCGAGTGCCGCCATGGCCGCCTTTACACGCGCAACGTAGCCATGATGATCCGCGCCCCATATATCGATGATGCGATGGAATCCGCGTTCTCTTTTGTCGGCGTGATAGGCGATATCCGAGGCGAAATAGGTGGGAAGCCCATTTTCCCGGATAACCACCCGATCCTTCTCATCACCAAAATCGGTGCTTCGGAACCACCACGCACCATCTTGTTCGTAGAGATAACCGCTATCGCGCAGGCGTGTTAGCGTTTTGTCTATGGTGCCCGAATCCATCAGGGTGCGTTCCGAAAACCATTCGTCGAAGATGACGCCGAAGTGCTCGAGATCGCCGCGAATGTCCGCAAGCAAGGTGTGAATCGCAAGATCGTGGACCATGGCAAAACCTGCCTTGCCCAAGGCGTTCCTTGCCCACCCGATCAGGGCATCGAGGTACTCCTCGGGATTTTCCTCGTCGGATGTGGCAGGAAATCCCGTCTTCGGGGTTGGCGCAGCGCGGTAAGCATCGCCATGTTCCCGGTGAAGGGTCGCTGCGATATCCCAGATGTAGTCACCTTGATAGCCGTTGTTCGGGAATGGGACCTCATCACCGCAAAGCTCCAGATAACGCAGCCAGACCGAGAGTGCCAGGATATCCATCTGGCGACCGGCATCATTGACGTAATATTCGCGATGTACGGAGAAGCCGACCGTCGTCAATAGGGCGGCGAGCGCCGCGCCATAAGCCGCTCCGCGACCATGCCCTACGTGCAAGGGTCCGGTTGGGTTGGCGGAGACATATTCGATTTGTACCTTTTGGCCATTGCCGATATCGGAATGACCATAGTCCTCGGGGGAAGCGAGGATTCGGCGTATCTCGCCGCGGAAGGCGTCGTCGTGGATATGAAAATTGATGAATCCGGGGCCTGCGATTTCGATACGCGCGATCGGATCGGAGTGTGGCAGGTTGGCGACTACGCGTTCGGCAATCTCGCGAGGTTTACGGCGTGCCGTCTTGGCGAGTGCAAGGCAAATGGGGCTTGCGAAATCACCATGGTCTGGGTTTTTTGTTCGTTCCATGGGAATTCCCCGGGCAGGAGAAGTCCCGTCTTGGTCTTTGGGATTCGGAGAATCCGAAAACAGCTGATCCCACGGAGGGAGCTCACCGGATTTTTGTAACGTGGTGAGTGCCTGTTGTAATAAATCTTGCAGATGTCGTTTCAAGGGTGGAAACCGGATTTGGTTAGATAGATGGAGATATTGTGTTTCGGACAATGCTTATGCGACTGAATTGCCTGATCCGGCATCGCTGAAACCAAAAAGAGGGCCTGAAAAGCCGTGTTTTAAGGGACGTTTGTATTCTCAGCTAGTATTTTCAGCCAGGTGCTTTTGGAAACACCGACTTTTCAGAACACCTTTTTGGTTTTGGTTTGTCGATTTCGATCGGTGTCGTAAGTTCCATGGCATTGGCATTTCTTATCCCTACTGAAGCTTCGCTTTGATCCGATGCAGCGTGATTTGGCATCACTCAAAGCAAAATCATTGTTTTGTAGAACTTGACTCGTTTGCGAAGGTGAGCGGGAAATAGACAAACACTGGCAATTTCCCGCTTTGATTGCCGTTCTCCTAGGGCATTACTGAAAAAGATGCGGAAATCGATCCCGAGAGAACAACAATCTTTATGTTTCGGCAACTATCGGCGCGGCATGAGCACCGTGTAATCGAAGTCCAATACCACCGCAGGGTTGTACTTTCCATCTTCATTCTTGTGCGGAAACCCATCGCAGGCCTGATCCTTGGCGGCTACGGTGCGAATCCGCAATGCTCCGAAATCCGATCGACTGGGTAATTCCATCTTGTCCAACACCTCGGACCAGGCATAGATGGTATCGCCGGCAAAGCTCGGTGCCACGTGGCGCCCACCGTTGATGGCGACCACCTTGAAGGCGTTGGCGAGACCATTGAACGATAGGGAACGGGCCATGCTGATGATGTGGCCACCGTAGATGATCCGTTTTCCGAATCTGCCGTCTTTTTCGGTGTGTTGGTTGAAGTGAACCTTGGCAGTATTCTGATACAGACGGGTAGCCGTCATGTGATCGGCCTCCTCGAGGGTCATGGCATCCACGTGATCGATCTTTTCTCCTGCCTTGTAATCATCCCAGAGATGGGGGCTGCCCGCGAGATCGGTGTCGTATCCTTTGTTGGTGATCCCTTCGGGAATAATGAAGTCTTCGATGGCGACGGCCTTCGGGAGATCGGGCACCACGGTCTCCGGGGCCGGGTTCGTTTTGTCTTTCTTCCGTACCATTACCCAACGCCGATAATCCAATACCATCTCATCGTGTTGGTTGACGCCCACCGACCGCACATATACGGTGCCGGTCTTGCCGTCGGAATTTTCCTTGACGCCAATGACCGTGGAGGTAGTCTTGACTGTATCACCGGGGTAGATGGGTGCACCGAAGCATCCCCCGGCATATCCCAGGTTGGCGATGGCATTTAGCGAGACGTCGGGAACCGTTTTTCCGAATACCATGTGAAACGCTAAAAAGTCTTCCAGTGGCGCCCGCGAAAATCCCATGGTCCGGGCGAATTCATCGGAGGACTGGGCGGGAAACCGAAAACCATATAGGGCTGTGTATAAGGATACATCCCCTTCGGTTACCGTACGAGGCGTGGCGTGGATGATTTTCTTGCCAAGTGTAAAATCTTCGAAGTAATTGCCTGGATTGGTTTTAATGCTCATCGGATTGTTACCTCCATTAATTTGTTTATTTCCCGCTCATCTTCGCAAATGAGTCAAGTTTTACAAAACAATGATTTGGCTTTGACTGATGCCAAATCATGCTTCATCGGTTCGAGGCGAATCTATCGCTAGATAGCAGCTTTGGTTCTCGACAAGATTTGAAAACCTTATGACCTATTGTTTCACCCATGCGTTCCAAATCTTCTGCCTTTATAAGCACAGAAAGTCGAGGCTTGGAAACCAGCAGAAAAGCACACGGCAATCAAGATTAGGAAATGGAGCATATCCGGGGAAATTACCGATGACAAGTCAATATATGAACAACATTATTCCCCAACAAGAAAGGACCCTTCAGTTCAAGCTGACTGTTAGTGTTCAATTTAGCACGTGTGAATCTTGTGCTTACACGACCATCTCGATGGCGGAAAAGGATATTGCCATCTTCAATCTTCCATGAATGCTAATTTGGATGAGAATAGACTTCATGTTTTAACTTGCTGCGTAACTTAAAAGTGTTAAAACACAAAGTCTGATGTTTTAGACAAGAACTGTGCCAGAAAATTTCCTTTCTGGCACAGTTACTTGCAAGTTAAAACATATCAGTCCTGGATTCGGCCAGTTGATCTCGATTTCAACGTGGCCGATATAATCGAACCGTCTGTTCGTCCGAATGTCCATGTGCAGGCGGTAGCAATATCGTAAAGATTACCCGCATTCGCTTGAGATACCACGCCACCCGGTAAACATAGATAAAATCGCTATTCGTTTTTTCATTATCTTCATCTTCTCGAAGCTTGGATTTCCTCTACGATGCGTGAGCGAATAATTTGTTTATTTCCCGCTCAGCTTTGCTGATGAGCCAAGTTTCACCTAGCACCAATTTTGCTTTACCAGTGCTGAATCATGCCTTGTCGGTTCGAGCACGAGCTTCGCTAGACCTGTTCCCGTACTCACTCTTGATTATGCCGACGTGTAGCGCTTCGAATACATCCTGAAGCTAATTTACCACTTTCTAATATTTTGTTGCATACTTACTTGCATCTATGGATTGCTTGATAGAGATTGGTTGAAATCGACTGGTCAGGCTGTTGTATTTTTGATTAAATGCCCTCTCCTTGCGGAAGGAATTTCCTCTCTGCCCAAGATCGATGCGGTGAATAAAATTTCCCTTAACTTTCAGGAGTATCTATGAAACTTCCCTCGCATTTTTACAAACCACTTGCTATCGGCGCGCCGGAACCTATCCGGGAGTTGCCCGTGCGGCCGGAGCGCATGATCCATTTCTTTCCGCCTCATGTGGAGAAGATGCGCAGCAAGGTTCCCGACATGATCAAACAGGTGGATGTGCTGTTGGGGAATCTTGAAGATGCAATTCCCGCTGACGCCAAAGAGGCCGCCCGAGCGGGATTTATCAAAGTAGCGAAGGATACCGATTTTGGCGATACTGCGCTTTGGACGCGCGTGAATTCTCTGAATAGTCCTTGGGTGTTGGATGATATTATCGAACTGGTAAGTACCGTTGGCGACAAAATCGATGTGATGATGCTACCCAAGGTGGAAGGGGTCTGGGATATCCATTATCTGGATCAGCTTCTTGCTCAGCTCGAAGCCAAGAATAACATCAAAAAACCGATCCTGATCCATGCCATTCTCGAGACCGCCCAGGGTGTAAAGAACGTGGCGGAAATCGCTGCAGCAAGCCCCCGTATGCAGGGGATGAGTCTAGGTCCCGCGGACCTTGCTGCCTCCCGTGGCATGAAGACAACACGTGTCGGTGGTGGTCACCCCTTCTATGGTGTATTGGAAGATCCGGTCGAGGAAGGTGAACGAACACTCTTCCAACAGGACCTTTGGCATTACACCGTTGCTAAAATGGTGGATGCCTGCATGTCCAATGGGATCCGGGCGTTTTACGGACCATTTGGAGATT
This sequence comes from uncultured Thiotrichales bacterium, assembly GCA_964610175.1. Taxonomy (GTDB): domain Bacteria; phylum Pseudomonadota; class Gammaproteobacteria; order HK1; family HK1; genus CAZSVE01. The sequence continues at coordinate 44,088 of CAZSVE010000002.1, forward strand.
TCAAGGATGATGCGGCCTGTGAAGCGCAGTTCCGCAATGCCTTCCTTCAAGGTTGCGTAGGTGCGTGGTCGCTTCATCCGGGGCAGATCGATATTGCGAAAAGAGTCTTTAGTCCCGATGTCGGCGAGGTTCTTTTTGCAAAACGTATTTTGGATGCCATGCCGGACGGCACGGGCGCCGTAATGATGGACGGCAAGATGCAGGATGATGCTACTTGGAAGCAGGCCAAAGTAATCGTGGATCTGGCCAAGTTGGTTTCAAAGAAGGACAAGGATCTGGCTGAAAAATACGGGTTGTAAATCTGTCACGGAAGCGCATTGGGAAGGCGAAGAAAAATATGCAGGGGAGAGCGTGGAAAACCCTCCGTTCTTCGTCGCTAGAATAATGCGGCCATGGCATGGTTGTTATCTCCATGGCGCTCTCCCGCGATTGGCGAATTCGCGGGAGAGTTGATTTGTTTGCTTCCCGCTCATTTTCGCAGATGAGTCGAGTTTTACGAAACGCCAGTTTTGTTTTACCGATATTAAACCATGCTTTGTCGGTTTGAGGTGAAGCTTCGCTAAGGGATTACGTCATCGGCCGAATGGGAAGATTATTATTTTCGAAAATATATTTTCGGTGGTTATCATCGATGGTGATTCGAGAATACCTTTAATCGAATCTTTTACCTACATTCAATCCGTTTTTGGTGCATACCTTACCATGAGATTGGGTGATTGACATAATAATGAGGTTCGATCAGGAGGTTCCGCGTTCAGAGGCGGGGCTTTACTTTTCACTTCATCATGACAAGCAGTATTTTGAATCTTTGTTCAGCATATAAAGCATGCGGTATGTTTGCTGGCATGATGATACTTTCATTAGCTTTGACTGCTTTGATTATACCACCTATGGTAAGTTTTACTTCGCCATCCAAAACGTGGATCATGGCATCGAAGGGCGTGGTATGCTCCGCAATAGATTGTTCAGCATCAAGGGCAAAAAGAGTCAATATCGTATGCTTGTTTTTGTATATTATTTTGCTGACTATTGTTCCGGGAGAGTAAGTAATCGTTTGGTTTGGGTTGATTATTTTATTCAGATAATTATCAGTCATACGGTTAGCATACCTCTTTTGAAGTTTACGAATAATATTTATTGTATCAAGCCGCAAGACGATTATGAAATTTGCATTATCTTTGAGTAACCAAAGACTCGATATGATAGGAATCATTATGATTTTTCCGTTGCGATTGATTGGTATATTCATTATTGCAGCTTCGTTGCTGACCGGGTGTGGTTTCCACTTGCGTGGAAACTTTACCCTGCCGGATTCGATGTCTTCCCTTTATATTCAAGTTCCAACCCATTTGGCTAACGAATTGATGGTATTACTGGAAGGTAACGGTATTGCCATTGCCCCGGATCGAGATGTTGCCAATGCAATATTGGTGGTAGAGCAGGAAAGCTTCGATAAAAGAACCTTATCTGTGGATTCCAAAAGTGGTAAGGAGCGGGAACATGAATTGGCATATACGATCTCATATCGAGTCCTGGCAACAGATGGTAGAGAACTTTTGCCAAAGAGAACCATTAATCTTGTACGAGACTATGTATTCGATGAAAGTGCGGTTCTTGGCACAACCCAGGAAGAAGGTGTTTTGTACAAGGAAATGCGCCAGGATGCAGCCCATCAGATTCTTCGACATTTAGCTGCGTGGTCTCCATAAACGGATGCAAATCAAGCTGGAACAACTCGCCGCGCATTTGAAGCGCGGGTTGGCTTCTGCCTACGTGATCAGCGGAGATGAATCCCTGCAAACGATTGAAACACTGGATGTCATTCGTCGATCGGCTCGGGATTCCGGATTTACGGAACGGATCGTTTTTCACGTCGATAATCGCTTCGACTGGAGTATCGTCGGACAACACATCGATAATCTCTCTCTATTTGCTGAAAAACGTTTGCTGGATATTCGTTTACCCGGCGGGAACGTAAGCCGTGAAGGTGTCGACGTCATTGTTCGATACGCTTCACGTTCCAGTTTGGATCAAATCATGACCATCAGTACCGGACCGTTGGATACGAAGCAGCGGAAAAGCAAATGGTATAACTCATTGGAGAAAGCCGGGATTGCCATAACAATTTGGCCGATGGACTCTCGAGATTTGCCACGCTGGATCAATGCGCGGGTCCTTCGCCGAGGCATGACAATCACAGGTGAGGCGATCGAACTCCTGGCGGATCGAGTAGAGGGAAATCTGCTTGGATGTGCTCAGGAAATCGAAAAATTTGCTTTGCTTGACGACACTTGTGAAATCGATGCGCAGGGTGTGCTCGAATGTGTGATGGATAGTGCGCACTTTGAAACTTTTGCTCTCGTGGATAGCACACTGGCAGGAGATGCCTCACATACAGTACGTATTCTCTTGAGATTAGCGGAAGAAGGCACGGACCCGCTTCCCGTCTTGGGTGTGTTGGTGTGGGAACTTCGAGAGATCGCGAGGATTTCGGGTGAGTTGGCCTGCGGTATGCGCTTGGAGCAGGCTATCGGTAGACGGCCTGCATGGAGTAGGAGGAAGAAGATAATAGAATCCGCACTGAATCGCCATGTTCGGATCGATTGGGCAAAGATGTTTCATGCTGCGGAATATGTGGATCAACTCATCAAAGGCACTAGAAAGGAAAACCCGTGGGAAGGGCTATTGGGGCTTGCTCTACTAATCGTTGGCGTCAATATTCCTTATTTCAGCACTTATTTGGAGCGGTAATTGATGGAGCGCTGAGGATTCGAGCCTCTATTCCGATGATTCGTGGATCTGGGAATTGATGAAAAGGTTTCAGGCTGCTGTTTTGCACAAATCGGTTATATCCATCATGTGTTTATCTGGGGATCGAAATCGATTGATTAGACGTGGAAGTCACGCAAGCTATCAGAACAGCAGAGTCCTGAAAAGACTTCTGTCGAGCGGGCATTGGCAGTCGAGTACTCGATAAAGATCCTTGAAGCGATGATGCCACGATAATTTCGTCATGGCGGCAATCCATTTTGCCGTCGTACCACCTCGACCGATGAAGAGCACGTTTCGTAAAAAAATGCGAAAACGAAGAATTCCGTTGTTCACGGATTCATCAATTCACAGTCTCGATGCACTTTCCTTTCGGCAACTTCGTATATCCAAGACCTAAATAGGATCTCAATAATCATGCAAATAGAAATCAAAACCACGGCACCTTTCGGTGATCAGAAGCCCGGCACCTCCGGGCTTCGCAAAAAAGTCAAGGTGTTCCAGGAAAAGCACAATTATCTCGAAAACTTTGTGCAATCCATCTTCGATACCCTCGAGAACACACAGGGAAAGATGTTGGCTCTTGGTGGTGATGGTCGCTATATGAATCGGGAGGCTATTCAAACCATCCTACGAATGGCGGCGGCCCATGGATTCGGCGAGGTATTGGTTGGACGGGGTGGATTGCTTTCCACGCCTGCTGCTTCATGTGTTATCCGTAAACACAAGGCATTCGGTGGCATCATCCTTTCCGCCAGTCATAATCCCGGAGGACCCTCGGGAGATTTCGGTATCAAATACAACGCAGGAAACGGTGGACCCTCGCCGGAAAATCTTACCGATGCCTTTTTTGCCCGTAGCAAGGAGATTCGCGAGTATCGGACTACCAATACGCCCGATATCGACCTGGATACGATAAAAGAGCAAAAAATCGGTAATACGCAGGTACGGATCATCGATCCGGTGGCCGACTATTCGGAACTCATGGAAACGCTGTTCGATTTCGATCGCATTGCATCCGTTGCCAAGGCTGGTTTCCTTTCCGTGTGTTTCGATGCCATGCATGCCATCACCGGTCCCTATGCGCGAGAGATATTGGAGCAGCGGTTGGGTATGGCCCATGGGACGGTGGTAAATGGGGAACCAAAGGAAGACTTCGGCGGTGGTCACCCCGATCCGAACCTTACCCACGCCCATGACTTGGCAGACCTCCTCAATCAACCTTCCGGACCGGATTTCGGTGCCGCATCGGATGGTGATGGGGATCGCAATATGATCATGGGACGACAATTCTTTGTTACCCCAAGCGATAGTTTGGCGGTAATGGCAGCCAATGCCCACCATGTTTTGGGTTATCGAGATGGTTTGGCGGGTGTGGCGCGTTCCATGCCCACCAGCCGCGCTGCCGACCGAGTCGCCAAGGCACTCGGCATCGAATGCTACGAGACTCCTACGGGCTGGAAATTCTTCGGAAATTTACTGGATGCAAACAAGATCACACTTTGCGGTGAAGAAAGTTTTGGCACCGGATCCAACCATGTTCGGGAGAAAGATGGCCTATGGGCCGTCCTGTTTTGGCTGAACTTACTGGCGGTACGGCAGGTTCCGGTAAGTGATCTCGTCAGGGATCATTGGCGTCAGTTCGGTCGGGATTACTACTCCCGGCACGACTATGAGGGATTGGATGCCGATCTCGCCAATGGAATCATGGATCAACTACGTGATCGCCTACCAAGCCTGCCGGGGAAGATCTTCCAGGGGAAACAGGTAGTTTCGGCGGATGATTTCAGTTACACCGATCCAGTGGATGGGAGCCTAACGGAAAAACAAGGCATTCGAATCTTCTTCGAAGATGGCGCGAGGCTGATCTATCGTCTCTCGGGTACGGGTACCGAAGGGGCCACCATGCGTATCTATCTGGAACGTTACGAGTCGAATCCCGGCAAGCAAGGTCTCGATCCTCAGGAGGCATTGAAAGATACCATCGCCATTGCCGAGGAACTAAGCCAGGTAAAACAACGCTCCAGTCGCAAAGGACCGGATGTGATTACCTAGTATTCGATTCCACGTTTGGTTCTTGCTTGAAGAATGATGCAGCAATTCCACCGTGGTTTGACTCTGGTTACATCAGTGGCAATTCCCCTAAGCTTGGCCGAAAACTTATAGTCCCTATACCTCCTAGCGAGGCTTCGACAAAAAACGCACAAGAATTTTTTGTTTGGGAAGAAATAAGACCCTCGTCGAGCCGATGATAGTTTGAGCTTGTATCCTTTCAAGTTATATCCAATGACTCGGCGGGAGTCTTGCACTCCCGATGGAACATTGTAACGTTTTTGATTTCGGCTTCGGCCGGATTGGGAACTTATATATGGCTGGCCATGTATACAGGTCCGTCTGAGATATGCGCGGTAAAAGTTAAAATGTGGGTTCTGATCAATCCGTGGTCTTTTTAACGTTTGTGCTTGTAAAAAACTGATCTTTACCCCTTCCATCTCGGCAGGGTAGTTGTATCTAGTACCGTAAGCTTTTGCTTTTGGTAAAGCGCTGCCGGTCATATCATAAATCTTCACCACGACCGAAAGCGCGCGGCTGGGTAAGACGCTCAATAAGGGGGGTCGTTGCGTTCATCAAGAGAATCGCATACATAACACCCTCTGGATAACCGCCGAAACTACGTATAAGTACGACAAGCATTCCGACACCGATCCCGAAGAAGAAGGCGCCTCTCGGTGTGGTCGGCGATGTCGCTGGATCAGTGGCCATGAATACAGTGCCGAATAAAAGCCCACCGGACAACAAGGTAACCATAGGATCTGGATAACGGATGGGATCGAACAAGTACAGCAGGCCTGCCAATGCGGTTACCGAACCCAAGGTTCCGACAACGATCCGCCAGTCGATGACTTGACGTACAAGCAAATATATACCGCCGAGCAGAATCAGTAGCCCGCTCGTTTCCCCTGGTGATCCTGGTACATTGCCAAAGAAGAGAGGAAGCAATGGAGGGGTTTCATGGTGAAATTTTATGAGTGCGAGCGGCGTTGCGGCGCTCGCCCCATCGACAGTGGCGCTCATAAAAGGCATGGCGAAATTGCTGTCGTATACCGTAAAGAAATTATCCACGCTTCCGTGTGACACCCAGGTAGTCATGGCCACTGGAAACGCAGCCATGAGAAAGGCGCGTCCAACAAGAGCCGGATTGAATAGGTTCTGTCCGAGTCCTCCCCAGACCAGCTTGCCAAGCCCGACAGCAACCGCACCACCGACAAAGGCCATCCATAGCGGGAGCGGCGGTGGTAGTGTTACTCCCAACAGCAGGCCGGTTACCAATGTACTGGCATCCGTTCGGATTCGAGTCTTTCTCGATTCGGACGAAAACAGCTTTTCCGTAACGATGGCACCGCCCACTGTTGCCGCCAATACCAGTGCCGCGCTAAGACCGAAAAACCATAAAGATGCGCCGATTACCGGCACCAATGCATAAAGTACGTCTCGCATTGCCTGTTGCGTTGTCATGGCGGATCGAAAGAACGGAGCGGGACGTACGATGAGATGAGGATCGATTCGTTTCATTACGTTGCCTGTTGTTTCCTTTTTCTTTGATGACTCTCCGTTTTAGCCGTACGAATAAGTTGCACCAATGGGATTTTCGAAGGACAGGCATAGGAGCAGGCACCGCACTCGACACAATCCATCAAACGAGATGCGCGCATTTCATCGAAACGATGCGCCCTCGCCAGACGCCCGAAGCGGGATGGATTGAGGAAATGAGGGCAGGCGGCGAGACAGCGCCCGCAGCGGATACAAGAGAGCTCATGGGTCATGGTCAGCTCTTGCTCCGTGAAGGCGAGAATGCCCGAGGTACCTTTGACAATGGGTATATCGAGGCTACTGATGGGTTGTCCCATCATCGGGCCACCCATGATTACGCTCTTTGTCGTTTCTCTGAGACCACCACAAAATCGCAGCACTTCCCGCAATGGCGTTCCGATGGGCACGATTAGATTCGCGGGATATGCGACACCCGATCCCGACACGGTGATGACCCGTTCGATAAGGGGTAAACCTGAGTCGAAATAATCGGCAATCGCTACCAGGCTACCGACATTATTGACGGCGATACCGATGTCTCTCGGTAATTTTGCGGCAGGCAGCTCCTGTCCGAAAACCGCCTTGATAAGCATCCGTTCCGCTCCTTGCGGATACTTGACCGGTAATGGTGTCACATCGATATGGTGAAACCGTTTTATTCGATTGCGTAAAGTCTCGATGGCGCTCGATTTATTGGTTTCGATACCGATGATCGCCCGTTTGGCGCCGAGTTTACGCTTTACGATACCGATACCACGCAAAAGCGCATCGGGCCTTTCCAGCATTAGGCGGTGATCATTTGTCAGATAGGGTTCACATTCGGCGCCGTTCACCAACAAATGTTCGATCTGCTTTCCTTCCGGCATGCTGTACTTGACGTGGCAAGGAAAAGCCGCGCCTCCCAAACCGACGATCCCGGCCCATTGAATGTGGTGGATAAATCTCTCCAGCGTAAGGGATATCCAGTCTATGGGCGGTTTTGGCGTAAGGCGCTGGGTAGCGAAGGGATCCGCCTTGATCTCGATGGAGGGAGAAAATTTCCCCCCTGGAGCGCGGCGCGATTCGATGGCTACTACTTTCCCCGTTACGGGGCTGTGCAATGCGGTAGAGACGAAACCACCCGGGCGGGCAATGCGTTGTCCCCGCAGTACCCGTTCTCCCACGTCTACCGTGGCCTGTGCGGACACACCAAGGTGTTGATCCAAGGGAAGCACATAGCGACCAACGAAAGGGACTCGCTGGATTGGTAGATCCACGGTGGATTCCTTATTTTCTTGCGGATGAACGCCGTGGCTGAAGCTGTGCCGAAAAGAAAACATCATTTTGGTTTTATACAGGAAATGCGATCGTTGCCGTATCTCGGAATAGCTTTTTTCACCTCTCTTGGGACCGCCATCATCTATTTTCTCCCGGATGAGTTCGAACTCCTGGTATTTTTCGGAAACTTGGCGTCTTAAGCAGTTCTCTCCTCTATCCTCACTCGTTCAGTACTTGCGATAAGGGACGATTCGAAACCCGAAGTCCCTTTACCCACAACTGATCGGTACCGAAAAATTTGTTGCGCGAAGCAGCGTAAGTGGCTTCGTAAAGTGATTTTTGGAGATTATACGGGCAAGATGATTTTGTATACGACTGCCAACTAAAGTGAGAGGAAGGGATATACAGGGTAAAGGCAAGGGATGAATGCCCTGAAAGTGCGGACCAGTGCAGAATGAATGCAATACAGGAATAGCCTTCCATAATCCACATGGTGGCAAACGCGCGATTCACCAAGGGCGTGAGGTTAGTTGGAATTTCATCCGGGCTTGTGTTTTTTCCTTCGTGGATTTTCTTGTCTCTTCGTATTCGCTATTTTCGTTGTGGCGGTTACAGCCCCTGTTTCAGGCTTGCCTCAATGAATCGATCCAGGTCGCCATCCAGCACTGCTTGGGTATTGCCCATCTCTACACCGGTGCGCAAGTCCTTGATTCTGGATTGATCAAGCACGTAGGAACGAATCTGATTTCCCCATCCAATATCGGCCTTGGCGTCCTCTACCGCCTGCTGTTGATCCTGTTGTTTGCTTACTTCGAGTTCGTATAGTTTCGCCCGCAGCTGTTTCATGGCTGTGGCCTTATTCTTATGCTGGGAACGATCGTTTTGACACTGGACGACGACGCCAGTGGGGTTGTGGGTGATTCGTACGGCAGATTCGGTACGGTTGACGTGCTGGCCACCAGCACCGCTTGCTCGGTATACATCGATGCGTAGATCGGCTGGATTGATATCGATTTCGATGTCGTCGGATAGTTCGGGACTGACGAATACCGCCGCGAAAGAGGTATGGCGTCGGTTGCCGGAATCGAATGGAGACTTGCGAACCAAGCGGTGTACACCGGTTTCGGTGCGTAAATATCCAAATACATAATCACCCTTGAAATGGATTGTGGCGCTCTTGATACCGGCAACTTCGCCGGGGGAGAATTCGATGACTTCGGTGGAAAATTTGCGCCGTTCACCCCAGCATATGTACATACGAAATAATATTTCTGCCCAATCCTGGGCCTCTGTTCCACCGGAACCTGCCTGAATATCGAGAAATGCATTCACGGAATCCATTTTACCCGAGAACATTCGGCGAAATTCCAGGTTCGACAACCGCTGCTCGATATCCGCTAAATCATCTTTCACAGCATTTGCCGTGTCTTGATCTTGTTCTTCACGGGTGAGTTCCAGCAGATCGAATGCCTCGTTTAGGCCGGTATCGAGCCGAACCAATATATCCACGACGTCTTCCAGGTTTGCCCGTTCGCGCCCAAGTGCTTGTGCCTTTTCAAGGTCTTTCCATATTTCGGGGTCTTCCAGTTCCCGTCTGACTTCGGTTAATCGCTCCAGCCGAACGTCGAAGTCAAAGGTACCCCCTCAGAGCGTCCAGGCGCCCTTGCATTTGTTTTATTCGGAAAAATATCGGATTGAGCTCAAGCATAGGTTATCATTGCCTTTTAATATTCCAGGGCTTAATGCAAACACCGTGTTACCTTGCGCTGCAAGGTCGGCTTCGCCCTATCGGCAAGCGCATGAATTCGGCGTTTTGTACGATGCCCTTCCAACGATAGAGGTTTTATCTCATGCCAGTAGAAAATTTTCAGAAATTTGCACTTGCATTAGCCATCATGATGTTGGGGATTTGGGGGGGGCTTTTGATTATCTTTCCCGATCAGATCTTGGAACTTTTCAGTGAGGAACAGGTCAACCATGCGTCGGCAGGCATGATGGGGGCTGCATTTCTCGGTCTTGCTCTTATTTCCCTTGCCAGCATTACGGGATGGATACAGGCGCGAAAGGCGTTGGGGATTGCCATGTTGCTTCTCGTGGTGGAGAGTGCCTATTTGATGTTGGGTGCACAGACTATGTTGGTAACGGCCCCTACCTCCATAAGCCTTGTCGTGGCAGCCACGGTAGCATTCTTCCTGTTGATTTAGGCCGCACATGCAAATACGGTGTCATGCCGCTTCTCATCGGGCCAATGCCGAGGGTCGTCGAAACGTTTTGGATTACACGTTGAAACGAATTTCCAGGACGGTATTTTCCGGAAGGATAAAATCCCGGTCCACGAGTCGGGTGAGGCCGCGTTGGCGTGCATCCTGCATGTTATGGCATTCGAGGAGATCATCTACCGAGATGATCTCCGCCTTGACGAAACCTTGCGCAAGATCGGAATGGATTTTCCCTGCGCAGCCTTGCGCACTCGTGCCTCGATCGACAAGCCAGGCGCGCACCTCTTTTTTGCCTGCGGTGTAGAAAAACATTAGGTTGGCTACCGCCATGGCTTGGGGAATGATTTCATTGGGACCGAGGTTATTCACGCCGCTCGGGTCGCTATCGATCACCAATGTCGGTTTGAAACTCAGGGGAGAAAGTGTGCGTATATACGACTCTTCATGCTTTTCGAACCGTCCGGCACAGACTGGGATCTCCCGCTCAAGGTCATCCAGTACCCGATCGAGCACCGCCCGCTCGTTCGGATCGGCGGTACGGTCACGGCGGGTTTCCACTTTTTCGATATCCTGAATCAGGAGATCGAGAATCCGGTTGCGTGCGATAACGACGATGTTTGCAGATTCATAATCGTCGTATATGAATTCGAAGTAGTATGGGGTTACCTTTTTCGGCGAGAATTTATCCGCAAGGGCAAGCACAATCGCATCTTCGTACTTGACCTTGCCTTCGGAAAAATCCAATCCCGTAACCGCAATTCGCATTTTTACAGATTTTCAGTCCTGCATTCCGAAACCAAGTGGCTGTCAATCATCGGAAAACCGGAATTCGGATTCAACGCCGCCTTCGTCCACGGGTACTTTTCGGGTCTTCGAAGCGGACACGCAAGGATCTCCCTCCCTCCATATTCATTCCATCGAGCCCTGCGATAGCAGCTCTGGCTTCATGCCCTTCCATCTCCACGAAACCAAAACCACGACACTGGCCCGTAAACACGTCGGTAACAAGACGGATGGAGCGCACCGTTCCAAATTTGGAGAATAAATCATTTACTGAAGTTTCAGTGGCATCGACGGGCAAATTGCCGACAAACATTCTTTTCACGCCAATATCCTCAATGAGTGAAAGCGGCACTGCCTTCCGGCAGCAAAACAAACTCCGTAGCCCCGTTGCGCGGGATTTTTTGTGTCGGCGGGCGAAAAAGTCGACTAGCCTTGCGGCACAACTTTGTCTGCCTGAAGACCTTTAGGACCTTGTTTTGTCTCGAACTCCACCGTCTCACCCTCACGCAGCGTTTTGAAACCACTGCTTTCGATGGCGGAGATGTGTACGAAGATATCTTTTCCTCCATCGGAAGGCGTAATAAAGCCGTAGCCTTTGGATTCATTGAACCACTTGACGGTACCGGTAGCCATGTAATATTCCTCATTAGTCAACTGAGATACTTTTATCGTTGTTAGCCTTTACCGTGGAAATTCGGATAAGTCTAACTCCCCGCACAAAGGGGGCGTGAAGTTCACACTTGCGCTTGGTTCAAGCCAAGTCGAGTCGCAAATCGAAAAGGTTAGGGATCCCTCAGCGCAGGTGCGCCCATGGTAGGAAAGTAACCTCCCCCTTCCGATTTCCATGCGTTTTTGCGACGTTGGGAACCACGGAGAAAGATTATGGACTACTTGGAAGATACCGAATGGAAACTTCTGGAATAACCCGACGAATATGCAATCCAAGGTTTCTGACGATCAAGAACGAGCAAATTGCCGCCCTACCTACCAAAACAACTACTATATGCTAGCATCTGTCCTTGCTTCAACGCCAGCGCGCGTGGCCTATGAACCCATAAATAGTAATATCTAATCTTTGTGCAAATAGAAATTTTCCCTTTCCTCACGAGGAAGAAGAGTGAGACAAAGAAGATCCTCGATAATCACCGGATTGGCAGACATTACTTCATCTCGGATTGCCGCAGTGTCAACGTATCTCCTTGCTGCGCGAATTCGATTCGTTTCAAGAAGCTCATTCCCAATAGTACTTCGCCGGAGCGCATGCGTGGATTGATGTTCGCGCGCACGTTCCGCAGGAGAATATTTCCGATCCTAACCTCATCGAGGCGTGTATCATAGGTAGTGATGGGCCCGTTGGCCGTCCATGCCGTGGCAGCGAGACCGATGGGAAGTCGCAGGGATCTGGCCAGATCTGCGGGTACCGACACGGTGGTAGCTCCGGTATCCAATAGAAACCGGGCGGTGCGACCGTTGATCGTCCCGGTGGCCATATAATGGCCTTGTCGATTTCTCGCTAGCGGAACCTCGCGTATGCCGTTTCCCATGGATATCCCCAGAGGTTGTTGATTAGGGTTTTCCTGATCGTATAGCCAATCGTTGAAATACATCGTCAAGAGTCCGAGTAGGACGATCCAGGCACCAGCGATCATACCCATGCCGATGCGCCGTTGATGGGCTTGCTGTTTGGGAATAGGTGAGGTATTCATTAGATAAATCCACTGCCTGCGACAGCGGCGTCTTTTTTACTTCATTGTCCGTACCGGGGAGGTACGCGATTGTATCGATTTCTTCTAACCATAGGGGGCAGTATTCGCGATCTCGCGCCTGTCATCCTCGTCATCATGTTCTTTCAGATCGTCGTGCTCGACAAGCCCATTCCGAATCTCGCCGAGATCGGGATTGGTGTCTTGTTCGTGTTGATCGGTCTTACCTTATTCGTCCGTGGATTGGAAATCGGGTTGTTCCCCTTGGGCGAAACCCTGGCCTATTCCTTCGCCAAGAAGGGAAGCCTCATCTGGATACTCATCTTCGCCTTCGCGTTGGGATTCGGGACCACCGTCGCGGAGCCTGCCTTGATCGCGGTGGCCGGAGAGGCGGCCTTCGTGGCCGTCGAGGCCGGCATGATCGAGCAAACCGATGCGGCGCAATCGGAATATGCATTGGGGCTGCGCATCACCGTCGCCCTGTCGGTCGGTTTCGCCATCGTGGTCGGGGTCTATCGTATCATCCGCGGCTGGCCGGTTCAGTATCTGATACTGGGCGGCTACATCGGGGTCATCATCATGACGGCCTTTGCCCCCAAGGAAATCATCGGTATCGCCTATGACTCCGGGGGAGTGACCACCTCCACCATCACGGTACCCATGGTGACCGCCCTTGGTGTCGGCCTTGCCTCCAGTATCCAGGGCCGAAATCCCCTCAGCGACGGTTTCGGTCTTATCGCCTTCGCCTCATTGACCCCCATGGTGTTCGTCATGGGCTATGGCATGGTGGTGGCATGAGATATGGAGAGTGACGACCCATTGGGTCATCGTGGGGCGAGGCGAACCGCAACGGAATACTAAGCAACCCGCAAATCAAGATCCCGGATGTCATCCCGAAGCGAAGGATCTCGTGATGTATCTTTTCTGCTGGTTGCCAGGGTCCAGCTTGGGAACGAACGGAAAAAAACACGAAACCAACGAACAACGACAATGAAAATAGAATCCCTTGAATATATCGACCACGCCTCGGGGTGGCGGCTCGAAAAGACCGATTTCGACCGGTTGACCCTGCTGGTTGGGGCGTCCGGGGTCGGGAAGAGCAGGATACTGGAGGCAATTTTACATCTGAAACAAATAGCAGGGGCTTCTCTTCCACTTCTTTCATCCAATGGCGTGGGATGGAATATCAGGTTTTCTACTTCTTCCGGGCGTCTTTGTGAATGGGAGGGGAGATTCGAAATCGGAAATCTTAAAACCAAGGGATCACCGCTAGGCCCTTCTATTATCGGGGATAACTTTTCACCCAGTATCGAGTTCGAGAAGCTCATCATCGACGGTTCCCTGATTGTGAACCATGGGCAGGCACAGATTCTATTCCAAAGGCTGAGTTGTAAGAAAAGTGCCATCGAACTATTCAAGGAACAGGAGATAATCAAAGAGGTCCATAACGAATTCTCGAAGATCTTGTTTGATGATAGCGGACCAAAGAGGAGAACTCTTGATTTTATGAAATCTGGAGTAAATTCTGGTATTAGTTTTGATCCCGAAGAAGAACTTCCTACCCTTGATGCTATCAAGAACAGCGGTGAGCAAACCGAAAGCAAACTTTACCGAACCTATGTGAATAGGTTACCGGTGTTCGAAGATATCAAAGGGCTATTCATAGAAGTATTCCCCTATATTCAAGATCTAAGAGTAGAATTGTCTAAAACGCCAAGTTATCTCTACTCTAATATGTCGCCGGAGGTGGAGTCCATCGATAGTTATTCTCTTCACGCCCAAATAAAAGAAACTGGCGTTCCCGATTGGATTGATGAGGAAAGAATCTCCTCGGGGATGTTGAAAACCCTCCTACACATCGCCGAGTTATACCTCTGCCCGGACCATAGCCTAATCCTCATCGATGAATTCGAAAACAGCCTCGGCGTCAATTGCATAGACGAAATGACCTCCACCATGTTGGCTCCGGAAAGAAATCTGCAATTCATTCTCACCAGCCATCACCCCTACATCATCAATAATATCGGGCCAGAATACTGGAAGATCGTCACCCGAAAGGGCAGTGTCGTAACCACGCGCGATGCCGCGGCCCTCGGTATCGGCAGATCCAAGCATGAGGCATTCATCCAGCTCATCAATCGGGAGGAGTACAGTGAGGGAGTGACGGCATGAATCTCTATTTTCTGGTGGAAGGGAAGACCGAGAGCAAGGTGTATCCAGCGTGGCTGGCCTATTTACTGCCCGGATTCGGTCGGATCGCTTCGCCCGATGATGCTAGAGATAACCATTACTATTTGGTAAGTGGCGGGGGCTATCCGAGTATCGTGCATCGTCACCTGCCCAATGCCATCGCCGATATCAACCATTACGGCAATTTCCATTATCTGGTCCTGGTCATCGATTCGGATTCCGATTCGGCCATGGAAAAGAGAGAGGAAGTTATCGGGCATATCTCCGAATTGCCCGAAGCTAAAAGATTATTCCCCGGTTGTGAATTGGAGATCATCGTTCAACAGCGCTGCATGGAGACCTGGTTTCTGGGAAACGATGCGATTCTCCCCAAAAACTCGAACCAAAAGGAAACGATTCCCTATCTAAGGCATTTCGATGTCAGCAAAAATAATCCGGAACGGATGCGAAAACCAGCAGGTTTTATTGGAACGGATGCCGTTTATCATTTCCAATACTTGAAACAAATCCTCCGGGAACGGGAAAGCAGCTATTCGAAGAAGATGCCCAGTATCGTCAAGGAAAAATATTATCTCGATGCATTGAAAGAGCGAATCTCCAGGAATTCCGATCATCTCATTACCTTGAAGATGTTTTTCGATTTCTGCGATAGCAAGGCCCTTTATTCCACTTAACCCATTGTTACCTTTCACCTTTCAGGGGCATTTCATCCGTTATCCCAAGTAAAAAGAGGAAATTCGCAACGTTACATTATTCCGACTTGGCGATGATTTCGCCCGCTGTGAATTCGCGCTCACAATCGGGCAGTGTTGCGATGATACCCAAGAATTCCCTCTGCTTATCCGTAGCATTTCTCCACCGGGCCGAAAAGAAATCCTGATCCGATTTTTTGAGAATCAAATCCATCGTGATCGATAGCTGCTCGGATGTCAGTAGTTTAGCGCTTGAAATATCGAAGGATTCCTTACCGATAAATTACGATCGAAATGCCATCGCACGGCATCGACTCACGCAAATCCCTAGCGAAGCTTCGCATCGAACCATTAAGGCATGAATTAGAAATTCACGTAAAATCAACGCCATAAAAACTTGGCTCATCTACTTTGTTTATTTCCCGCTCGGCTTGATAAATGAGTCGAATTTTAAGAGTGGTTTACTAATGAGCGTCGTGCTTTATCGGTCTGAGGCGATGCCTCGCTAGGAAGATGAGCGGGAAATAAACAAAATATCCATCGAGGTTCCCCATGCCAACCCGCCGAGAATTCCTACAAGTCACTGCTGCCGCCACGGCGTTGGGCCTGACTGCCCGCCCGCAATCCATCCTTGCCGAAAACCGCATCACCCAAGAGGATCTACTGGATTTCGAATCCCTGGGGCAAGTGACGCTACTCAATTTCACCGACATTCATGCCCAGTTGGTGCCGCTCTACTACCGGGAGCCGGATACCAATCTGGGGATCGGTGCCGATCGCGGTAGGCCACCGCATCTCACCGGCAAGGCCTTGTTGGAGTACTTCGGTCTGCCGGCGGGTGGTCCCGAGGCCTATGCCTTCAGCCATCTGGATTTCACCCGCCTTGCTCACGAGTACGGGCGCGTCGGAGGGCTTGCCCATCTCGCCACCCTGATCAACGCCATCCGGGCGGAGCGCTCCGGTCGCACCCTCCTGATCGATAACGGCGATACCTGGCAGGGGTCTTATACCAGCTTGCGGACGCGGGGCGCGGACATGGTTCGAGCCATGAATGCCCTGGGCGTGGATGCCATGACCGCGCACTGGGAGTTCACCTATGGCGCGGAGCGGGTTCGGGAATTGACGGGACAACTGAAGTTCCCTTTTCTCGCCGGGAACGTTCGCGACACGGAATGGGAGGAACCGGTCTTCGAGAGTACGGCCCGGTTCGAGCGCGGCGGCCTCGATATCGCCGTGATCGGGCAGGCGTTTCCCTATACCCCGGTGGCTAACCCTCGTCATCTGATCCCGGATTGGGCCTTCGGCATTCGCCAAGCCGAGATCCAGGCATCCGTGGATGCCGCCCGGGGCAGCGGTGCGGACCTGGTGGTGCTCGCAAGCCACAATGGCTTCGATGTGGACCATAAACTGGCCGGACTGGTTCGAGGGATCGACGTGATCTTGACCGGTCACACCCACGACGCCATCCCGAAGGTGATGCGGATCGGCGATACCCTGCTGGTGGCGGCAGGCAGCCATGGCAAATTCCTGGCGCGCCTGGATCTGGACGTGGCGAATCGGCGCATTCGCGATTTCCGTTTTCGCCTGATCCCGGTGTTGTCGGATACCATCGTTCCGGATCCGGCCATCGATGCCCTGGTGAAGGAGATCCGGGCGCCTTATCGGGAGACGCTGGATACGGTGCTCGGGCGCACGGAATCCCTACTGTACCGGCGCGGTAATTTCAACGGCAGCTTCGATGATCTGATCTGTCAGGCCATTCGGACGGAGCGCGATACCGAGATTTCCCTGTCGCCTGGGTTTCGTTGGGGAGGTGCCCTGCTGCCCGGACAGGATATCCGGGTCGAGGATGTCTATAACCAGACGGCGATTACCTATCCCAATTGTTATCGCATGGAGATGACCGGTGAACGCATCAAGGCGATCCTGGAGGATGTGGCCGATAATCTTTTCAATGTGGACCCATTCTATCGCCAGGGGGGGGATATGGTTCGAGTCGGGGGATTGGGCTATGGGATCGATGTCACGCGACCCATGGGCGAGCGGATTCGGGATCTGGTTCTCTGGCCGGAAAACCGGCTTGTCGATCCCGATAAAAGTTATCTGGTCGGCGGTTGGGCGTCGGTGAATCCCAGCGTGGAGGGCCCACCGGTCTACGATGTGGTGAGCGATTACCTGCGGGGCCATCCCGAGGTTCGGTTGGAAGAACAGCGGACGGTGCGGGTATTGAAGTCATGATAATTTGTTCATTCCCCGCTCAGCTTCGCTGATGGGTCAAGTTTTACAAAGTACTTTACCAATGCTGAGTCGTGCTTTATCGGTTCGAGGCGAAGCTTCGCCAGCCATGTCCACGGGCCTGCCCTGTCACACTTGGGGTATTCGCTGGATACCCCCATATCAGCACATCCGGTTTCTGCGGCGGATATGACGATGCTCGAACATGGCAAACAAGGCAAATGGGAACTTTCCCCTCTCGCGCGTCGACGACTGCATAATTTTGCGGCCAATCGGCGCGGGCTGTGGTCTCTTCGGATCTTTGCCGTGCTGTTTTTTGTCACCTTGTTTGTGGAGTTCATCGCCAACGACAAGCCAATCCTAGTGTACTACCAGGGTGAGTTTTACGCGCCGATTTTCGTCAAGTACGCGGAAACCGAATTCGGTGGTGAGTTCGAAACGGAGACCGATTATCGCGACCCCTACGTACAGAGGCTTATCGGGAAACATGGCGGGATGATTTGGCCATTGATACGTTATAACCACCGCACGGTGGTGTGGGATCTTCCGGTTCCGGCGCCTTCTCCCCCGGATGCGGAGCATTGGCTCGGTACCGATGATCAGGCGCGCGATGTGGTGGCAAGGCTCCTGTATGGGTTTCGTATCTCGGTGCTGTTCGGGTTTGCGCTCACCATCGTGAGCGCCATCGTCGGTATTATGGCGGGGGCGATCCAGGGCTATTTCGGTGGATGGACGGATCTTCTTTTTCAGCGTTTCATCGAGATTTGGGGGAGTATGCCGCAGCTTTATCTGTTGATAATTCTCGCGAGTATTTTCGAGCCGGATTTTTGGTGGCTTTTGGGTTTTCTTTTGTTGTGGAGCTGGATAGGTTTCGTGGGCGTTGTACGGGCGGAGTTTCTGCGCGCCCGCAACCTGGGGTTTGTTCAAGCGGCTCGGGCGCTCGGCGTGTCGGATCGACTGATTATGTTTCGTCATGTATTGCCGAACGCCATGGTGGCAACCATTACCTTTTTGCCTTTTACCCTGGCCGGTTCCGTAACCGCCCTGACCTCGCTCGATTTTCTCGGTATCGGGTTGCCACCAGGATCGGCGTCACTGGGGGAACTGCTGGCTCAAGGTAAGGCGAATTTGCAGGCCCCATGGTTGGGGCTTACCGGGTTTTCCGTGATTGCGCTGATGTTGAGCCTGCTTATCTTTATTGGCGAGGCGATGCGAGATGCTTTCGATGCCCGTAAATCGGGGGGATACACTTGAGGGGGACAGGAGGTTTCCGTAGCGGGGTCATTGCTGCAAATCACTTGAACAAGACGATGAGAAACCTATTTGCCGTGTGAAAGACGGATAATATCCTATCGATAAGCCTGTCTATCGTATTATATTCGAGCACCTTTGGACCAAGCGTACATCCACCCTGAAACTATCCGAACACGATTCCCCTTGGAGCAATTGCCACTATCGGGCGTTCGTGTCGGGAAAAGCTCTTTCCGGTACCTTGAAGCCATGAACGAGGATTTGGGAACAGGGTAGCGAATTACACTGATAGCAGGCTTGGGTGAAATCACCGATGCTTGGATCGATTACTTTGATCTATTTTATATTTTTTAAGGAGTGACTTTCGTGAAAAAGAGATCATCGATAATTACTTTAATTGCTTCCGCGACTTTGCTTCTGAGTAGCTCATCATATGCCATCGGTTCTAAACATGGCGTCGAAGGCGATGAACATAAAAAACATGGAGGTGGGGTTTCCTGGGGCTATGAGGGGCCACGAGGGCCCGAACACTGGGGGAATCTCAGCGAAAAATTCATTTTATGCAAGACGGGGGAAATACAATCACCCATCGACATAAAGGGGCCGTTCAAGAAAACAGGCGCCCCATCGATCGATATCCGATATAAGCCTACCTCTTCTCTTGAAATGATCGATGATGGTCATACCATCAAAGAGATCTACGGTCCGGGTAGTTTAATGTCCGATGATGATCTCACCATCAAAGAGGCCTACGAGGCGGGTAGTTTTTTGGTGATTGATGGCAAACCCTACCAGTTATTGCAGTTCCATTTTCATGGTCCCAGCGAACACAAAATAAAAGGGAAATCCGCGGCCATGGAGGTACATCTGGTACACCAGAGCACCGATAAGGAACTTGCCGTGGTAGGCATACTGATCGAGGAGGGAAAGGAGCACAAGGCCTTGAATAAGATATGGAAAAGGATGCCCGAGGATGTCGGAGAGAAAGTAATCATAACCGGCAAAAAGGCAGTATTCGACGCGACTTCGCTGTTGCCACGAGAAAAGGCCTTCTTCCATTATGTAGGGTCACTGACCACCCCACCCTGTTCCGAGGGAGTGCGCTGGTTCGTGATGAAAGATGCCATCGAGTTCTCGAAAGGGCAGATCGAAAAATTCAAAAGGGTTATCGGCGAAGATGCTCGCCCGATACAGCCTCGGCAGGGACGTCCTGTTTTCGAGAGCAACTAGGACTCGCTCGTTTTGATGCCACAGGGAAGTGGTACTCGGTATCGGTCATGCGGAATCGATATTTTTTATTTCCCGCTTATCTTTTCGAATGAATCAGCTTTTACAAAACGTTGATTTCGCTTTACTGATACCAACCATGCCTCATTGGTTCGGGGCGAAGCTTCGCCAGCGATTCTCTTTGGGGACCTCGACGATTCCGCTCTCTGTCGGTTCCTCCTCCGGCGAGAGAAGAAGGCTACCTTGCCATCCTCTCCGTACAGCCGGGCCTCTTTTGCGCTGACGGCAAAATACCGTAACTCTCCCTGGCGACATCCACCATCTCGATCACTCTCTCTAATGCGGTTATCAGTGCCTGCCGCCTTATCCCCTTTCGTTCCCCTGAAAGCCGCCTTGTCTCGGATTCGATCCGAATGGCGAGTTTTTCATTTCCGGGATCTTTTATTGCCCAGGCGAAACAAACCATCCCCACGGGCTTATCCGGAGTGCCCCCTCCGGGTCCGGCGATGCCAGTGACGGCAAGACCCACATGAGCGATACTGTGGGAGAGTGCGCCTGCGGCCATTTCTCGCGCCACCGCTTCGCTGACGGCACCATGGGTTTCCAGGGTTGCACCCGATACCCCCAACATCTCTTGTTTCGATAGGTTGGAGTAGGTAACGAACCCCCTGTCGAACCAGGCGGAGCTACCGGCAACCGATGTGATTGCTTCGGCGATCCAACCACCTGTACAGGATTCCGCCGTTACCAGCAGGAGACCGCGGTGCGCAAGTGTCTCGCCGACCTGGGCCGCCAGTTTATCCATGGTATCCATTGTCGATGTGCGTTACCGGTCCGGACTCCACGATTTGGAGCCAACGATGTAGCGCAAGCTGTTGGGTACGCATGGACACTCGAAGGCAACAGGGAATTCTTCGATTTTTCCCTGATTCTTCAACTCGAAGAGGCGAGGCACGATCTTATCGCGGAGCTCCTCGGGGCTAACGGGATTGACGTAGATTCTGGTGCCGCCCTCGAAACCCGCCGGGTTGCTGGTACGCCAGCGGATCAAAATGTGCCAGGGAATATTCTCCGTTGCATCGATAGGGCTGTAATACCATTCTTCATTGCAGGGTATCCCACTTCCCATCGCGGCATGGCAGGCATGAACCAGATCACTGATACCACGAATTTCTTCACTGGTATGTTCCTGGGGCATTGCATGTTCACTCTTCGAATAGATGGCTATGGTCGGGTAACGCCGTCCTATTTCCACGTAGGCGATGGCGTGATCGTTTTCCGCAAAGACGAGATTATGATAACCGGCGAAGTTGGCTCCCATTTCATTGTAGTAATTGGGGTTTGTTCGATAGGAGTTCAACTCGCGTTCTATGGCGACGCCCCACTCGTCGATGGCCACTAATTGTTTGTGCAGGTGATCGAACGAAGCACCCGCGCTGGATAACCAGTTCTGGAATACGCTTACGTAACGAACGTAGCGATTGTTCTTGACGATATCCTTCATCGCCTCGATGGTGAACGTGAAATACCGAAAGTGCTCTTCCGGAGTCAGTTCCCCCGAGGAACATAGTTCCACGTCGTATTGGGCATCCGGTTTGTAATGACGCCTGGGTACGATCAATTCATGTCCACCGCCAAAAAATGCATTGGACATTCCCAGCTTGTCTTCCATAGGGAGCTTTTGGATGTCTTGATCGCTGAAACCGGAAACCTTCAATTTCAAATCCACGATATCGATTACATGTCGGATTCCATGGACAGATGACAGATAGTTGGTTTTACGCTGGCGGTTTTCTTCCGTCATCTCATAGTCGTAGTTTTTTACCCAGTAATCGTATGTAACGATTTCGAAGAGATTGGGAACCCGCCTGAATTCGGCATTCGTGTCACCAAGGTTTTCCGCTTTCACGCCTTTCAATATGACGTGTTTACCTTCTTTTTCCACCATGCGGGCTTTTTCGGGGGGGGTGCTGAAATAATGGGTCGGACAAAAGTTGCAGTAGTCCTCCGGTTCCGTGATCTCTATTTTTTTTGCGGAATCCGGGATGGCATTGGAGATGGGTTTATTTCCCCTGCCAGGCACGTTCCACACTGCGGTCCCCGTAAAGGGGTTTGTCTGTTTTATCGTGCCATCCGGCATCTTGTGGTAGTGTGCGTGCGCGAATTGATGTCTGGATTTATCGCTCATCAGGATATATCTCGTAGGTTTTACCGAATGTCATTTCCCGATGAATGACCGTTGCTTCCGGAAAATCATGATCATCACGGCCGTTATCGGAGGCCCGGATCTGTCGCTTTCAAGGATCGGGTTCCCCGCATATGGAGTGGTAGTTCCCATAATTCTTACTATCGTAAATCCAATAGACCGAAAATCAAGTGTAGACTAAAACCTGGCGAGGCTTCGCTAGAAGCTTGTCTCATTTTCGAAGATGAGCGGGAAATAAACAAAATAATTTTCCATCGGAATCGGAATAGATTTTCTCTCCGATTCCGGTGATGGTTTCGAACATAAAACCTCTCCATATTCATCCATGACACACCATCGGAAAATCTCTGTTGTCGGTCTTGGCTACGTAGGGCTGCCCGTCGCGGTGGCGTTCGGCAAGATCGATCGGGTCATCGGGTTCGACGTATCGTCCGCGCATATCGAAGGATTGCGAGACGGTTACGACAGGACCGGTGAAATCGGGCCACAAGAACTCACGGCTACCGACGTACTATTCACGGACGACCCCAAGGACCTTGCCCGCGCCGATTTTCATATCATCGCGGTGCCCACGCCTATCGATATCGGGAAACAACCGAATCTGACTCCACTTACCCGTGCCTCCATGACTGTAGGTCGACAGCTTGCCCCCGGTCACATCGTGGTCTATGAGTCCACCGTCTATCCGGGGGTAACCGAGGAAATATGCATTCCCATCCTGGAGCAGGCATCCGGACTGCAATCGAACAAGGATTTTTATGTTGGTTATTCTCCCGAACGTATCAATCCCGGGGACAAGAAGCGAGGTTTCGCCAAAGTGAGAAAAGTCATCTCTGCCGAAGATCCAGGCACCCTCGATATCATCGATGACGTATATCGAACCGTCATCATGGCTGGTATACATAGGGCGCCCGGCATCAAGGTGGCCGAGGCGGCCAAGGTCATCGAGAACACCCAGCGTGATCTCAATGTGGCGTTGATGAACGAGCTTGCCGTCATTTTCGACCGGCTTGGCGTCGATACGGGAGACGTTCTGGCGGCGGCTGGAACCAAATGGAATTTCTTGCCCTTCACGCCGGGGCTCGTGGGTGGGCATTGTATCGGTGTCGATCCCTATTACTTGACCCATAAGGCTACGACACTTGGCTATCATCCTCAGGTAATCCTCGCTGGACGCCGGATAAACGACGAGATGGGCCGATTCGTGGCCTCACGAACCGTAAAAGAACTTATCCGCATGGGAAAAAGCGTCAAGGGGAACACCATTACCGTGCTTGGATTGACCTTCAAGGAGAACGTGCCCGATCTACGGAACACTCGTGTCATCGATATAGTGCGCGAACTTGCCGATTATGGCATCCATGTTCAGGTGCACGATCCCCTGGTAGCTGCCGACAGGGTATATGACGAATACCGGATTACCCTGACGGCGGGTGAAGACCTGCGACCGGCCAGCGCCGTGGTGCTCGCGGTAGCTCATCGGGAATATGTAACCGGGGGATGGTCTCTGATCCGATCTTTACTGATCGAACGAACCGGTATTGTCATGGATGTCAAGGGTGTTCTGGATCGCTCCGCGACTCCGCCCGGTGTCACCCTTTGGCGATTGTGATGTGGTAAAAACTGGTTTCAACAAGACGGATTTGGACTAGCGAAGCTTCGCTCGTATTCATCGAACTGACATTCAATCAACTGCCCAACCGTTTCCTTGGAACCGGGTAACAGCCGAGGTGCCAGGAACTGCACTATCTCCCCGGCAATCTTTGCGTCCCGCGGGGCATCATGGCGTCCATGATCGGAAATACCGCAGTTTTTGGCAACTTCATCGAGAGAACATTGGAACTGCTTCCTTCGCCAGGTACCATAGAGCATCATGGTATCGATCCACGGGTTCCTGAGAAAGCTTGCCGCCTTGCGATGTAGCCTTTTATTCAGGAAACGAAAATCGAAGTTGGCGTGGTGGGCAATGATGACGGCGTTGCCCAGGAAGGCGATTATTTCGGGCAACGCATCATCTATCGTTGGCGCCTTCTGGATATCCGCATCGGAGATACCGTGTATCGCCGAGGAGCTCGATGGGATGTGCCGTTCGGGGTTGATCAACGTGGTGTAGCGTTTGCCACTGAATGTCAAGCCGGATAATTCCAACAAGGCAATCGATACGATCTCATCTCCAAGGGAAGGATAGAGCCCCGTGGTTTCCAGGTCCAAGGCCACGAATCGGCTTTCCGTTATCGGCATCCTTCGGACCCGTCCTGGATCCACAGCGAGACATGCCTCGTGTAATCGTCTGGCCGCCGGATCGGTGAGAAGCTTCTTCTTCCCCAGACGGATTAGCAGTCGATCCCGTAATGCGGCAATGGAGTCCCGTATTTCACTCACCAAAATCCTACCTCGAAATCATCTTGCAATCGCTCCTGCAGGCGCTTCACGGCTCGCAGTGAGATGCGCAACAATTCCTGTTCGTGTAAATTCAGCAGGTCATAATCGAGCAACTTGCTCTCGGTATTTCCTCGGGGGATCGGTTGCAATCGTTGTTCAAGGTACACATCCAGCAAGGCATCGTAAGCGGCCAGAGTGGTCTTGACGAATTCCCGGCTCAACACACCTTGCTGGGATAGGCCTTGCAGCCTATCCACGGTATTATTGGTGTTTATTCCTTCCCGCCAGGCGTAGACACGCGCGGCATCGGCAACGATTCGCAAGGCATCCCGCTTCAGATCGATACGATGTTTTTTTCCGTCCGCTGTCGTGGTAATCAGTCGGTCGAAGAAACCAAGTGGCGGTCGTCCCTCGGCGTCGTCTTCCACCATCATTGTCAACAAGCGGGGATTGTTGCGCAGTTTTTCTCCGATCTCCTGGCGTAATCCCGAAAGCAGGGTTTCGTCGCCGTAAAGAAACTTGAAATCCAAGGCAATCGTGGACCAACGGGCAGCCTTCCGGGTCGGGTAGTGAATGATATGGTTGAATTGCCGTCGCCAATCCGAAAGTCCCTTTCGCCAGGTGGGATTCCGCGCCATGATCTCCCCCGGGCAGAGGGTGTATCCCACATCCGCCATGCGTCGATTCAGACTGTCGGTAAAATTGGCAAACCATTTTCTCGCCGCGGCATCCCTGGCTACCTCGTCGGCCAGGATGATGGCGTTATCCTGATCCGGGGTCAGCAACATCTCACCGCGTCCACCCGATCCCAGAATCAACAAGGCGAAGGGACCCGGCGGCGAACCCTGCCCCTGGTTGACGAATTCCGTCAATGCCAGGGCAATACAGCGCTGTAAAATCGCCTGGTGGGTTTCGTTCAGCACCCGGATTGTTGCGTTTGTGCTGCGATTCCAGTTTCGTATATCGGAGGTAAACTGTGGAAGTCGTCCATGAAGTCGGTTCAATGAAATGAAGTCTTCGGCGCGCTGGATCTCGGCCAACAAGGGCGGCGATACCGCCGCGATAGCATGCAGGATATCCGTCTGTGACAGGATACCGATCGGTTCTTCCTTGCGGGTTACGATGAGATACTTTACCCCCTTACGCTCCTGCAAATGCTCTGCCTGTCGCAAGGAGGCACTCTCTGCGATCTTGTAAGGGGGCTGATATTGGACCGAAGACACCTTTTCCTCCCTGGAGATGCCTTTTTCCAAAATGGCCTCATATAAACCGGAGCAGGTAAATAGGCCCAACAGGTCGTCCGCCTCGTCCATCACGGCAAGGCTTCCGATCCCTTGCTTTCGCATTGAAGCGAATGCATCGCGCAACGAGGTATCCGGCTTACAAGAGACGAGGGGAACTTTCATGGCGTGAAAGACCGATAGGCTCAAGATAGGCACTGCATCCATCGTTACAGCGACGCAACGGTGGATTTGCTCGGCAATGATTCGGTCCATGGCATCGGAAACCAAATGGTGCTTGGCCTCCAATCGATGCAGTTTCTTTGCCGGCAACAGCAGAAACTCGCAATCGTCCACGGTCGTTACCGTCGAGGTATAGGGACGATTATCCATATAACCGGCAAGGCCCAACACATCACCGATGCGCCGCTCGTTGGATTCCCCATCCGGCCAGACTTGGTGAACGCGCCCGGAACGGATGATGTAAATCACATTTTGGTAAGGGCTGCCATGACGAAAGACGATCCTCCCCGCGGGCAAAGACAATGGTTTGATCAGCGAGATGATCTCTTCGAATATCTCTTGATTGAATTCATTGAAAAAACCGATTCCCGCCAGTTCGTCGCGAGAAAGGGCATGTGGATCGGTAACCGGCATCACTTGATCTCGGATTGTTTCACGAAGGCCCTTTTTCTGGTGTGGCAACCAGAACGATAAAGTCGGGTAGTGTATGGTCTGTCTCGCCCCCCCGAATGCCCCGAAAGGACTGCATGTATGCATGCTTTCAACATAGAAAACCAAGGGTCGAAACGCAGAGGCTAAAACACAAAAGCCAAAACCGATGACGACGCAAACTTACGATAAATCGTGTCAGGCAAAGAGCAGGTAAAGGTGCCGGGGATCGATTCGGCTTGCCAGAGTGCTCTCCGAAGATAGGTGACTCTTATTCCTAACCCGACTATGCCGAGTTGGCCTTTAATCCTGCCAATTGCATTAAGCGTGCATGGAGCCGTTTCGTCATTTCCGACTCCATGGTTTTTCGCAACGCTGTTACCTCGGTTGCATGATTCTCTTCGAGCATTTTGTGTTCTACTTCGCGCAGGGCCGCTGCGCGTCGTTCGGCACGCTTTTCCACTTCTTCCGTGAACGGCGTGACGAGTCCGGCCAATTCCTGCAGGATGCACCAAGTCTCACGGCGATTTCGGGTTGCGGTGGCCAAAGCCGAATCGACGCGAAGGAGCGTTTGTTCACCATCCGGTCGTGTGCAGTGAATGGTGGGCGTCTTGTTGGCGCGAGTCTCGTTGTCTTGTTCCAGGTATTCCACCAAGGGTAATGTCTCGACGGTATCGGGGTCTTCTTCGTCGGGAACAGGTATGAAGCGTTCCGCGAACCGACCTTCCTCCAAGGCCCAATGCACCGGAGTGAAGGGTTCTCCGTTCGATATGTTCCAAGCGAGATCCGGATTCGGATTGCCGGTGAGATCGATACGCAGGCCGAATACGCCTTGCACCCGGGGGTCGTAGCGAAACAACGGAAATACCCGCGCTCGTACGGCGTCCCGCGCGCGCCTTATCGTGCGATGCATGGGAAAACCATGACGTTCGGGACTTGGGGCATGAATATGTAGCAGCGCGGGTCCAGTGTAATCCATGGCCGCGCGCACGCTGGTGAGGAAGTGTTGCGGATCGGCAACGGAGGTTTGGGCTACGTATGCACGATATTGGGCGAGCGCCAGCAGACCGATGTTGATCCCCGGGGTTTTCGCGATGGCGAAAGGTGCATCCACCATGACGCCCGCTGTATCGGTGGCGGTCACCACGGCATCCAGTCCCAGATCCAGTTCCGAAACGATGAGAATCTTGAAGGGCGAGTCGGATCGTAGCAGCCATAAGATAGCTGCCAGACCTCGCCCCCCCAGCGTTTCGTTGTTACCGAGCAGGATCACCGGGGAGCAAAGCCGTCGTTCCTTGGGGGTCAAATCCTGCCAGGACAGGGGATGGTTACCAGTGTTGACATTCCCGGTCCTTATTCCGGTTTGAATAGAGGAGGATTTGGCGGGATTCGGATCGAGCTCGTTGTGGGCCTCTCGCAGAAGTCGGATGCCTTCGATGGCTTTTCGGAGTTGGCCTTCGAAAAGGCCCGCTGCCAATTGTGCCGTTTCACCGGTCATGTCGATGGCCACCGGTACATGGAAGGGATTGTGGGGATAGGCGCCGGCCCACGTGGCCAGGGAGCCGGGTCCTACGGCAAGTCCAAAACGGGCCCGTCCCAGGCCATGACGGCTATTGGTGATTTCCCAGCGGAGATCACCCAGTGAACGGGTGAGTTCGACCAATCGACGCAACCTCGTTGTGTCCACGATACCTGCGTCTTCGGCAGTTTCCAGGTGTTTGGTCAGCACCGTCAATGGGACCTGTCCGGGGTGCACGGAAGAAAGCCCAGTGGCAAGGGCGTCCAGGTCGTTGGTGGGTAATGCATCGGTTACGGTGTTTTGAATCAGTGCCGCGATGTCTTTGCGCGCCTGTTCCAGATCGGCCAGAAATTGCCCGACTAGTGGTTGTTGATGGGCCTCGACGGCACTTAGCAGGAAACGGACCGCGATCTTTTCTCCGGAACCGGCCTCCGCACCGTCCCCACCGGTCATCGTAAGTAGATATTGACGATCGAGGAACAAGGACCCCATGGCGTTGAAAAGAGGATTCCGGTTGGCGCGCGCTATGGTTTCCGGGGCGACCTCCGGCAGGTCTTTCCATATGCGCCATAGGCGACGTGCCTGAGCAATCCGTTCCTGTGTTTGGGGGACGGAAGTAAGGGCATTCGGCTCGCAGGTATCGATGCAAATGCTACATGCCTTACAGGTATTGGGATTGATGATGATGGATAACAGCTCTCCACTTCCCTCTTTTCCCCGTTCTGGTTCCGTAAAGAATCGTTCGGTGCGCGCAATGGGAATCGGACCAATCTCCGCCGAGAGTTTCTCTATCGACTCCCCGCGATGATCTTTCCCCTCGCCATCCCGAGGAGCGCCCCCGGTTGTCTCCGATGGGATTCGTATCCGCGTCAGCAATTCGTCCACTGTGCCGAGGGGGTTATTTCGATCCGCGCACATTCGGTGGAAATCATTGGCGAGACGAATGGCCATGGGGCGCAGTTCACGGGATCGGGTCATGCGGACGCCAATATCGATCAGCCGACGCGCGCCGATGACCAGTGGTCCGATAGCACTGTCCGGACAATGTGCCCAACAATCGCCGCAGCCGGTACAGGCAACCGGGTCGAAGCTCGGTAAGATTTGGCGAGAGTTACTGAAATCCCGGAAAGTCGAGGTCAATGGTGGAATGATGCCCGTGGCAAGGTGGGGGTCCGGCGTGATCTCATGGGCCTCGCCACTTTGATACATCACGCCTACCTGGTGCCAAAAACGTGGCAGACTATCGTAGGTTTCATCGGCTTTGCCCAGTTGCCGCACCGTGGTGGGAATTTCGTCGCTCCAGATGGCTCGTTCTTCCAGGCCCTCCTGGGGCTCGGATGCGCTGTAATCCACACGATGCACCCCCTCGATCCCCCCACCGAAAGCCGCAAGTCGTGCTTCCCGCTCGGTATGGGGAAGACTCTGCAGGATATTACCGCGGACCTCCATGAGGTGCTCCGTCGGAGATAACAGTTTTCCGGCGTTACCCAGGGCTCCGAGCAAGGCCCCGAGGAGGCGCTCCTTGGAAAGCTCGAATCCGGTTCCCCCGACGGAAGGAGGGACACGATAAAGCATTGCTCGCTTGATACGGATGCCTTCACGCAGGATCGGCGGCAAGGAATACCAAAACACCTCCCTATCCAGCGAGCTTTCGATCATGAGGATACCCCTTTCGGTGAGATCGGCGATGGGACTCATGAACAGGTGATGACGGGGCGTGGTTATTATCGACATGTCTACCGGTACCTGGTCACCGGGGTCGCGCAGTGGTGAAGGACCCACATTGAGCCGATCCACGCAGTAGGATTCGAAACGCTCCCAATAGAGACCGGGATTGCTGCGCACTTCTCCTTTGCGCAACCGCTGGAAGAATTCGGCGGCCTCGATGGCAAGGCCTTCCGCCCCCTGCCCGGGGATGCGGTGGATAGCCAATGTAAGCGTACCCTTGGGTCGCAGGTCCGGTGGGGCGTCTTGGCCTCGTAATCCCAGATTGGCGATCTCCGGGTAATCCCGGCGCAGTATGTCCAGCAATACCTGACGTTTCGGGTACACGCTGGACACCTTGGCGAAATCGAAGCCGAGGTAGATTCGCGAGCGTACCTGCTCGGCTTCTTTGTCGCCTGTGTTTTGTTCGGGAGGGGTAGAGCGAAATCGTGTTTTGTACCAACGTTCCGGTCTGGCCTTTTCCATGTTGCGCGCTAATTCCTCGCAAAGCGCGATCAGGTCCGTACCTCGTAGCGGCAGGCCGCCCAGGCCAAATAATACCGAGCGCAAGCGCGGTTGCTCGTTATCCGAGATCACCGGATAGTGAGGGTGTGTGTGACGCCCGAAGCAGGCGTTTTCCAGTGCCCGGTTGACAGCCGCGCGCAATTGGCGCGTCAATGGCGGGTCCGCCGCAAGTGGCGTATCGGATCTTTCCAGTACGCCGACGATGCGTTTTTTTCGCAATGCTTCGGCGATTTGGGGCCCTGGAAATGGGCGCAGACAACGGATGCCGATCACACCGATCTTGATACCCCTTCGTCTTCGCATGTAATCCGCAGTGGCCTGAACCGTTTCCGTCGCCGACCCTTGCGTAACCAGTACGATGTCGGCGTTCTGCACCCGATAGGTCGATATGGCCAGTAAATGACGATTGGTATGTTGCGCCAGTAGCAACGATGATTCGTTCAGGATTCCCGCCACATGACGGTCGAAATAGGGACGTTTTGCCACCGCGCTAAGACCCCAGCTCTCCGGCCCTTGCAAGGCTCCGTGCAGAACCGGTCGATCGAGGTCGTGCCAGCATGGGACCCTTCGGCGAGTTTCACCGAAAATTACCCGTTGCGCTGGCGTCGGTGCCTGGATTTTCTCGTGCGCGGGGCCCAGGAATGCGCGGATCAGGGTGGACGATGGCAAGGATACGTTTTGTACCGCAAGCGCGGTTTGTTCCCCATCCATGGCTACGATCCCGGGAATCAAGGACAATTCCGCGGTCCTTCTGGCGATCAGCGTGAGATCCACCGCCTCTTGTACATTGGCTGCCAGTAATGTAAAACACCCGGAATCCGCAGCGGTGTGATAGGCCTCGTGGCCGGTGCCCAGCGCGCCTGCCTGGGCCGCCAGGGTTCGATTGGAGAGGTGAACCACAAGCGGTAAGTGGCGACCCGCGGCCATTACCAGCAGGTCTTGCCCACTTATCAGATCCGGCCCGGATAGAAACACCGTCGCGCGCACCCCGGACATGGTCAGACCCATCGCCGCGGCAAGCGTTCCACGAGGACTCTCGGTTCCACGGCTTGTCAGCGGCACGCCGAAACAATTGACGCCCTTGCGTGCCTGCTCGGCTTTCCAGGTGATGGTCGCCGCCTCCACTGGAAATGATGCATTCAATGCAGCCACGTCGGCAAGGCACGTTTCCGTGATTGCAACTGCCGTAGCACCGTCGATAACGGTGTCGACTGCGTATTCGGTTGGTTTCGACGGCTTTTCCGGATCGAAGAGCCGTTGGAACAATCGAAGCGGAGAATTGGCAAGACTAGGCATGATTTATTTTCACAAGGAGAGTTTTCCGGGCCTTCGCGAGTCGCGCTTTTCCATGATTTTTGCCAACTCGGCAAAGTCCCATCCAAAATTTTCGAATCGTTTCGTCAAGGATTTTTCAGACAAGGAGCCGATGCCTCGATCTGCCCGGGCCTAAACCCGGTCCCAGGACGCGTGGATTATGCCAAGACCAATCCCCGAAACACGGCAACGGCACCCCCTCGAAGAAGGCAGGCCATCATTCGCTTATTTCCCGCTCAGCTTTGCAAATGAGTCGAGTTCTACGGAACAGCAATTTTGCTTTGCCGATGCCGGGTCATGCCTCGTCGGTTCGAGGCGAAGTTCCACTAGAGAAGTATAACCGAAAAGATTCGAAGGCAAGGTCGAAACCAAGCCCGGAAACGACGATGGAGGCATCGGATATGGCAGGCAAGGTGTCGGGAGGAGAACCGAGAGGAGATGCCAAAATCGAATAGGGGGCCTGCGTTGGTTTCGACATAGGAAAGCCAGCGGGTGGTTGCCATTGTCGATCAAGGGTATCGAAGAAATGCTCCAGCGAAGCTTCGCTTCGAACCGATGAAGCATGATTTGGTATTCGTAGAGCAAAATTAGCGTTTTGTAAAACTTGAGTTTTTGCGAAGATGAGCGGGAAATAAAAAAGAAGATTACTATGAAACAGCAGGCGCTCTTTCATTATCCGGGGTGTCGGAACCCACTACATGACCGTTAGTCGGTTATCCAGGAAATCTTGAACAAAACGATCGAAAAATTTTTAATCTGTCATTTCGAGCGTAGCGAGA
>CAZSVE010000003.1:0-67736 GCA_964610175.1 uncultured Thiotrichales bacterium
TTGATGTCCAATCAGAGCTTACCAAGCTGTCCAGTTTTTGGGGGCCACTTTAGATCATGCGTTGTCGGCTCGAGGCGAAGCTTCGCTGGAGCTTGGGGACTTGTTTGGTTAGGAGCAGGCCATGAAATACCTGGTTTCGGTCGATTCCGATTCCGGGTCATGACGACGAAGATTGGCTATGAATGGGAATGGGTTACCCTGAGATTTATGTATCGGGAAAACAAAATTTCCGAGGAAGCGAGTAGACAGGGAAACCGACTCCCTAGAGAAGGATGAAGGTGCGGAAGCGGCTCACATTTGGGGCGAAGCTTCGCTCGTCGTTCTCTCGGGATTTTCCCGATACCAAATAAAAAACCCCGCTTTTTCGCGGGGTTGTGGATTTTGTTGGGTTTTGAGGCGAAGCCTCGCTGGAGATTTGGTGGAGGTGGCGGGAATCGAACCCGCGTCCGCAAGCACTTTACCTTCGGTCCTACATGCTTAGTCCGTCTTTATGTTTAACCATGCAACTACCCGACAAGACAGGGAAAGCACACGGCGAGTCCCGAAGGTTTAACCAATCCACCCGGGACAAGGCTTCATGGCGATCTTGTGTGAAGTTACCCCTCGATGCTCGGTATTACCCGAAACTCCGAACGCACAAGCACGATTCGGTCGAGAGGCTGGCTGTCAAGCAGCCAGAGCGTAGTTGTCGTCGTTGGCAACTATTGTTGTACAGCCTTTTTACGAGGTTGACTGCACCTCGGCATGCACCTTGGGCTCCATCACCCACGTCGAAACCGTATCACCCCCCTACAGCTCGATTCCCTGCTAGCATACCGCATATGGTCAATGCCTGCAAAAAGAACAAGGACTAAAAGCTAAAACTGTTGGATTGCTGAATCTGGCGGGAGAACTGGGGAATGTATCCAGGGCTTACCAGATTATGCCTCACTCGGACACCCAACCCATCGACGATGAACTCCTCGCCATCGATGCGCGGCTGCTTGATCTCGAAGCGGAGAAGCAGCGGTTCCTGCAACGAAGGCAAACCCTGCAACATCCAACGAAGGCAAACCCTGCAACATCGAAAAACCGCTCCCACACCAATTCGGGCACACTCCGAACAATTCAGCACCGTCCAGAAAGTAAAACTATTCCGAGGGCTATTCGAAGGCCGCCCGGATGTATTCGCTCGGCGTTGGGAGAACCCCGCCAAGGGTCGGAGCGGTTATGCGATTGCCTGTCATAACGAGTGGCGGCATGGCCTTTGCCATAAGCCCAGGATCAAATGTGGCGAGTGCCAAAACCGGCGCTATCGACCCCTGGACGAACGCGCCATCCATGCCCACCTGACGGGCAGGCAGGTGGTCGGTCTGTATCCATTGCTCCCGGACAACACCTGCCACCTGTTGGCAGTGGATTTCGATAAGACCGGCTGGCGGGACGCAGTGAAGGCCATGGCCAGGGCGTGTGGAAGTTTCGATATCCCCCACGCCATCGAGATCTCCCGTTCCGGAAATGGTGCGCACCTTTGGATCTTCTTCTCGGAACCGGTACCCGCCCAGGAGGCAAGGGTTTTGGGGGTTGCTCTCCTCCACGAGGCCATGGAGATCCATCCCGGTCTCTCCTTCGACTCCTACGATCGCTTATTCCCCAATCAAGACATGGTGCCGGAGGGTGGTTTCGGGAATTTGATAGCCCTGCCGCTGCAATACCACGCCCGCCGGCGGGGCAACAGCCTATTCGTCGATACCGATCTCTCGCCCTATCCGGATCAATGGGCATTCCTGTCACGGATCGAACGGTTCACGGCAAACCGTCTCACCGGGCTGGTGGAAGAACTCTCTCCCAGCTCGACCGAAACGCCTGATGACACGCCACCGTGGGAACAGGGGCTTCCCATGGAACATACGCAAATACCCGATGTCCCGAAGCAGTTGATTATCACCCTGGCGAACCATATCTACTTCAGGCTCGATGAAATACCGCCAGCGCTAACAGCGAGACTGAAACGGTTGGCGAGCTTTTCCAACCCGGTCTTTTTCAAGACCCAGGCGATGCGGTTTTCCACCCATGGCATCCCCCGCTACATCACCTGTGCACGGATCGAGCAGGAATATCTGTCCCTGCCGAGGGGGTGTTTCGACGACGCCATGGTTTTGCTGGAAGGGCAAGGCATTACCATCGAGATCGAGGACAAACGCGAATTCGGCCAACGGCTGGAATCATTGGCCTTTATCGGCAGACTGAGAAGGGATCAGAAAAGGGTGGTGACGAGCATCATCGCCCATGATACGGGCATCCTGCACGTCCCCACCGCCTTCGGGAAAACGGTTGCCGCCATCGGCGTCATCGCCGAACGTGAGGTCAACACCCTGATTTTGACCCACAGCCGCCAACTCCTGGGACAATGGCGGGAACGTATTCAATCATTCCTGACCGGTGTCGAAGTCGGCGTCATCGGTGCAGGGAAAAGGAAGCCCACCGGGCAAATCGACATCGCTACCTATCAAAGTCTCGTCGATAGACGAAACAATTCCGTTTCACCGCTCGTCGGACAATACGGACAGGTCATCATCGATGAATGCCATCATATCTCCGCTCCACGTTTCGAGATGGTGCTGAACGAGGTGCGTTCCAAATATGTCCTGGGCCTGACCGCTACCCCCGACAGGCAGGATGGCCATCAGAAGATCATGTTTATGCTTGCAGGTCCCGTTCGCTGTAGGGTTAGCGTGGCAAACAGGGCCGAATTCGAGCAGACAGTGATTGTGAATCGAAGGCATGAACAGGCCCCCCATTTTTCCGACCAGCCTCACATATCCGAGGTATACCGCTGGCTGATGGAAAATACCCGGCGCAACCTCCGGATCGTCGATGACGTTGCAGCAACTATCGAAGCCGAACGTCATCCTTTGGTCCTGACAGAACGGCGGGAACACGCGGAACGCCTTGCGGAAACACTGATGGAGCGGGGGATTCGGGCCGTCGTGTTGCGTGGCGCCATGCGGGCCAGAGAGCGTGAAATCGCCAACGAGCAGCTCTCGAAGACACAGGTCATCGTGGCGACCGGGAAATACATCGGTGAGGGCTTCGATCTCCCTCGACTGGACACACTGTTTCTCGCGCTACCTATCTCATGGAAGGGCTCTCTTGTGCAATACGCGGGCAGGATACACAGGGAATCGAGCGGGAAAACTCGCGTAATCGTATACGATTATGTGGATTCCTCCCTCCCGATGATCGAAAGGATGTATAGGAAACGGGAAAGGGGTTACAAAGCGATGGGCTACGAAATCAGGGAGAAGGACTGGCGAAGCGAAGCTTCGCCAGCTGGGTGAGTTTTCAGGATAATTCCGGGAATGAAGGGCCTTTACCCAAGGATACAGTCCGAACTACGATAGAATATAAGGACATCTACAGGCTCGGATCGATTATTATCCGAGTACGCCATGACATGGGTTCCCCGTGTGCCCTCCCGGTTTACTGCCAGGCTGTGACGCAACGGGGATGCCCCGAAATCGTTGGAAAACGAACCAGACCCGAGCGCATCGGAGCGATGGTAGCCGGAAGGCGACAAGATGGAATGCGCTAGCGAAGCTTGTGCTCGAACCGACGAGGCAGACCTAAGCATCGGTAAGGCAAGACTGGCGTCTCGTAAAACTTGGCTCATTTGCGAAGATAAGCGGGAAATAAACAAAATGGAATCCTTGGGTTTTGGTCGGACCAGGCCAGGAGATCCCCCGCTGGGAATTCGTTCCGATAGAAAAATCACGTTTGAAAGAATCACGTTTTTAGAAGCACGACAAGGGGCCTTGTGGCCAAAGGAGGACAATGATGGGACAAGTCATTGCAGACATTACCCTGGAAAACTACTTCGATCGGGTATTGTCACAAGAAGATCGTCTGGCAGCGGAGGCTGTGCGTACCCATGAAACCCCCGCGCTGGTGGATAGCGGTGCCGTGATGCTGGCGCTGCCCCAGGACGTTACGGAAAAACTGGGGCTGAAACCGGTCCGCAAGGTGATCGTGACTTATGCCGATGAGCGCCGCGAGGAATGCGAGGTCATGGCACCCATCTATCTCACGGTGGCGGGGCGCTCCATGGTGACCGAAGCGGTTACGGGGCCACCGCTTAGCGAGGCCCTCATCGGACAGGTGATATTGGAGGAATTGGATCTGTTGGTGGATTGTCAACGCCAGATTCTGACACCACGGCCGGAATCGCCGATCTATCCGTCGCTGAAGATGAAATGAAGATGGAGTGAGGTGGAGTGAGAAGAACCCGGAGAGATCGGCTCGAGGCCCTGCCGAGGATGAAATCGATATCCCGCATTATCCTGGCGCGTATCGTCTTGGTGCTTGTCGCCCTTTTTTCATCGATGGTATTCGCTGACGACTACCAACCCGTGAAAATCGCGAGCGGTGGGCACGTGGTGCATTTCTTGCCGCTGGATATCGCCATTGCCCACGGCTTTTTCCAGGAACAGGGCCTGAGGCCGGAGGTGACTTATCTCAGGGCGGGAACGCCCACGGCCCAGGCTCTGCTGGCGGGCCAGGTAGATTTCAGCACGAATGGCATCGAGCATGCGTTCAAGGCCGCTGTCCAAGGTAAGGATAATCTTCGCATGGTGGTGTTGATGAATCGCCTGCCGGGTATGGTTTTAGTGGTGGACGCCAGATACCGAGGCAAAGTGGAGGACGTTTCGGATCTGAAGGGCCTGACCCTGGGCGTAACCTCCAAGGGGGCGGGCACCCACATGGTGCTTGACTACCTGCTCGGCAAGAATGGCGTTTCTCCCCATGAGGTCACGGTCATCAAGGCCGGGACATCCACTTTCCCGCCAGCCCTGCAGAATCGTCAGATCGATGGGGGCATGGCTCTGGAACCCTTTGCCTCCATGCTGGTGGAGAACGGAGATGCCTTCGTGCTTGCCGATCTGAATACCCTTGCCAATACCGAAAGGGTCTTCGGTGGTCCCTATAATCTGGCGGGAATCGTGACCCGTCAGGCGGTTATCGACGCGGACCCGGCCCTGGTCGGCAAGGTGGTGGCGGCAATCCGGAAAGCATTGCGCTGGATCGCGACCCATTCCCCCCGGGCTATTGCCGATGCGCTTCCGACAATCGTGGTGGGCACCGATAAAGAGAGATATATCGAAACCCTGAAAAAACTAGCGGAATTCTATAGTGCGGATGGGCGTATTCTCCCGATTGGCGTGGATAGCGTATTTCGTTCCATGCAATTCTCCGGTGCCCTGCCCAAAGATACACCCCTGGATCAGGGGCGCTTTTATACCAATCGGTTTATCGTGGATTGACGGGGAAAGGGAATCACCCGTGCCGAAGATCATCCACATGACCGATCTTCATCTCGATGATTTCCCCGGAAATCTCCATGAAGTCGCCACGCGAATCGAAGGACTGCAAGCCGATATCTTTTTAATCGGCGGCGATAACGGCGGCGATGCGGGTATCGCGCGGATCATTCGTCTGGTGCGCGGGATCCATCCCAGGGCCGCGATAGCCTGGGTCATGGGAAATCACGACCTGTGGAACCGCACCATCGATCACCTATGGCGGGACTATTCCTGTCTCGACGCTTGCTATTTGGAGACCGGCAACCTGGAGGCCGAGACATGCACCGTGGTCGGGACTTACGGTCACTACGACCATAGCGGTGGCGATTCCGGTATCCGTCATGAAACATACGAGCAGTACCGCTTCGAGAATATGGGCTGGAACGACCGTTACATCATCCGCGGTCATCGGAGCAATCCGGAAATAGCCCGGGAAATCGCCGAACGTTTCGCCATCAGATATCGATGCGCCCTGGCTCGCGGGCTGCCGGTGATCGTCCTCATGCACACACTGGCATTTGCGGAACTGAACGCATGGGGGCGCAATTTCTACGGTGCATACGGTACCAACAGCCTTATCGGCGACGAGATCTCGAAACACGACACCAAGCCAGTCGTGCTCTTCTGCGGTCACACCCACAATCCCATTCGCATCGAGGCCTATGGTTTTCCCATGATCAACACGGGAAGCGATTACGAGCACGTGCGGATCACGGTGTTTCGATTCCAGAGCGCCTAGTTTTTGTTTGTTTCCCGCTTATTTGCGAATGATGGGCGGGAAATAAACAAAATAACAGAATCAGAACCCTTCGAAAAATGACCTATGGGTTTCGGGACACCGCATTTTTTACGTTGAAAGTCAAGACTCTTCAGAAACCAAAGTACGCTTTAGTCGGATGAGCCGAAATTTACCACTTCCGTCATTCCGGTAGGGAATGCCGGGACCCGGACGCCAGGGATGGCAAAAACTACCCGTGAATTTTCGTGAAATCACAATCGGTAAAACCCTTCGACCAACCACGAACATTCGCGCGGTCATGTCGATTGTCGAGGAGGAATTGCATATCGGGAGGGGTTCGGATCCTCCACCCGTGGTGGAGAATCGAGGTGGTCGGGGTCTTATCCGAAGCAAAGACGTATTCGAAGCCGTCGAAATGCATCCGCATCCGTTACCATATCCGGAGTCAAGACAACCGGCTTGGCCAGGCGTTTCCCTGTATTGAAGTTCAGAACGACGAGATAGGGATGCACATATACGGAAGGCCATGGGCCCCAGGTGGGTTCCAGGTCTCCACTGATGACTTGACCACCCCGCGTCCATAGTTGCCATGCACCTTCCGCCGTCCACAATAGCGTTGTGATGGAAGATCGGGAACAGCGAAGAGTGTGTTCGCAAGCGCTGAAAAACATGCTGAACGTGATGGCGCCCCCAACGATAAGCTTCGTCGATAACGCCAATTCGACAATTATCAAGCAACCGGCGGCACCTCCGTGGGCGAGAAAAACCAGTAATGTCGAATATGGGGACCGCTGTAATGTAAGTCGTATCGGTTGCAGCATTATCGTCTTCTACTTGGGGAACAAGGTTTTTTCATGATGCTTTGGTCTCATTGAACGATAAGCTTTCCATCTTGGATTAGGCAACCGCGATTTCCTGAACACCGATAAACCTGGATTCCATCTCGGGTTCCCCATCTTCGAGCAGCATTTGGAGACCTCTTCGAGATTTCGCATCGATTCATCGAGCCTAACGCCTTGTGAGTGTGCACCTGGGAATCCGGGAATAAAGCCCACATAGAACCCTGTTTTCGGGC
The DNA here is from genome assembly GCA_964610175.1 of uncultured Thiotrichales bacterium. Taxonomy (GTDB): domain Bacteria; phylum Pseudomonadota; class Gammaproteobacteria; order HK1; family HK1; genus CAZSVE01. The sequence continues at coordinate 7,154 of CAZSVE010000003.1, forward strand.
ATTGCTCGATGACAGCGACGGAACCTCTCATATCACGCAATCCTTCTCACTTCCCCCTCTCCCTCCACATTCTCCACGCAGCGCCCGCAGAGTTCCGGGTGCTCGGTATTATTCACCCCGACGTCTTCCCGACGATGCCAGCAGCGGACGCATTTTTTGTGGGGGCTGGCGGTAACCCGCAGCCAGAACGGGGAACCGCTTGGCCCGGAGGTGTCCGTTACCGTGGCCACGGCATCGTTCGGGGATTGTTGCGCGGGATGGACGTTGGCCTCGGAGGTGATGAGCACGAAACGGAGTTCGTCTCCCAATTGGCGCAGATCGGTGAATAACGCACCGTCGCAGTAGATGTCCACTTGGGCATCCAGGGCCGAACCGATGACGCCAGCGGTACGGAGGCCCTCGAGTTCCCGATTGACGGCATCGCGCACGGCGATGATGCGTTCCCAGAATCGCGGGTCCTCCAGATCCTTTCCGTCGCCTTTCCCTGTATCACCCCCGGAGAGCGGCGCGAGATCGGTGTACCACTCGGCGAGGAAGACGGAGGGTTCGCGCTTGCCGGGGAGGTGTTGCCAGATCTCCTCGCTGGTGAAGCTCAGGATGGGGGCGAGCCAGCGCACCAGGGCCTCGGCGATGTGGTACAGGGCGGTCTGGGCGGAGCGGCGCGCCAGGCTGGCGGTTTTCGTGGTGTATTGGCGGTCCTTGATGATGTCGAGGTAAAGACTACCGAGGTCGACGGTGCAGAAGTTGTGGAGTTTTTGATAGACGATATGGAAATGGTTGTCCCGGTACGCGCTTTGGATATCGAGTTGCAATGTAGCGGTCCGGTGGACTACCCAACGGTCCAGGGCGAGCATTCGGTGGGGAGGGATGAGATCCCGATCCGGGTCGAAGCCGTGGAGGTTGGCGAGCAGGAAGCGCGCCGTGTTACGCAGCCGCCGGTAGGAGTCGGTCATGCGTTTCAGGATCTCGTCGGAGACGCTCATCTCGGCGCTGTAATCGGTGGCGGCCACCCATAGTCTCAGGATATCGGCGCCCAGTCGACTGACCACCTGTTGCGGGGCGATGACATTGCCACGGGATTTGGACATCTTCATGCCTTGGGCGTCGACGGTGAATCCGTGGGTGAGCACGGCGCGGTAAGGGGCGCCCCGGCCCATGGCGAGGGAGGCGAGCAGGGAGGATTGGAACCAGCCGCGGTGCTGATCGGAGCCTTCGAGATAGAGGTCGGCGGGGAAACCCAATTCGTCGCGTTGGGAGAGGACGGTGAATTGGGTAGCGCCGGAATCGAACCATACATCGAGGGTATCGCTGACCTTTTGGTAGTCCCGTGCATCGGCTCCGAGCAATTCTTCGGGGTCGAGATCGAACCAGGCATCGATGCCGCGTGTCTCGACGCGCCTGGCGACCTCGTCCAGTAAACGGACCGTATCCGGATGCGGAATGCCGGTTTCCTTGTGCACGAACAGGGTGATGGGTGTGCCCCAGCTGCGCTGGCGGGAGATGCACCAATCGGGGCGGTTTTCCACCATGCCGTGAATACGCGCCGCGCCCCAGTCGGGTTGCCAGGTGACGGAGGAGATGGCGGAAAGGGCGTTTTTACGAAGGGTTGCCTTGTCGGCGCTGTCCGCGGTGCCGGATCCCATGCGGATGAACCACTGGGGCGTGGCCCGGAAGATGATGGGCGTTTTGTGCCGCCAGCAGTGGGGATAGCTGTGGTTTACGGTCTCGACGTGCATCAAGTGGCCGCTTTGTTCCAGGGCACCGATGATGAGGGAGTTGGCGTCCCAGACGTTTCGACCCTCGAGGAAGGGGGTTCCGGTGAGGAAGCGGCCATCGGGGCCCACGGGGTTGTCCACGGGGAGGTCATAGCGGTTGCCCACGACGTAGTCTTCCTGACCGTGGCCGGGTGCGGTGTGCACGGCGCCGGTTCCGGCCTCCAGGGTGACATGTTCGCCCAGGATCAAGGGCACCATGCGCGGGTAAAGGGGATGGTATAGCATGAGGCCTTCCAGCCGGAGGCCGGGACAGAATCCGCGCACCTGGTATTTTTCGATGCCATAGCGAGCCATGGTGCCAATCAGGAGATCCTTGGCGAGCAACAGGCATTCTTCGCCCTGTTCGGTATCGATTTGTACCAATACGTAATCGAATTCGCCGTTCAAGGCCACGGCCTGGTTGGCGGGGAGTGTCCAGGGCGTGGTGGTCCAGATGAGGACCGAGATAGGCCCACGGGGGATTGTGTCCTGGTCCGCGTCTTGTTCGGTTTCGAGGCCGAATGCCCGCAGGAAGGCGGTCTCGTCCTGTACGGGGAAGCGGACATCGATGGCGGGGGATTGTCTGTCGTCGTATTCGACTTCGGCCTCGGCCAGGGCGGACCCGCAATCGATGCACCAGTGGACCGGTTTGAAACCCCGATCGAGGTGTCCCGTTTCTATCACTTTGCCGAGCGCCCGGATGATATTGGCCTCGATGGCAAAATCCATGGTGAGATAGGGATGTTCCCAGTCACCCAGGATGCCGAGTCGCATGAAGTCCTTGCGCTGTTTGTCTACTTGTTTGGTGGCGTATTCCCGGCATGCTTTGCGGAACGCGCTGGCATGGATCTTTTGACCGGCCTTGCCGACACGTTTCTCCACCTGGTGCTCGATGGGCAGGCCGTGACAGTCCCAGCCCGGTACATACGGGCAATCGAACCCATCCATTCCGCGTGCCTTCACGATGATGTCTTTGAGCACTTTGTTGACGGCATGACCGATATGGATATCGCCATTGGCGTAAGGGGGACCATCGTGCAGGATGTAGCGTTTTTTCCCGGCGCGCGCCCGGCGCAGTCGCTCGTACAGGGAAAGTTCCTGCCAAAGGGCGAGAGTGGCAGGCTCGCGTCCGGCGAGATTGGCGCGCATGGGAAAACCGGTCTTGGGGAGGTTCAAGGTGTCTTTATAGTCGCTCATCGGGATGAATTTCCTTTAGTGCCCATCTCCTCGAGACGCGGTAAACACCCAAGGGTTCGATGGGGTCTTATTTGGCGTGATTGCTGATTTATTTGTTTTCCGCCCGGTCTGGTAAATGAGCCATGTTTTGCATGATGTCGATTTTCACCCGAATCCTCGAATCACGCTTTATCGGTTCGAGGAGAGGCTTTGCTGGCGTTTCGAAGGCCGTTGCGATATCCCGGGCGATGACCATGCCGGGATTCGGTTGTCTCGGGATGAATCGGGGGGTGGTCTTGCGTTGGACCTTGGCTGCAGTGGCGATTCCGTTCAGGTATCGGAAAAACAAGGATTCGAGGGAATCGGTGCATGCGCCAGGGGCCACCCCGCTTCAGTCCTGGCGCGAAGCGCTAGCATGTTCCATGGGTGCATTTCTAGCGAAGCTTATGCTCGGACCGACAACGCATGACCCCGTATCGGTAAAGCGGAATCGGTGTCTTGTAAAACTTGATTCCAATTGTGAAGTCGAGCGGGAAATAAACAAAATAAATAAGTATATTCAAATGATGATGATAAGCTTAAAATTCTTGCTTTAGCAATTTGCGGCGAGTCGATCGAACCGGCAGTCCGAGGTTTCCTTCGAGCGAGAGGACCGTTTCGGAACATGTTGGCGCTTTGCGCCAGGATTGAAGTGGGGTGGGCCCTGGCGCACGCACCGGGATTCTCGGAATCTTTGTTTTTCCGACACCTGAACAGAAAGCCGAAGTCTCCATAAAGCTTCCCCAGGAAGCCTGCCCCGAAACACCAATATCAAAACACGAATTTTGCTTTACCAATGCATGAATCATGCTTTGTCGATTCGAGTACAAGCTTCACTAGAGGATCAATCGATGGCGCTTGTTTCGTGACAACCCTGCCTTGATCCGTGGCTATGGCGAGCTTGAATCTCAAAAGGTCTCCAAATGGTTCCTAAAGGTCGCGTTGCCCGTGCAACGCCACGGCAAAGATTCCACGATTGGCTTTCCCATCCCCCCGGAAGCATGTTATTGAATACCGAGGCAAGGCTGCTCGGTGATTCTCTCGGCTCTCTTTTTGGCTATCACCTCGTGCAGGTAGGCCGATTGAGTAATACGGACCTGCTGGCGCAGAGTAGAATTCCGCACCGCGTTATCGTGGAAATAGATAACAGTCGACAGGTTTCCGGTTATCCCCACCTTCGCGCCGAACCTGATGCCTTGCCCATGGCCTCCGACAGCATCGACGTAATCATCCTTCCCCACGTGCTCGAGTTCTCTCCCCACATGCAGGAAATAATCAAGGAAACGAAGCGGGTCCTGGTCGCGGAAGGACATCTACTCATCCTTGCCTTCGATGTCTGGAGTCTCGTTGGTATTTGGTCTCTGCTATTCGGGAAGGAAGGAGAGGAGCCCTGGATGCCTTGTCAGGGGGGACGATTCCCGGGTTTCGGTCGAGTCAAGGGGTGGATTACCGCCATGGGCTTCGACGTCATTTCCGTGAAGCGATATTTTTTTCGACCGCCGATCCGCATGGGCAGCATTATGAATCATGGGAGAATTTCCGATCCGCTGCGTTTTCTCGACACCGTTGGCCCCCGTTTTTGGCCATTTTTCTCCGGTGCATACCTTTTGGTAGCGAAAAAGCGTGTAACGGCACTAACACCGAGGAAATCGCTGTGGCGACAACCGAAGCGACCTTTGATCGCGGTGGGGCTCGGGAGGCCTTCTTCGTAAGTCGTATTCCCCCCTTCGGGGCAGTCGGATCGGGGACTTTCAAGTCCGACTACGCCGTGCCGCCCCGCCTGGGAGAGAGCTTTTGATTCCTACAGGTAGACTCGGCGCAACCGCAACGGATAACCGACTACCCTGTGCGTTCGCCTGTGCGCTCGGAGATGGTCACCACGACACCATCGCCGGAGGCAGGCACGGTGTGCTCGGCATTGAGCGGCGATCGGGATTCATCCGTTCAGGATGCTCGGGTTTCAGAGCCGGCCTTGAAATCCCTCGTCATGGCGAGGCGGAAACCCGGCTGTGGCCTACAAAAGTGCACAAGGCCAAAAATCGCGGAGTGTAGCGGACTACATGACGCGGTTTTTGGCCTTGTTGTGTGATGCGGTGGGCCGCGAATCGGAGAGCACCGCGGTAGACCAGGAATATCGAGACAGGCTCTCGGGAAGGAACGGCAAGGGGACTTGGGGATCGGCAGGAAACTCGGGGGACCTCACTTCGATGAACCATGCATGCATTTCGGCACTTATCTCAAGCACCCTGGCTCAAGTGCTTTGGCTCAAGCGTTTTTTATAACTCAAGCGCTTTGGGAACCTTCTCCCATGGCCTTGATGTGAGCACTAAGGCGGCTCTTGTGCCGCGCCGCTTTGTTCTTGTGAATCAATCCCCGCCCGGCCATGCGATCCACGATAGGCACTGCCGCCTTGAAAGCAACCTCCGCCTCCGCTTTATCTCCGGCTACAATCGCCTTGCTTACCTTTTTGAGGTGGGTGCGCAACATGGAACGCCTGCTGGCATTGAATTTACGACGCTTTTCCGCTTGGCGGACGCGCTTTTTAGCTTGTGATGAATTAGCCACGATTACACTCGTATTTCGGTTGGATTAACGAGGTGCGAACTATGCGTTTTTACGCCCTTTTTGTCAAATCGAATCGGGAAATACAACGCTCGGCGATGGCTTGCGCCGTTTCGGCCAATCGCTGGGTAAAGAGTCGATAATCGCACCATGCTCGTTAATTTGTTTATTTCCTGCTCAGCTTCACCATTGGATCAAGTTTTGCAAGGCACCAATCTCGCTTTACCAATATCGGGTCATGTGTTGTCGGCTCGAGGCGAAGCTTCGCTAGTCTGTTTATTTCCCGCTCATCTTCGCAAACGAGTCGCCATTTTACGAAACACCAGTTTTGCTTTACCGAATGCTAAATCATGTCGGTTCGAGCACAAGCTTGGCTAGGATTTTCAACGGATCTTTCCAGACCTGAAAAACAACTGGAGCGCTCCCCTACTCGATCTCCACCTCTCCGGTAAAGACGACCGCTGCCGGGCCGGTCATATAGACGTGGTTATCGATTTCAAGCCATTCGATGCCGAGATCACCGCCCAGGAGTTTCACGGTAACCTTGCGGTCGGTGAGATCGTCCAGGATGGCGGCGACCGCCGTGGCGCAGGCACCGGTGCCGCAGGCCAGGGTTTCCCCCGAGCCGCGTTCCCAGACCCGCATCTGGATGGTGTCGCGGGAGATTATCCTGGCAAACTCGACATTGGTGCGGTTGGGGAAGTGGGGATGGACTTCCAGTGCCTTGCCGTCTACCAATACCTGTTGGTCGGTGATCTCGTCGACGAAGATGACGGCGTGGGGATTGCCCATGGAGACGCAGGTCATTGCATAGTCGCGCCCGGCTCCCAGAGAGACCGAGGTCCTGGCTGGATTGGCGTCCACGGCAACGGGGATATCCGGCCCATCGAGGATGGGCTCGCCCATGTCGACGCGAACACTGCCGACCTTGCCATGATCGATGCCGAGCCCCAGGATCAGGGTACCGGCGCCGGTCTTGATGCGGAGGGTCTCGGAGGTGGCGTAGCCGCTTTCGTACAGGAACTTGCCGACGCAGCGGATGGCATTGCCGCACATCTCGGCCTCGGAGCCGTCGGCATTGAACATGCGCATGCCGAAGTCGGCGTCATCATGGGGCAGGATGAGCACGATGCCATCTCCCCCGATACCGAAGTGCCGGTGGGAGAGCCTGATGGCGGTTCGGGAAGGGTTTGCGATGAGCCCGGGGTTTGCGATGCAATCGAAGTAGATGTAATCGTTGCCGAGGCCGTGCATTTTCGTGAAGGGGATAGCGCGCATGGGTATCGTCGGGACGTGGGTTATTTTCTCGGGGAAGGCGATTGGAAAGCAGAATAATATGGCAACATGACCATGCCGGATCAGGTAATGACTTTTCGGGCGAGTTTTGCCAGTTTTGCTTTCTGCAAAATGGAAAAGTGCGTATCGGCCACATAAAACAAACCGCTCAATGCATAAAAATCACGCTTCAAGTTTTCGGGTACGGCGCTTATTTCTTTATAGTCGAGGTAGTGGGATACCGATGCCCAGGCGTCTTGGGCGATGGTTCTTACCTGTATTTCGAATGGAGTGGAAGTTAATGCATCATTGGATTGGGCGTCGCTTTTCAGTCTGGCTTCGAGGTGTAGAGACATATAGCCAAAGATCTGCATTTCCGAAGCATTGACCTTGTCATCTTCTTCGAAGACATCGAATTCTTCTTTGATGATATCGCTGATTTCATCCAGTTCGGAAAGGAAAAGACATACGATACGAAACCCAATCAGGTCATGGATTTGTTCGAATGGTTTACTGATTCCCTTTCTTTGGGCCTTATCGAGCAGTGAATCGATCTCTTCGATCCGCGAGGTCAGGGCATGTATTTTTATCCCGTGTCTTTCTATGGATTCATTTAGAATACGCTCGACCTCCCCGACTAATCGTCCATAATCACGCCGATTGGCATGATATTGTTCGATAATGGACCTTTTATCCATTTTCATGATTCCAGGTCTTCCTTTTTTTTCCCTTTGATCAAAATTCCCATCTCAGGGATTTCTGGTATGCTCCCCGTCGCTCTAAAATCATATTTGTCCAACTTTCCATTTATTCTCAGTTGGAAATAATCGAGATTGCCGAATACGGAAGTACTATTGATATCATATTTAATGATGATCAAATCGGCATCGATTTTATGATCGATAGCGTTGCATGTCCCGGAATAGTAATAACCTGTATCCCCACCCAACGCGCGCCCATTGTTGACGACCAATACCCCTCTGCCATATCTGTTCATCGTTGTCTCAAACTCCACGGTCCATAATCCATTCAGCATATCGGACATATCTATCTCCTTCAGGTTCGATTATTGGGTGGCATTACTGAAGTAATATGGCACATTGATTCGTTTATTTTCCGCTCATCTTCGCTAGACGCCAGGCTCTCGGTGAACCCGTGAAAGGGAGGCAATCCGAGAATCCCGAGGATCGGGTATCGGGAAAACAGAGATCCCGAGAAAACCGATGCGCCAAGACCCATCCCGCTTCGGTCTTGGCGCGAAGCGCCGACACGTTCTCCTTTTCACGCCTGACCATTCGCGAATTCCCGGCTATCTTCGATGTCGGCCAGAGCCGACTCCGCAACAATCCGGTCCACGAGTTCTTCATTACCGAGTCTTCTCCGAACCAGCTGCAAGCTGCCCCGATACACCATGGCCTCCGCGGGCATGGGGCGCAGGTTGTAGACCCCCCCCATGCTGTAGCAATAGGCACCGGCGTTTTGGATGGCGAGGAGGTCGCCCTCGCGGATCTCGGGGATAGGGCGCTGCTCGGCGAAGCGGTCGCCGGTCTCGCAGATGTTGCCACAGACATCGTAACGATGGGGCCTGCCGTCGGGGTTGGTCAGGTTGACGATATGGTGATAGGCATCGTACATCACCGGGCGGATGAGCTGCGGGAAACCCGAGTTGCAACCCACGATGATGCGTTCATTATTGTGTTTGATGGTGTTGACTTCCACGATCAGGTAACCCGCCTCGGCGACCACGTACTTGCCGGGCTCGAAGCGCATTTCCAGCGCTGCACCGTATCCCTCGCAAAATGCCGTGAAGAGGCGGGTGATCTCCGCCCCCATGGCCGGATAATCGACACGCCCCTCGTCCGGTCGATACGGGACCTTGAAGCCGCCGCCGAAATCCAGGAACTCCAGCGCCGGGAAGTTCCTTCTGGTGGCGATGGTCATGAGGTTTTTCATGCTCTGGTACACCGATTCCGTCATGGTCAGCCCGGAACCGGTATGCTCGTGCAGGCCCACCACGGTGAGGCGGTATCGATCCGTGATCTCCCTTACCCTGGCCACATCCTGGAGCAGGATACCGAATTTGGTCACATCGCCGCCGGTGCGCACCTTGGCATCCTCGCCATCCACCACATCCGGATTGAAGCGCAGGCACACCCGGGAACCGGGGAATTCGTCTCCGAATCGTGCCAGGCGCGACAGGGAATCGATATTGAGCAGGATGCCGGTGGCCTGGATGGCGCGCACCTCGTCATCGGTCATGTTGTTGGCGGTATAGAGGATGCGCTCACGATCGAAGCCGAGACGCCTGGCGAGGAGCACCTCGGCGGGGCTCACCGTATCCAGATGGGCGCCGATGTCGTTCAGGACCTTCAGGAGGCCGGGATTGTAGTTGGCCTTCATGGCGTAGTGGATCTCGAGCCTGGGCCAGGCAATGAACCTCTGCAATTCCCGGTAGCGTTGCACCACCAGGTCGGCATCGTACAGATAAAGGGGCGTGCCGAATTCCCTGGCGGCTGCAATCAGTTCTTTTGTCGTCGGCATGGGTTTTCCTCGTGTCGATGCGGCTCGCTAGAGGGGAGAAATCTTCCGACTTTCTCGGGATCTCGAGCGCACAGGATCTCTCCCTTTGGTCGAAATGACAAAAAGCCGATTTTTCGATCGTTTTGTTCGAGATTTCCCGGATAACGGGCTGGTTATTACCCTGGGGTTATTTCGGGGGCGCCACTTCGGCGCACTCCACATGATCCACCCGGGCGAGTGGCGGCCCCTCCCACAACCAGCGCTCCAACAGGGCCACCTGGGCGGCCTCCCCCTGAATCGATACCCGCACCCGGCCATCGGCCAGATTGACGGCCTGGGCGCTGACCCCCAATTCGGCGGCCTTGTCATGGGTGCTGGCGCGAAAGTAGACGCCTTGGACGCGACCTGACACGAAACAACGACGAGAGATGATCATTTCGAAAACAACCGATTATATTTCCATGGAAGGCCCCACGCAGGGCAAGGATGAGCGGGGAATCGACAGATTGGCGGGAACATTTTCGACCAGGGCGATTCGGCTGGGCGATCCGGCTGGGCGATCCGGCGCCATCATGGCCCCCGGCCATTCGGCTGCCCGGTCGGGCCCGATTCGGCAAGGGCCGCTTTTATCAGCGCGATCCACTCCCTTTGCTGCGCAGGCAGGCGGTCCTCCCCGGCGAGCGGCTCCAGGATGTCCAGGGCCTCGCGGAGCCACCCCGCCCGTTGCGCCTTGTCTGTCTCCAGGATAGCCATCTTCGAAAGGCTTACCACCACATCGGTCTTCCACTCGACCCTCATGGGATCGAGCTCCGTGAGCCTCTCCCGGATCGACAACCCGTCCTGGTAGGCGGCGAGGGCCTTGGCGCCGTCGCCATTGGCTTTGTGCATGTCCCCTACCTTGTTGTGGCTCACCGAGAGGTTGCGCTGCCACTCGCTGTTTCCGGGGTCGAGCTCCGTGAGTTTTTCCCGAATCGACAACCCGTCCTGGTAGGCGGCGAGGGCCTTGGGCCCGTCGCCATTGGCGACGTGCATGTCCCCTACACGGTCGAAGCTCACCGAGAGGTCGCGCTGCCACTCGCTGTTTCCGGGGTCGAGCTCGGTGAGCTTTTCCCGAATCGACAACCCGTCCTGGTAGGCGGCGAGGGCCTTGGCGCCGTCGCCATTGGCGACGTGCATGTCCCCTACACGGTCGAAGCTCACCGAGAGGTCGCGCTGCCACTCGCTGTTTCCGGGGTCGAGCTCGGTGAGCTTTTCCCGAATCGACAACCCGTCCTGGTAGGCGGCGAGGGCCTTGGCGCCGTCGCCATTGGCTTTGTGCATGTCCCCTATCTTGTTATGGCTCACCGAGAGGTTGCGCTGCCGTTGCGGGTCATCGGGTTTCTGTTTGGCCCATCGCTTGAACAATGATCGGGCCTGTTGGTAGCGATCCAATGCGGCGCCGCTCTCGCCACGCAGGGCATCGATGTCGCCCAACTCGAGATGCGCAATGGCCTGCCAGTGTATCTGTCCTTTCCTTTCGGCGCGCCCCATGAGTTCCCGGGATGCGCGCAACGCCTCGTTGGAATCCCCGGCGCGCCGGGCGACACGCCCCAGATCGAGCCAGCCCTCCAGGGCCTCCGGATCGAGCACCACCGCCTCTCGGTAGCTCTCCAACGCCTTTCCGGTGTCGTGGAGATACACGAAGGCCCCCAGATGACGCGCCGTGGCGGCGGCCTCCCGCAGGGCATTGCGCCCGGCGAGCCTCTGGCTTTCCAGGTGGCGGCGCAATATGTCCTCTGCCCGAGCGGTGTCGCCTTTCTCGAGGAGGGAGATCGCCTCCTGGACGGCTGCCGCCTTCTCCGGCTCGGTTCGTTCGATGCGATACAGCGCATCGACGGCGGCCAATACCCGCCCTCGTTCCTCCTCCGGCATGTCACCGAGGGCATCGATGATCTCGCCCTTGGTGATTTCCTCGTTCCGAGTTTGCCGCGTGGCCCGGCTCTTCCGATAGGTGAATATCCCCCATCCGATGGAGAACAGGACGCCGATGGACGTCACGGAGAATACCAGTATTTGCAGATTGTCCCCTGTGAACAGGTTGGTCATGAGGCCGATGAGTCGATTATCCATGAAAGCTTGAACAAAATGGTCGAAAAATGTCATTTCGAGCGCAGCGAGAAATCTTGGGCGCTGAATCTATCCCGGCCTCGAAGATTTCTCCCTACGGTCGAAATGACGGACGTAGTCGAAATAGAGAGATTCCTGGTTTCGGCCAGGCCGGGTTGGGCATGTATCGTTACCAATGAAAAAAGCGAAGCTTCGCCTCGAACCGATGAGGCATGCGTTGGTGAATTCAGGGGAATCGGCGCTATCGAAATTCGATCGATCTGCGAAGCCAAGCGGGAAATACAAACAAAATACCACGCATTCCGGATGGGAATATTACTCGGGATATCGTTCTATCCCCATGAGGGTCGCGCCGGCCACGGCGGCCGGGATGACCACGAAATTCAATCCGGGCACCATGGTGGCCAGCAATACCACGGCGCCGAAACCGAAGCCGAGGGCGCGGTGCTCGGAGAGGAGCCTTCGTTGCTCGGGGAACGACAGGCCCCGGTTTCCCAGGGGGTAATCGACGTATTCGATGGTGAGCATCCAGGCGCTGAACACCAGCCACGGGAACGCCGCGATGACATTGATGCCCGGGATCAGAAAGAGCAGCCCAAGGGGAATCGCCCGCGGGAGGAGGTATTGCAGCTTGCGCAGCTCGGAGAGCAGGGAGGGTACGATGCCCCTGGCGACATCCCGGAAGAATGCCAGCCATCCGGTGTTTTGGTTCCGGGGCGGACCCGTGAGCCTTTCCTGAATGGCCTCCGCGAGCAGGCTGTTGAAGGGGGCGGCGATGAGATTGCCCACCCAGGAAAACAGGAAAAACACCACGAACAGGGCAAGGATGGCGAAAACCGGCCACAGCAGCCATCGCAGCCAATCGAGCCAGCCCGGGATCAGCCCGTCGAGCAGCGCATCGAATTGCCCGGCGCCGAAATAGATCAGTGTTGCGAACAACAGGGTATTGGTGAAAAGCGGGATGGCGACATATCGCCGGATGCCGGGCAGACTCAGCAGGGAAAGACCCCGCCGAAAGTACCCGAACCCCGCGGCAAAATCATGGAGGTATGATTTCATCGGTGGGTGGTATCGGCCGAAGGCATTGGGTTTGGAAGCGGGGCTTCCGGGAAGGCCCCCGGAAGCCGGTGTTTTCGGTGCATGGCAGGCAGACGTGCGGGGGTGGCTGCAAGGGACCCTTGATACTGGTCCTCATGACCGGCCCTCATGAAATGATCTTGATATGCCAGGGTTCGAAGCGGACACCCACAAGGTTGTCGGGCGGGTAGCGAATTTCCGTGAAACCCAAATCGATGAGTCGGCGGTACACCCTGGTGGTCGCGAAGGTCTTCGTGAAATTCAACCTGCCGAGCCCCTTTTGCCCCACGTCGAAATCACCGATGGCGTGGTAGGAGTACCCCGGTGGCGCCAACGAGCGCGAGGCGCGCGACAGGTTTCCCTTGGTCACCAGGGCCTTGTTCATGAATAGATACATCTGCTTTGCGATACCGCGCACGCCCGAGGTCAATATCAGGTCATCGCCCACGGCCCGCTGTACCTTGTGGCAGATATCCAGTGATTTTCCCTTTGCGATGTATTGCCCTGTTCCGGGTATCTTGACTACCTGACGTTTGGAAATATTGTCCGTCAAATGGGTGAGTAGCTTTTCACCGAGGAAACCATAGCGGGCCGCTTCTCGATAAAAGATCCGCTCCATGAATTCGATTTCACGGGCCGTGAAGGGCTTGATATCGGAATAGTTGCGGCCAAAACGCAGCATCTCGTCGAAGCCGAGGAGGTGAAAGTTCCCATGCCCCATTTTTGTCTGGACCCGTTTCAAATGCGCCACGGTCTCGGCAAGCAGTGGAAGTTCATCGCGCGCAAGCCAGATATCCTCGGAATGATCGCCGTCGAAGTCCCGTATCTTTTCGAAGTAGTCGGTGTCGGGCCGTGGTGTCTTCGGTTTTGCGGCGACGGGAGACCAATACACGCCGGTGGCTGCCGTAACCCCGGCTAGCGTCAATCCGAGAAAATATCGCCGATCCATTTTTGTCATCGATATGGTTCCGAAAGTTTTCTTGCCGGGGCAAGGGGGCCCCGCGGCCTGTCGGTCATCGTGAAATAGTGGATTATCGTCACCGGATCCTTGGATTCCCGGCATTTCCATGGGAAAGATCGCCTCATGTGGCCAATGCAGGCATCCCGGATCCCGAGCGCAGTCTCGCAAAAAAGCGTAGTTCCTTGCCGTGAGAATCTTGAATAAAAATGATCTGAATTCATGTTGTTTCCATTCGGGATCGGATCATCCCAGCAAGAACTCCTTGAAATCCCTTTTGGCAAGTATCAGGGACAGGTCCCAGTACACTTCCGAAAAGAGGGGAACGATCCTGATGGCCTCTCTGAAATGGTGCTTTACTTCCTCGATATTCCTTCCAGTGCCCAAAAGCAGCAGGGCGAGATTATGATGGGCCCTGGCAAACTCGGCATCGCGCTCTATGGCGTTTTGGAGACTTTCCACGGCCCTTTCGGGATCATTCAATTCATCCACGCATAACAGCGCCAGATTGTAATATGCTTCGGCATATTGTGGGTTGTACGTGATGGCCTTTTCATAGTTTTCCTCGGCAAGTTTCGGGTTCCCTTCCCGTTCGCATAAAAAGGCCAACGCACAGTAGAACTCGGCGGATTCGGGATTTACCTCCAGCATCTCCAATGCCTCCCTCGCCTTGGCGAGATAAGGCGATCTCTCCTTGCTTTCGTCTTCGCTCCCATGCCCTTTTTCGCCTTCGGGCGCATCCAGGGGGGAGGCCTTGTCCAGCATATATTGTCTGATGTACAACCTGGCGAGGTCGAGATTGTCCGTTTCGCCACCCGCCAGGCCTTTCAATATGAACTCCCTCCCTTCGAAATCCGGCTTCAATATTTCCAGTTTGTCCAGCTCCTCCGATTCCGATACCGCCATGGGGCTTTTCAACCTGCCCAATTCCTTGGTTATTTCCGTATTCCTGCCGTCCCTCGCGAGGGCATGGACCCGCTCTTCCCTTAGTTCGTTGATGGCGTCGGCAGAGATCAGATCGAACCCCTTATCGAGAGATTCCCGCGCCTGGTAACCCTCTCCCAGCCTCAGATAATTCTCCACCAGAGACACATGATATTGGACTTTATCGGGACTTATCTCGACGCATTCCGTAAGCGCTTCCACGGCCCCTTGCCACCGCGACGACGCAATACAGACCCGCGCCAGGGAGAATGATGCATTTTCCACATCCGATTTCTTTCCCGACAATGGTTTCTTCGCCAGCTTCCGGGCGATATCGAATTCCTGAATCGATTTGTCGAATTCCTGTAACTCGAAGTGTTTACGGCCGAAATCATAGTGCTTGCGGTACAGATATTTATTGATCCGGATGATGGCCATCACGACGGCGATAACGGCAAGGATGAACAAAATCCCGTAGATGGCAATCTCCTGCTGATTATTTTTTAGATATTCGGATAGTTGATTGAACATGGGCTGCGCTTCATAGGTTGATCATTCTTACACGATGCCCTGTGGGGCGGGTTTTTCTTCGAGGACTTGGTTTTTCTCATACATCGGAAATCGGGATACTGTCCTCAGGGACAGCGCTTCCGGCAACCCATTCCGGGCCTCGCCGAAAACGATATCTTTTGGACGGCGCTTTCGTTTTTCCGGTATTTTGTCGATCCCCCGCTCGTCCTTGGGAGGTGATGCATCTCGATGTGATTTGTTTCCATCGGGACGCCCGAGGCAAAGGCGCTACCCGAACAATCCGACGAACACGAGACCCACTGCCACATAAATAGCGGCCTCCAGGGAACCGATGGCTACATTTCTTTGCACGTCCACCTCCTCGCCCACATCGATTCCCGGCAACAACACCAAACGCGCCCCGATGGATACCACGGTCTGCGCCAAAAACATGACGAGCGCTACGATGCTCCATACGAGCAGGGAAAACGCCACGTCATCCGTGGCGTAGACCACGATGCCCGAAGCCGCCGTCACCGCGAGCCCGACCCCGATTCGGTGCCCGGCGAAACGCACCGCCAACGCGATGTTCCCCTCCGCAATCCCCTGTTGCAGCGAATTCCCGGGATGGCGCCGCGCGAACACCGCCGCGCGATAACGGGCGGCGAGATACAAGATGACCTGGGCAACCAGGTAACCCGCCAGCACCACGGCGATGCCCGCATAGGTCGAGCCATCCACCCAGCTCATCGCGGCCCGGACGATGATGGCGGTGGCCACCAGATTCCCTGCCTCCACCAGGGCCGCGGCGATATTCCCCCGCTGAATCAGGTCCCGTATCGGGATCTTCGGCATCGACAAATGATCGAATATCCGGCTGGTAATCCACATGAGCACAATGCCGACCAGTCCGTAGCCCAGCATCAACAACGCCTCTTGCCCGGGGCTTCCGCCGGCATCCCCCGCCACCGCGCCCATGAGCATTACGGCAACCCCGATGACCGCGCCGGTCAGGGAAATGCCCACGGCGGCGTTATCGTCTTCGGAAAGCACCTCATGCAGCGAGATATTGGCGACCAGACCCGAGAAAAAGCGCAATCCGGCCAGGATGGCAAGTACGACGACCAAATCGATGGCGTAATACTCCAGGGACGCATCATGAAGCATCACATAGTTCATGGGGGAGTCTCCGTTGAATTGAAAAATCACCAATATCGGCGAGGCACGCCAAACATAAGGCCGAGATAGGCGTCGAAAGGGTGCCTGCAACCAAGCTCACTTCGAGACTTTTGCACGAAGTGCAAAGTTCTCACTTTATATTCCCGAATGGGAAGAAGGACATCGGCGCGGCCATGGTAGAGGTATTCTTGCCCATGAGTCCTACGTTACCGGCCATGTATCCCATATTGCCGCCCATGTAACCCATGGTAATTTCGATACCGGCCATGCGCTTGTCCATTTGCGCCATGGTCCCGTCGATTGTACTCATGTCGGATTTCATTGCCTTCATGTCATTGGCCATGCTATCCATGTTTCCCGCCATCGAGCCCATATCGCCTTGCATGCTTTCCATATACCCTTCCATCTTATCCATATCGGAGTGCATCCCTACCATTGCCTCCTTCATCGGACGGAGGACATTGGCACGCATCTCCACAAGGACAATGGCGATCACAATAGCTCCGATCAGTGCCGCGGACACCGAAAAGGCAAACTCGCGGCGCTGATGCCTCAGATCCTTGCGCTGATTATCGAGATGCTGCTTCATGATCTCCTCGCGTTGATCGGAATCCTCATGGATCAGCGCGAGGAGCTTCGTGATTTCCTCGAGGATATCGTCATGTTTCGTCGGGACCATCTCATTCGTAGGCGCCATACTCACAATCTCCAAAATTATCTCCAGGGACCGAATTCACGAAGATGTACGAAACGCCGGTTTTGCTTTACCGATGCCGGTTCATGCCTTGTCGGGTTACGCCCTTCGGTCTAACCCGACCTACTCCGATCTTGTCGGTTCGAGTACAAGCTTGGCTGGAGAGATTTACGTGTTCGATCTCGAAATCCAAAGACTCCTGCCGGATTCTGCATGTAGGCTACCGAATCACTCCCGATCCGGCTATTTACGATCCGGTTATTTCCCACGGCGAAATCCACGGGAGCGGCTACTCGTGCCGCGGCTGCTGGCGCCGAAAAACGACGAGCGGCGTTTCACGTTCGTCCCGGTACGGCTACCGGTAGATGACGACGATGGCATGCGACCGCTCTTGAGCGCCGAACTCGTGCGGGCGCGGTGGGAGGCATAGGTGCTGGTGCGCTTCCTGCCCGCCACGCTGCCGTAATTCTTCGGCCTTGGGGTTCGAATCCCTTGCCGGGCCAATCGATCCCGCCCATTTCGCCAGGTATCCCGATCCGCCCGCGACCCATAGGCGCCCCGGCCCGCATCGTGATAAAAGCTGTACCGGGGCCTGCCGTACCAGGCATCGTGATAGACGGGGCCCCGATGGAATCCGCCGCCGAATCCGCCACCCATGAGCCCCGCCACATCGGTGAACATGCGGTACATCCCGTACCATTCCCAGAATGAATGCCCCGAAGAATCCGTCTTCCACTGCCCGTATTCCGGATTGCCCACCAGGTAACTCCCCGGAACCTGGCCCCCTTTCACCGCCGCGGCCTCGGCACTCCCCGGTACATTGATGCGCGGTAATTTCCCTTGGGAGAGATCGGCCAGGGTATTCACCACATCCAGCAGCGCATCGTTGTACACCACCGGATCGCTGCCCGCCTCCAGCGCGTTCAATTCCTGATAGGCCTTGGCGAACTCCTGCTTGTTTCCGGGGGTTCGGTTCACCTTCGACAGGCGCTTGCGCAATCCCTGATACAGCGGCCCCTTGGTGGTCCCATCCAGGCGGAGCTGCGTGGCGATATCGCCAAGTGCCGGTTGCTGGCGCGTCAGCCGATCGGCATAGTTTTTGATAATACGGACGTTGACCAGGGAGTCCGAACCGATTTTCTTTCCAAGTTCGGTCAGTTGTCGTTCCACGCCCGCCGCCTTGTTCGCGGCCTCATCGGCATACTGGTTGGAACAGCCCGGAAGCCCTACCAGGAATAACGCCAGCAGGACAATCAGAGAGGAAACTGGCGATGGCGATGGCCAAACGGCGCATCGGGACCGTGGAGTAAAGTTATTGATACGCATGATTGACAACATGTTGGCGCTTCGCGCCAAGACCTGGCGAAGCTTCGCTTCGAGCCGATGAAGCATGATTCGGCATTCGTAGAGCAAAGTCGGCGTCTTGTAAAACCTGGCTCATTTGCCAAGACGAGCGGGAAATAGACACTAACGAAGCCTGTGCTCGAACCGGTGAAACA
This sequence comes from uncultured Thiotrichales bacterium, assembly GCA_964610175.1. GTDB lineage: Bacteria > Pseudomonadota > Gammaproteobacteria > HK1 > HK1 > CAZSVE01. The sequence continues at coordinate 25,427 of CAZSVE010000003.1, forward strand.
TGATTGAGCCTTGGTAAGGCGGAATTGGCGCCTTGTAAAAACTTGATCCGATTGCGAAGCCGAGCGGGAAATAAACAACTGCAAAGAGGGGGTATGCCTTATCGCGCCCCGGATCGTCCAGGATGCTTTTTCCGATACTCGAACCAGTAAAGCCGTGCCTCGGACTTACGACTCGTGAGCGCGATGAACATCGCATCCCTGGCGTTTCAGCCACCCCCGCCGCGAGGCCAAAACCGCCTCGACGCCAGGCTCGCGGGAGGCGTCGCTCGAAAATCCGGCACAATCCACAACAGAAATGATGAGCGATAGGAACAATAACCGAAGTTGTACACTTCAATAAGATTTTACAGAAAATTTTTCGGGCTGTATGTAATGCAATCAACCCCAGCCAACGACAATAATAGCGAAAGAGGATAAGGGAAGAGGATAGGATTTCCACTTCGAAACCACTTTGGTTATGCTTGGCAGGGTAGTGGGAAATGGTTCGTTTCACCCAGTGTGCGACACTGGCTAGCGGAGTTTCGCTAGAATTCGGTTGCGGCTTTGCTGCGCCGGGCATCGATGATGTAACAGGTCCTTTCTGTTTTCTGAGTGAAAAAGCGGACTTTTTCACCATCCTGCCAATCACCACGGAGAGATGGCTGAGTGGTCGAAAGCGGCGGTCTTGAAAACCGTTGACGGGTAACCGTCCGGGGGTTCGAATCCCTCTCTCTCCGCCATTATCCGATCCGATCTCTTTGCGAATCAGCATGTTGCGTGTGTTTGAGGCATCGCAAAAATTAAAGTTCTCGAGAGAACCTGTGTGCGCGCATGGACCCATCCCGCTTCGGTCCTGGCGCGAAGCGCCAACATGATTCTTGCTTCGTTTTCCAATGCGCACGCGCTGGAGGGGGGAGAGGCGCATCGCTCTGCTTTCTTCGTCCATACCCCTGCCGTACTCGGATTCCGGCATCCTAACGTTACATCTATCCTCCCCATTGCGTGGAAAAAACACACCCTCAATCGATATAGGCAGGGAAGTGAGTATAATGATCGCACGAGAATGGCGGGTAAAAAATATTGTAATTCAATAATATATAATACTAATATAGGAATATTCCCGTGCGCTTGGAGGATGCACCCGAAAATCGATGTTCTAGCGAGGCTGCGCCTCGGATCGATGAAGCATGATTCGTTGTGTGGTTACCTCTCATCCATAATGGGCAAAGGCGCGAAGCGCTGTGCCCATCCTACAAGGCTGATATAAACGGAAGATCGCCAATCGGTTTCGGATTCTTGGGTGGACCTTGAGCCAATGATGTTCGCTTGCTCTCAAGCTCTCGCTTGGGAACCGGCGGAAAGGTTTTTTCTCGATTACGCCGCTTTCCAAAACTCGATCCATTTGTAAGGATTTCGGGTACTCGAATCTTTTGTAGAGATTGGATTCGTCAATGCTGTTTTTTTTCGGAGTCCATTGATTTTTGTGAGTATAGTCATGAGCATAGAACAATCAAAAGAAGAAGAACAACCAAAAGAAGAGTTTGTAGAGATCGACGAGCGTAAGTTTTTCATAGGTAGGGGAGAACCGCTGCCGCTTGGTGCTACGGTTCAACCGGGTGGAATCAATTTTTCGATATTTTCAAGGCATGCAACTGCGGTTACGTTGGTGATTTCGTTGCCGCGCAAATTCGCAAAGCGTCGGGATGAGCTTTTGTGCACGGGTTTGGCTGGTGATCCCGATGGCGATAATGGGGATGGGTCATTGAAGCGGATTACGGAGGTTCCGTTGGACCCCGGAGTCAACAAGACGGGAGATGTATGGCACGTCTTCATTCAAGACCTCGATCCGGGTGTGCACTACGGCTATCGAATGGATTGTGCACCTAATTCGAATCCCAAGGTACAGCGTTTCGATAAGGAAAAGGTCTTACTGGATCCATACGCACACACGATTTCCGGTCGCCTCGAGTGGGGAATATTGTCCGATGCCGATAACGCGCACCCGGGTCGATTCGGAGAGCGGTGCTCCATCGTGTTGCAGGATGATTTCGACTGGGGCGATGATCAGCCACTCAATGTCCCTTTGGCCGACTCTATCATCTACGAGCTGCATGTCAGGGGGTTTACGCGCCATTCATCTTCCGGTGTGCGGGCCCCGGGTACATTTCTCGGTTTGATGGAAAAGATCCCCTACCTCGAATCCCTCGGCATCACGGCTGTCGAGTTACTTCCCGTCTATGAGTTCGAAGAACGGGATACCGATCGGATAAATCCGACAACCGGTGAACCGCTATTGAACTATTGGGGTTACCATCCTATTTCGTTTTTTGCATTGAAGAATTCCTATGGAAGCAACAAGGAGGATGGAGCTGTCGTACGGGAATTCAAATCCATGGTAAAGGCGTTTCACGAAGCAGGGATCGAGGTTATTCTGGATGTGGTTTTCAACCACACGGCGGAAGGGGATGAACACGGTACCACGTTCTCACTTCGGGGTATCGATAATTCGGTATATTACATCGTTGACATGGAAGAAGGCGCTTACCATAACTACTCCGGATGTGGTAATACCGTCAACTGTAATCATCCCGTGGTTCGGGACATGATATTGGATAGTCTGCGGTATTGGTCGACGGAAATGCACGTGGATGGTTTTCGATTCGATCTGGCCTCGATACTTGGGCGTGGGCGAGATGGTTCGGTGCTGCACAATCCGCCACTGTTGGAACAGATTGCCGCCGATCCGGTGCTCGCAAACACCAAGCTAATCGCTGAAGCATGGGATGCGGCTGGGGTCTATCAAGTCGGCAGCTTCCCCAATTGGGGGCGTTGGGCGGAATGGAACGGGCGTTTCCGGGATGATGTTCGACGGTTCGTGCGCGGTGATCCCGGCATGGTGCAGACCTTGGCGACAAGGATGGCCGGTAGCCCGGACCTTTATCAGACTGATCGCGAGCCTTATCACAGCATTAATTTCGTGACCTGCCATGATGGATTTACACTTATGGACGTGGCTTCGTATAACGGGAAGCACAATATCGAAAATGGAGAGGATGAACGGGACGGCCATAACGATAATCTCAGTTGGAACTGTGGTGAAGAGGGGCCAACGGACACTGAAACGGTAAACCAGCTACGCAGACGCCAGGTAAAAAACATGGCGGCATTGCTTTTGTTGTCTCATGGTGTGCCGATGGTGCTCAGTGGCGATGAAATGGGACGCACCCAGCAGGGTAATAATAATGCCTACTGCCAAGACAATGAGATTAGCTGGATCGATTGGGAACTGACACGGGAAAACGCGGATTTGGTGCGGTTCTTTCAGCGATTGATCGAGCTGCGGCGTACACATGCCGCGCTTCGAAGGGAATCATTCTTACCGGATGAAAAGGGCACCACGGTTTCCGTGGAATGGCATGGCGTTGTCCCATACCAACCGGATTGGTCCTATGAATCGAGAACACTCGCCAAATGCCTGCGGGCGATCACCCCCGATGGCGAAACCGAGAGTATTTATTTGATTGCAAGCGCTTATTCGGAGCCACTATCATTCGAGCTTCCCAGCATTACGGATCGGGTATGGTACCGGGTTTCCGATACGTCACTGGATGCGCCGCGGGATATCGTGGACCTTGGTAAGGAAGAGCGTCTCGATGAGCAGAGGAACTACTTGGTACAACCTCGTTCAGTGGTGGTATTGATCGGGAAATAAGGGGTAATGCTTCGTCTTTCGAGTACACGTATCGGAAAAATAAAAATTCTGAAAAACCTAGCCTCGAAATCAAGGCCCACCCCCTTCAGTCTTGGCGCGAAGCGCTAACATATTCATCTATTTGGAAAAACGAAGTTTCCGAAAGCTTTTGGGGGTTCGAATAACCTAGCGAAGCTTCGCTTCGAACCGACATGAAAAAAGGATGGATGTACGGAATTAGCGGTTCTTCGAACATTTTCTGCCAAATTGCCGAGAAAAAGATAAGGGTATGGCAAGGCAGGGAATCAAGGAAAAGCAACCTGTAATTCCTCCTTGACTTGCCAAAGAGGGTTTGGGATACGAGAAGAAACGAATCTCCTAACCCTCCTAACCCCCCTAACGAACTCCACATATAGAGTGGAGCTTTTCCCCGAAACGCGGTTTGGCGTTCTCTCCAATTTGGAATCTCATCTATTTCGGGCGGCGATTCCGGAACATGATCCGTAACTTCCTTGTACTGCTTTTTCACTCGGCTGGCCAGAACATAATACCCCTTCAGTACAACTCTATTGTTACCACCAGTAATAGCATAAACAATCAAAATTGATTATGATTACGCCGATTATCGTGGGAATATCGGACAATTTCAGGGTGGTCCGACTATCGAGAATTCATCCTTCAATGCTTGTAAATGAACCGCTTGGGAGTCCAAATTGAATAGAAAAAAGCGCTTCGGCATAGAAATCGTCTTGTTTTTATTTCTATACATGTTGGCCAGCGGATGCAGTGGAGCGTCTGCCCAGGAAGAGGGGGATGGCGATCCCCTAAAGGGCATGAATGAAATCTTCTATGGGATCAACGATGTGTTGGACAAGGCCTTTCTCGAGCCGGTCGCCGAAATCTACGCAGACCACCTTCCGGCGGGCTTCCAATCCGGGATTTCGAATTTCTTCGATAATCTGGCCTATCCCGGTGTCATAATCAATAACATCCTGCAAGGCAAGATCGGGAATGGCATCAAGAGCACGGGACGTTTTATCATAAATACGATATTCGGTATCGGTGGATTGTTCGATCCAGCCACCTCCCTGGGACTCGAGCGCCAGAAGGAAGATTTTGGTCAGACGCTTGGCGTATGGGGTGCGGGCGAGGGAGCATACCTCGTTTTACCGGCCATCGGTCCGAGCTCCGTCCGTGACACCCCCGGTGTGGTTGCGGACATCTTTACCAACCTGCTCTACTACGCAGAGTCGAGCGTCATGGTCCCGCTTATCGCCGTCAGGGCCGTCGAGCGCAGGGCGGACTTCCTGGAAGTAACCCGTGTACGCGACAAATCACTGGACCCCTACCTCTTTACGCGAGAAGCCTATCGGCAACGGCGAATGGACCTTATCTACGACGGAGAACCGCCATACCAGTATGATGTGTACGAGGACGACGAAGAATCACAGTAAAACAATATGAGTTCATTGTCGTCCGAACGTAGAAGATCGAATACTCCGAAAATTCGTTGACAGAGAGTCCCTAGAGAGTCCCTTGTTCAGGGGGTCTCTTACTCCCTGTTCAGCGGTAATATTCGCACATCATTGCACGCGATGACTTTCCGCCGAATCGGAGAAGGTGCAAGCCGCCCTGTGGCCTGTTTCTGGGATCAAGAAACTCCTTGACCGTCCCCCTCATCAAAGTTCCTCCTCGGACATCAGCTTTATTCCATTCTCCTTCAACAAGGTTGAAGTGACGCCATTACCCGATATCACCTTGCCGGAAAAGGTGCCGTCGTAGATCTCACCGACACCACAAGAGGGACTTCTCTGTTTCAGGATTGCCTCTCCGATACCATACAGTCTTGCCAACAATAAGCTCCCGTGCGCGCCTCTCTGGAAGTTTTCCGTAACATCCTCTCCTTTCTTCGTAACCACCTGTTCACCCCGTTGCTCGGAAGGGATTCGGGGGGTCGGCAAACCTCCACACTGCTCGGGACAGACCGGAATCAGCACTTCTTCTCGGGCGAGTTCCAAAACCTTTCCATTCTTATTATTGCCTCCATCGTATCTGCAATCGATGCCGAGCAGACAGGCGCTACAAAGTTTCATGACTAGCGAGGCTTCGCCTCGGACCAATGAACCATAATCCTGCGCTAGTAAAGAACCGTTAGAACTTGGCTCATTTGTAAAGCTGAGCGGGAAATAAACAAATTAAAAGCTTCGCCTCGAACCGATGAGACATGATTCGGTAGTAGAGTAAAATCAGCGTGTTGTAAAACTTGATTCATTTGGGAATGCCGAGCGGGAAATAAAACAAAATATTGGCAGCATAAATGATGCAAGAAATCACATTTTCCGATTCCGTGAGTGAAAAAGCGAACTTTTTCATCATCCTGATAGTGGAAGTCTGGCGAAGCTTGTGCTCGAACCGACAACGCATGACCCGGTATTGGCAAAGCGAGATTGGCGCCTTGTAAAACTTGATACATTTGTGAAGATGAGCGGGAAATAAACAAATTAGCTCTATCCTTCTCTTCGATGGCTTGCGCTTCTCCTCGATGATCTTCCTCTTTGCATTCGGTGCACCATTCCAGGGTAGCGCGGTTCCGGCGGGTTGGGATATATTTTTCGAAACAAGATCCGAAGAGACGACAAAGAAGGAGGGTTCGAGAGAAAATGCGCAAGTCAAATAGTTTCCTTATCCTTGCATTGGTAACCGTAGTGGTAGTTATGGCGACGATCTATGTACAGCGGGAGTCCGGCAAGGCCGCCGTGGAAGAGGGATTTTTGTTCCCGGACTTGAGTGAAAAACTGGATCGCACCGCCCAGGTACGGATCAGTAAGGGGGTATCCGTGGTCGAACTGCACCGCCAGGGGAAGGATGCCTGGAGCGTGCGGGATCGAGCGGATCATCCAGCCAATCTCGCCAAGATATATGAACTTTTACTGGGGACAGCCGGGCTGGAGCGTCTGGAACAAAAGACCCGCAATCCGGAACGGTATGCACGACTCGGTCTCGCCGAGACGGCGAACGGAGATGAACAGGGGGCCATGCGAGTTGTCATGCAGGATGAACAGGGGGTGACGCTGGCCGATTATTTTATCGGTAAACGTAGCACGGCGAAGGGACGGCGCGCGCGCGATGAGATGTATGTGCGGATTCAGGATGACCCCGTAGTCTGGCTCGTGGAAGGCATTTTGCCCTATGGAATCGAGACGACGGATTGGTTGCGAGGGGAGATCTTGACGCTGGATGAAAAACGCATTCGAGGGGTGCGCATTACCCATCCGGATGGCGAAGAGGTAATCGTCGGGCGGGATGATCGCGAAGCAACGGATTATCGCCTGATCGGATTGCCGCAGTCCGCCAAGCCGAGATCATATCTCGTCAACGGCATTGCTTCCGACATGGCGAAACTGCGATTGCAGGATGTGCGGAGCATCGAGGATATAGACCTCTCGGACGGGAAACGCGGTACCAAGATCCGGCTGACCACCTTCGATGGTATGCATATCACCATGAAAACGTGGCAGTTCGGACAGGACACCCTTGCGCGCTTCGATGCCGGTTTCGACCCGAAGCTGATTGAACCGGATCCGGAAAAACCGCAGGCTGCGGAAGGAGATACACCCATTGCAGCCGATTCCGGCAACGAAAATGACGCCGCAAAAAAGGAAACCGGAAAAAACCAAAAAGAGCCCGAAGGCATCTCCTCGGTTGAAGCGAAGCGGCACGACAGGGAGTCCGTGGAGAAAGAGGTGGACACCCTTTCCGAGAGGTGGCGCGATTGGGCCTACATCCTGCCCCAATATCGTCTGAACAATCTCACCAAACGGATGGATGATTTGATCGAGAAAACCGCCGAATCCGATGCCCCGTAGCCCTGGCATGGCAACAACAAATGAGTCACTGGCGAGGCTGCGCCTCGGACCAATGAAGCATGCTTTTGTATTAGTAAAGCACTCTTGAAATTCGATCCATTTGTAAAGCCGAGCGGGAAATAAACAAATCATGTTGGTGCACAATCATATGGGTGGTACCCTGGAACCTTCCGGAAAGGACGAAGGGGCTACGCGCGCCCTGATCGGGGCCGGAAAGCTACTGGGAATCATCGCATGGGATCATCCGATTATTTCGATGTTTCCTTTTTCACTAGCCGTTTAAGCACAAGTGATGACTATCATGAAGCAATCAATCGAGAAATCTTACACCCCTGAATCTCGCGATACCGGAGATGTTTCCAAGAGCGAAGGCTCGAAGACCATGCCAGGCGCGGACCCCATGGATGAGAAATCCGAAACCAAGGCCCATTCCAAGGCGAAGGGCTCTGTTCATTCGGTGCCTGAATTCGATCTCGATGCCTCGGAACTCTATTCGAATCGGGAACTTACCTGGATTAATTTCAATCGGCGGGTTCTGCATGAAGCCGAAGACGAGCGCACTCCCTTGTTGGAGCGCGTGAAGTTTCTGGCCATTGTCAGTTCCAATCTGGATGAATTCTTCATGAAGCGCATCGGCGGCCTGAAACAGCAATTGGCAGCCGGGATGCAGAAGCTCACCGTGGATGGACGGACCCCGGCGCAGCAGCTCGTGGAATGCCACGCCCAGGTGCGCGATATCCGCCTGAAGCGGGAGGGGATTTACAAGGTTCTGGTTAAAAAGCTTGCGGAACACGATATCCGTCTCGTGCAGTACCCATCCCTCGACGAGCATCGACGGGCCGAACTTCGCGAGCGTTTTATCCAAAGTATTTTTCCGCTGGTTACGCCGCTCGCCATGGACCCCGGCCATCCGTTTCCATTTATTTCCAACCTTGCCCTTAATCTATTGGTAACGTTGCGTTATCCGGGCGGTACCGGCATCTACATGGCCCGGGTCAAGGTTCCCCTTATCAAGGGGGTGGCGCCTCGATTTCTCCGCATCGGGGAGGGGAATACATTCGTCACCCTGGATGATGTGGTGGCGCATAACCTCGATCTGCTGTTTCCCGGTATGGAGATCGAGTCTTGTGACCTGTTTCGGGTTACCCGTAACGCCAACGTGGAGACGGACGAAGAGGCCGCCGACGATCTCCTGGAGATGATCCAATCGGAGCTGCGCGAGCGCCATTTCGCGCCGATTGTTCGCTTGGAGGTGATGCCGGGAATGAATCCGACGCTTCGCGGCATGTTGGCCGCCGAGCTTGGCCTGGATGCCGAGACGGATGTTTTCGAGGTGCAGGGCACGATGGCGATGCGCGATCTCTTCGAGATTGCCATGTTGGATATCCCGGAGTTGCACGACCGTCCGCATCGTCCCATCGACCATCCGCGTCTTGCCCACAACCGCCAGAACATCTTTCACATCATCCGAAAGGGTCCCCTTTTGCTGCAGCACCCGTACGAATCCTTCGGTACCTCGGTGGAGCGCTTTCTTCGTACCGCGAGCGTGGACCCCAAGGTGCTGGCCATCAAGATGACGCTATACCGGACCTCATCGAGCGGGAACATCATTACGTCACTCATCGAGGCCGCGCAAAACGGGAAACAGGTAGCCGTGCTCGTCGAGCTGAAGGCGCGGTTCGACGAGGCCGCCAATATCCGTTGGGCCAGGCGCCTGGAGCAGGCGGGCATTCATGTCACCTACGGCGTCGTCGGATTCAAGACCCACAGCAAGGTGATCCTGGTGGTGCGCAAGGACTACAACGGTATACAGCGCTATGCCCACATCGGAACCGGGAACTATCATGCCGATACGGCCCGGCTGTACGGGGACCTCGGGATATTGACCAACGATCAGGATATCGGTCGGGATTTGACGGAGTTATTCAACTTCCTCACCGGGTACACGCCTCCGCTCGGTTACCGCAAGATTCTCGCCGCCCCCTATACCTTGAAACGGGGGTTATTGGAAAAGATCGATCGGGAAATCGGCAAGCACACGCCGGAATCTCCGGGGCTCATTCAGTTCAAGATGAATGCCCTGGAAGACTTCGATATCACCAGGGCCCTGTATCGCGCGTGCCAGGCTGGCGTCAAAGTGGAGCTCATCGTGCGCGATACCTGTCGGTTGCGTCCGGGTATTCCGGGCTTGAGCGAAACGGCGCGTGTTGTCAGCGTCGTCGGACGTTTCCTGGAGCATACGCGGATCTTCTATTTCCAAAACGGTGGCGAGGAAGAATATTACATCGGGTCGGCAGACATGATGAAACGCAACCTGGAAAGTCGCGTCGAGGTGGTAACCCCGGTGGAAAATCCCGATCTGCGCCAGGACCTTCGCATGATGCTCGATGTGCAACTCGCCGACCGCAGGAGTGCCTGGGATCTCAATCCCGATGGCAGTTACACCCAGAGAAAACCCGGGGAGGGGCAGGAAACCCATGGCTCCCAGGAAACCCTGATCACGGTTGCCGAGACCCGCCTGTCCGCAGCCCTCAAACACAAGCAGGGTAGGATTCGACGGAAACTCGTCAGTCGTTTCCAGAAGCGTTTGAAGACCATTGTGAATGGCCTGGGGGAAAACCGACCGTGAACAAAATTGGCAGTGAGCGTGCCGCGGGATGCCAGGAGGATATGCCGCACAGTCGTGGCGACTTATGTCCCAGGATCATCCCGATGTCGATGGCGCCGAGCTATCCTGTTTTGCCAGGGTTTCCTGGATGACCCGCTGGGAACCTCGCAATCGGTAGGCCCATGGTCCTGTCGATACGGCATCACCAAGGTCGCCTTCGGGGTGTTCCCGTCCCGGAGGTGGCACACGGTTCACCTTCGAGGGTCGATACCCCCTTGGGGGCCGACCCTGGGCCCATGACCCTGGGCCCATGCCCCGGTTCCCCCTTCCAATAGACTCCATGTTTGAACTTGCTGCGTAATATTTCGAAAGAGTTCAAACAGGAAGTCTGATGTTTTCGACAATAACTGCGCCAGAAATCCCTTTCTGTCACAGTTACTTGCAAGTTAAAACATATCAGTCCCTTACTCGAAAAATCTCGAGCAAAACGCACGAAAATTCGTGGTTCGTCATTTTTCGCTGCGCGAGAAATCTTTCGCGTTCGGGGTGTCCGCCAAGTCGGAAGATCTCTCCCTTCTCGGTCGAGATGATGGGGGAGTGCCTGGATTGACGATGGCATCATCGAAATGTTTTGGTTTCGGCTTGTCCGGGTTAGGTCCTCGGGACTCGCTACGAACAACTATCTTGGTAACGGCAGGGTTTGCCGATATCCTGGCCTGCGGTTTCTGCTCTTCTCCGAAGAGCGTTTTCCCCGGGCGCGGTTGCCGATCTCGGAAGCAAAGCCTGTTCCCCTGAAATGAAAAATGAGTCCTTCCCGTCCTCCCGGTGCAGCTTTCGATAAGCCTCGATAATCGGCTGTACAATCATCCTCTCCCTTTTCCGGCGAGAAAATCGGCGTATGTCGATGCCAGCCCCTTTTCTAAAGTGATCCTGGGTCGCCAGCCGAGCGCGAGAAGACGGCTGGTATCCATGAGTTTTCTCGGGGTGCCGTCGGGCTTGCCGGAATCGAAGGTGATCCGGCCCCTATATCCCACGGTTTCGGCGATCATCCGGGCCAGTTCGGCGATAGTCATATCGCTCCCATACCCCACATTGATGTGGGAGCGCATGGGTTCCATGTGTTGGCGGTACGCGGCCATGGGCAGGTTCATGACATGGATGCAGGCATCGGCCAGGTCGTCCACGTGAAGGAACTCGCGCCTTGGCGTACCGGTACCCCAGATGGTTACGTTCGGGGCATGGTTTATCTTGGCTTCATGGAAGCGGCGGATCAACGCCGGAAGGACATGGCTGTCTTCCGGATGGTAGTTGTCATTGGGGCCGTAGAGATTGGTCGGCATGACGGATCGGTAGTCGACTCCATGGCTTTCGCCATACTGACGGTTGTAGCTCTCGCAAAGCTTGATGCCGGCAATCTTGGCGATGGCGTAGGGTTCATTGGTGGGTTCGAGCGCGCCGGTCAAGAGGACCTCTTCCCGTATCGGTTGTAGGGCGAGTTTGGGATAGATGCAGTTGGACCCGAGAAAGAGCAACTTCCTGACGCCGCTTTGGAAGGCGGTATGAATGACATTGGTGGCTATCGTGATGTTCTGATGGATGAATTCCGCCGGGTAGGTGGCATTGGCCAGAATACCACCGACACGGGCGGCGGCGAGGTAGACCTGATCGGGTCGTTGTTGCCGGAAAAAGGCGCGAACGGCCTCCTGTTCGGTAAGATTCAGTTCCCCGTGACAGCGGGTGAGTATTCTGTCTTCGGGGTGGCCATTGGCCTCGAGCCTGCGCACGATGGCGGAGCCCACCAGCCCCCGGTGACCCGCGACATAGATATTCGGTATGGGATTCATGACGTCTGTGGTTCAGGAACGTAGGAATGCCGCGCGTTGGCAATATTGAAAACGAATGCCCGTACCGTGTCCGCGGCCTTTCGTTCCCCGTGTCGTATCGGCGAGCGTATTTTATCGATGTTGTGGAGATAGGGGGATGGATCCATCATGATGGTATCGGCCTTGCGGGACAGCTCCAGGACATTGAAATGACGATAAAGGCGTATTTTACCTATGTTGAAATCATCTTCGATATTTTGTTCGGGATTTTACGGGTAGTGAATGTATGGTCTCTATATGCAATTCCTCCTCGACAATCGACATGACCGCGCGAATGTTCGTGGTTGTTCGAAGGGTTTTACCGATTGTGATTTCACGAAAATTCACGGGTAGTTTTTGCCATCCCTGGCATCTGGGTCCCGGCATTCCCTGCCGGGATGACGGAAGTGGTAAATTCCTACACAATCGCCTGAAACAACCTCTCTTGTCATCCCGACAGGGAATGTCGGGACCCAGACGCCAGGGACGGCAACAGGATTTGGTTGCGGCTCAGCCGCGCTATGCTCTATATGTCTGTCCATGTGGATGAGGTGCCACGATGTCGAAGACTGAACCGACCTATGATTCGGATCTTGCCCGGTGGGCCGATTTGCTTCGGGACATTTCGGCACGGGGCCTGTGCTACAGCAAGGATCCCCATGACATCGAGAATTTCCACCGGATTCAGGCCATCGCCAGGGAAATGTTGGCCTCGTCCACGGGGGGAATCGATGGACGTGGACAGCAGATGCCCTGGGTCGAGATGCTGTTCCGGCGTCCTACTCCGGTAATCTATGGCGATGGTGCCCTGATAGACGGTAATGGTGCCGTGTTATTGGTGCAACGCGCGGATAACCATACCTGGCTGCTGCCCGGGGGGGCGTTGGAGGTGGGGGAAAATGCCGCGCGGGGGGTTTGCCGCGAGGTCCGTGAAGAAACGGGTATTACCTGTACGCCAACGAGTCTCGTCGGGGTGTTCGATGAGCCATGTGGCGTGGCCTGCTTTCCTTATCACATGTATATCCTGACCTTCCTGTGCCGGGTCGATACCCCGGATACGAGCGATTTCGTTTTGCCGCCGCACGAGATATCGGCGGCAGGATGGTTCGAAGAGGATGCTTTACCGGATGCCTTGTATCCGGGGGTCTCGCTACGGATTCGGGAGGCCTTCAAAAGCTGGCGTGGCGAACAGAACGCTTATTTCGATGGGGTTCGAGATGTACCGACAAGACTCATTGGATAGAAATAGTATCGAGGCGACCCTGGAGGCCGCTCGGCGCATACGCACCCGGCCTTTTCTATACAAGATCTACCTGGATCTTTACGCCTTTTTGGAGCGGGAGCTGGAGAGCGCACCGTCGGGACCCCGGTTGGAGCTGGGCAGCGGTGGCGGATTCCTGGGCGAGCGGGTGCCCAATCTGATCACCTCCGATATCGTCCCTGTCCCTACCGTGGATCTGGTTGCTTCGAGCGTGGCCCTTCCCTTCGAGGGTGGTTCCCTGTCCGCCATTTGCATGATGAACGTGCTGCATCACATGGGCGATGTGTCGGCCTTTTTCCATGAGGCCGAGCGTTGCCTGAAACCTGGCGGGAAGATCGTGATGATCGAGACCGCCAACACCGCCTGGGCCAGGCTCTATTTTACCCACTACTACCACGAGCCCTGCGACCCTGGCCAGGCGTCGTGGCAACTCCCCAACGCCGGTCGGATGACCGACAACAACACGGCCTTGCCCTGGATCGTGTTTTGTCGGGATGGCCGGTTATTTTCACACCGCCACGCGGGGCTTCGACTTGCCTCCATCGGATACACCATGCCGTTTCGCTACATCCTGAGCGGCGGAGCCTCGCGCGCAAGGAAAATACCCGATTGGTCCTTTCCGCTGTTGCGTGGCTTGGAATGGTGTCTCTCTCCCCTGGACCGATGGCTGGGCCTTTTCATGCAGGTCGTCGTTCACAGAGTGTGAGCCGTGCCATCACCGGGGATCATCCATGGGATAGGGAAGGCTGAACTCGCTCGATGGCTCATGGCGGTACCGGTTCAGTACGGGGGAGTAGGTCCTGAACTGGATTCGGTCTTCTTCCGGGTGGAAATGCAGCACCCTCATCCAGCCATTGCCACCTTTTTCGAAGAATTGATAATTGGCCATGACCTGGTGAACCAGGTTGCCATGCTCCCCCTTGTCGCTTCGTTTTGCCTCGCCGTGATCGTGTCCGCATAGAACCAGAAAGATGTTCTTGTGCCTTTTCAAGAACTTGTCCCAGATCGCCTGGGCGGTATTGCCTTCTATGGCATAGCTTTGGTGATGGAGATTGCGGTTTGCCTGTACATCGAGGAATCCATGGGTGAGTACGATGCAACGATGATCGGGATACGCGTCGATGACCTTATCGGCCCATGCAATGGCCTCGTCCCGTGGCATGAATTCCAGGGTGATGACCATGAAATCCATGCCGTCGGCCGTAAAAAGGACGAAGTAATTGCTACTCGAACCCTCGAAATTCCCCCCATAACGATACAACGGGTTCCTCAGAAAACGGGAAGGGGGGAAATAGGCATCGATCTTGGAATCGCGGCGATTGGAATAGGCGGATACGCCTTTTGGCGGATGGGGATCGTACCCCTGGTCGTGATTGCCGATGCACAATACATACGGTATGTGTCTTTCGATTACCTGAAAGGCCTCGCAACCGAGTTGCCACTCGATCTCGAAATTGGATTGGGTGAGATCCCCCGCATGAATGATCAGCACGGCGTTCAAAGCATCCCTGTTTTCCAATATCCATTGTATCTGCCGATAGAAACAGTGGCGTTGGTCCGGGACACAAAAGTGCTTGCGCGTCCATTTCAGGCGCAGATCGCAATAGCTTTGGGTATCGGGAAGCACGAAGAGCGTGAACATGATATTGCTAGTTCGGGATCGGTGTGGCCCCCTTGTTGCTGGATTCGTAGCAGGCCTCTACCAGGGCCATGGTATGGAATGCGTCCTCCACGCTCGTGAATAGGGTGTCGTCCTCACCGGAGGCGAACCGTTGAAGATTGAGCATGGGTCCCATGAAGGCATCCGGAAACCAGTTACCCAGCAACGTGATCTCGGCCCAATCCTTTCCCTTGGTGGCAATCTCCAGTCGGTCGGGTTTCCCCCGCGGATAATCCAGATTGACGCCCATGCGAGTGACGACGGCCCCCTGGGTGCCATCCACTTGCACACGGGAGAGCTCGTGTCGGGAGCCGAATTCGTGGGTATGGTTCAGGGACAGGCAGCAGCGGGTCGCATCGCCATAATCGAGGATGATACTGCTGCGGATATCGCGCAGATCCGGGAAAGATGGATGGCGGATCGTGCGTGCATATACGCCCCGGGGGTTGCCGAGCAAAGACCGGATCCAGTCCAGATAGTGGATCGAGTGCACCAGAATTTCGATGCGATCCATTTGCAGCATAAATAGAAATGTTTCCCACGGATCGCGCAAATTCAGATGAATATCCACATCGATAATGTCACCGATCAGCCCCCGTTCCATGGCATCGCGAACGGCAAGCATCATGGGACTGAAACGCAGCTGAAAATTGATCGCCGCGGTCAGATGCTTATCACGGCACCGCCCGCGGATTTGGCGGGCGTCTTCCAGATTCTCTCCCATGGGTTTTTGGATCAACACCGCCGCACCATCGGGCAGGCTATCCAGCGCGGTACATATTGCCGAGGGAGGCAGGGCCAGATCGAATACTACGTCCCGCATCGACACGGCTTCTTCCAGCGAATCGAAGACGCGATCGACGGCAAATGCTTCCGCCAGGGTTTGCGAACGGCCTTTGTCGATATCGAATAGACCGGCAACAGGAAGCCCTGCCTTGGCATAGGCAGGCAGGTGAGCATCACGAACGACATCCCCCGTGCCGATGATGACAATGGGTTTAGGTTCGCTGGGCGCGGGCCAGCGTTGATTCAGTGGTGGTACAGTCGACATGTCATAACCTCCTTCATCTTGTTCGAATCGATAATATCGGCAACAGTGCGTCGGGCCGACGAGCGATCCCCGAGGAACCTCTGAAAATACCATCCGCGGTATTCCGGGAAATGATACTTTTCAGCGCTTACTTGGGTTGTGTCGAGATTTTACCCGGAGGACCGGTTGAAAACGCAGGGAAATCGAAAGTTGCATTTTTCGATTCCCGTCTCTGGAAAATACCGGGGATGGCTTTTTCAGAGGTTCCTTGGCGTATCGGGATTTTACCATCCTGCCCGATGTGCCGTCCCCACTCCGCAGCCTTCGAATCTTCCCGCGCCATTTCCGAAACCAGCGCATCGAAGCTGGTTTTGGGCACCCAGCCGAGTTTGTCTCTGGCCTTTGCGGCGTCGCCGAGTAGGTTGTCGACTTCGGTGGGGCGGAAATAACGCCGATCCACGGCCACCACTTCCCGGCCCAATAGCCTCTCCCCGATTGCGTCGCTGGCACCTTCCATCCCGCTCAGGATACCCACTTCCTCGATGCCTTCTCCGCGCCATTCCAGGGACATCCCCAGGGCCTTGGCGGCGCGATTGACGAAATCGCGTACCGAGTGCTGCACCCCAGTAGCGATGACGAAGTCTTCCGGGGCCGGTTGTTGCAGCATGAGCCACTGCATTTCCACGTAATCGCGGGCATGGCCCCAATCGCGCAGCGCATTCAGGTTGCCAAGGTAAAGTTTTTCCTGGAGCCCCAGCCTGATGCGGGCCAGTGCCTTGGTGATCTTGCGGGTGACGAAGGCCTCCCCGCGAAGCGGGGATTCATGGTTGAACAGGATTCCGTTGCAGGCATAGATCCCATAGGCCTCGCGATAGTTGACGGTGATCCAATGGGCGTAGAGCTTGGCCACCGCATAGGGGCTGCGCGGATAGAATGGCGTGGTCTCTTTTTGCGGGGTTTCCTGCACCAATCCATAGAGTTCCGAGGTGGACGCCTGATAGAAACGGGTTTTGTGGGAGAGATCGAGCGTGCGGATGGCCTCCAGGAGGCGCAATGCCCCCAGTGCATCGGAGTCGGCGGTGTACTCGGGCTCCTCGAACGATACCGCCACATGGCTTTGCGCCGCGAGATTGTAGATCTCGTCGGGGCGCAGCTTTGCGACGATGTGTACGAGACTGCTGGAATCGGTCATGTCGCCATGGTGCACGAAAAATGGCGTGCCGTTTTCATGGGCGTCGCGTAAGAGATGATCGATACGCGCCGTGTTGGGCAGGGAACTACGGCGCTTGACGCCGTGAACCTGGTAACCCTTGCCGAGGAGAAACTCTGCAAGCCAGGCACCGTCCTGACCGGTAATGCCGGTGATGAGCGCGATTTTTGTTGTCTGCTCCAGATTCATTTTCCCTGAGTGCTCCATTTTGGATGCTTCCCGAGTTGTTTGTTGCCCATTCCGACGCATCATCGGAATGCACAGTTGTTTGCGTGTAATCGTCTTCGAGACGTTCGATATCGTTTTCGCCGAGATAACTACCGGTTTGGATCTCGATGATTTCGAGTTCGATTTTGCCGGGATTGCATAGGCGATGCACCTCGCCCGTCGGGATATAGGTGGATTGGTTTTCCGAAAGTAAAAAGGTCTCCGTGCCACGCGTCACCTCCGCCGTGCCCTTGACGACGATCCAATGTTCGGCACGGTGGTAATGCTTTTGCAGGCTGATGCCTGCGCCAGGTTCGATGGTGATGCGCTTGACCTGGAAACGCTCTCCGCTATCCACGTGATCGTACCAACCCCACGGGCGCACTACCCGACGATGGACCAGGTCCTCGCCGTATTCATTCCCTTGCAGCCGCGTCACTACGTCCTTGATCTCGTCCGCCCGCTGGCGGTGCGCTACCAGTACGGCGTCTTGCGTGTCTACGACGAGTAGATCCTGGGTGCCCAATGCCACCACGGGGCGATGCGGGGCGCGGATGTAGGTATTGCTGGCAAGGTGGGCGATGCCCTGACCATGGAGACGATTGCCTTGCGAATCGGCGGGCGTTAGATGTGCCACGGCGTTCCAACTGCCCACATCGCTCCATTGACCATGGAAGGGGACCACGGCTATCGGGGTGTGTTTTTCCATGACGGCGTAATCTATGCTCTGCGAGCGGCAGGCATGGAAGGCGGCCGCTTCGGGACGCACGAAATCGAGGCCGTCGCCGGCGATCTCCCGATGTGGCCGGGTCATGGCCGCCTGGCAACTTCGCAGGATATCGGGGGCGTGCCGGGCCAATGCCGCCAGCAGGGTATCGGCGCGGGTGAGGAAAATGCCGGCATTCCAAAGCGCGTCCCCTCGAAGGACGAGGGCCCTGGCCCTGGCGTCGTCCGGTTTCTCGATGAAGCCGCGTACCTGGCGACTGCCGTCCGGGCGCCTTGGGCCTTGCAGAATATAGCCATAGGCAACGCTGGGAGAGGTGGGCGTCACGCCGAATGCGACGATGAGGCCGGCTCTGGCGGCGGCCATGCCGTTTCGCATCGTCCCGATGAAGGCCCATGCATCGGGGATATGGTGATCCGAGGGACAAAACAGCAAGAGGGCCTCGGGTTGTTCCTTTTGCCGTGCATGCAAGGCCGCCAGGGCCATGGCCGCGGTGGTATCGCGGGCCACCGGCTCCAGAATGATGGGGCCGGTCACGTTGGCGGCTTGCATGGCATCGATGACGAGAAAGCGATGCCCCTCCGCCGCCACCACGCACACGACCTTGCCCCCGAAGGCGGACACGCGTTCCAGGGTGGTCTGTAGCAGGCTTTTGTCGCCGATGAGCGGCACGAATGGTTTGGGAAGGCTGTTGCGGCTCAAGGGCCATAAGCGACTACCGGAACCGCCGCAAAGAACTACGGGAGTGATCATGGAGCACGGGTTTTGTCGTTTTGGGGGGAGAAGACGCTTCTCCCGGCGTTATTTCGACTGGAAGTGGTTCTCTTCGATTATGAAAGAAAATCGGTGGTTGGTGCACACCAACCCCTCACCTTCCATAAATGTGAGGCAATTGGGAGCTTTATAAGACAGATACGAAGCGGAAGATGGGACGGAGTCAATAATTTGTTTGTTTCCCGCCCAGCTTCACGATTGGATCGAGTTTTACAAGGCACGAATTCCGGGTTACCAAGCCTCGATGATGTTTCATCGGTTCGAGGCTAACCACGTTAGCAATATATTCGCCTTGGCTACATGAGATAATCTTGTATTCTTACCAACCTACTTGGCAAACCCTACCTTGACCAACGATATCGCCCAGCCCCACGATCACTTCCTGAAGGAACTGCTCTCCTACCCGGAGCAGGCCGGAACCCTGCTGCGGGAACGTCTTCCTTCCGCGGTGGTAAAATTCCTGTCCCCCAAGCCGCCCAAGCTGGTTCCGGATTCCTTCGTGGACAAAGCACTGCGCGATCACCTCTCCGATCGACTCTTCGAAGTGGAGACCATCAACGGTAAAACTGCCTTTCTTTACGTGCTTATCGAACACAAGAGTGCACCGGACGGCAAAGTAGGCTGGCAGTTGTTCAGATACCTGGGCGAGATCCTGAAGCAATGGGTAAAGGAAAATCCGAATTGGGATCACCTGCCGGCCATCGTGCCGTTGCTCTTCTACCATGGCGAAAGGGAATGGAAGATCCCCAACGAATTCCTGCACCTGGTAGACTTCGAGGAAAGCTGGCGACCATATCTTTTGAACTTCCAATTTCCGGTGCTGGATCTTGGTGTCATTCCGGATCGAAAATTATCCGAGGACCGCCGCCTGCAGGCCCGGCTGCTGGCCATGAAGTACGCCACCAGAAGGACGCAGCAGTTGGCGGTAAGGGCGAGCTTGATCGAGGCGCTCAAAAACGCCCCCGAGGATCTTCGCACCGTCATTCACTACCTGATATCCACTTACATCTATGATGAACAAACCCTGCGCGGAATCATCCGAGCAGTGAAACCAGAGGAGGAAAATCAAATGATGTCCCAGTTTGCCCAGGACATTCGCCAGAGAGCCTTGCAGGAAGGTGTACAACAAGGCATGCAACAAGGCCGACAGGAAGGTCTGTTGGAAGGGGAAGCGAAACTACTGCTTCGTCAGCTTTCCCATCGGTTTCAGCCTTTGCCCGACGAAATCACCGAGCGAATCCACGGAGCCAACCCGAACGCCATCGAAACATGGGCAAAGCGCGTACTGGACGCCAAATCCCTGGACGAAGTCTTCTCGGAATAATCCGTCCCCTGATCGCCCGCCTCTGGGAAAATTCACGGCTCATTGCAGGGAATCCGTCCCTGTTCCTGCCCGGCTGGAAGGGAGATTCACGCCCAAAAATCCGTACCACGACTTCAGGCCTTATCTCCCTCATAGCTCGGCTTATCCGGGCGTATCTCGTGAAAACGTGGTGCAACTCGTCGTTTCCAAGGCATTGATAAATGGAAGGAATATGGCAGACTGCCAAGCAGTCTACCAATCAGGTGATCGGAAGCGTCCAGTAGCCTCATCACAAATCCCTGCTTTGCACGCAGGCGCAGACGTATAGTTCGTGGAACCTGGAGAGAAACAATTCATGTTAGTAATATATTCGCCTTGGCTACATGAGATAATCTTGTATTCTTACCAACCTACTTGGCAAACCCTACCTTGACCAACGATATCGCCCAGCCCCACGATCACTTCCTGAAGGAACTGCTCTCCTACCCGGAGCAGGCCGGAACCCTGCTGCGGGAACGTCTTCCTTCCGCGGTGGTAAAATTCCTGTCCCCCAAGCCGCCCAAGCTGGTTCCGGATTCCTTCGTGGACAAAGCACTGCGCGATCACCTCTCCGATCGACTCTTCGAAGTGGAGACCATCAACGGTAAAACTGCCTTTCTTTACGTGCTTATCGAACACAAGAGTGCACCGGACGGCAAAGTAGGCTGGCAGTTGTTCAGATACCTGGGCGAGATCCTGAAGCAATGGGTAAAGGAAAATCCGAATTGGGATCACCTGCCGGCCATCGTGCCGTTGCTCTTCTACCATGGCGAAAGGGAATGGAAGATCCCCAACGAATTCCTGCACCTGGTAGACTTCGAGGAAAGCTGGCGACCATATCTTTTGAACTTCCAATTTCCGGTGCTGGATCTTGGTGTCATTCCGGATCGAAAATTATCCGAGGACCGCCGCCTGCAGGCCCGGCTGCTGGCCATGAAGTACGCCACCAGAAGGACGCAGCAGTTGGCGGTAAGGGCGAGCTTGATCGAGGCGCTCAAAAACGCCCCCGAGGATCTTCGCACCGTCATTCACTACCTGATATCCACTTACATCTATGATGAACAAACCCTGCGCGGAATCATCCGAGCAGTGAAACCAGAGGAGGAAAATCAAATGATGTCCCAGTTTGCCCAGGACATTAGAAAAACTGCCCTGCAGGAAGGTCGGCAGGAAGGTCGGCAGGAGGGTTGGCAGGAAGGTCGGCAGGAAGGAGAAGTGAAAGGAGAAGCGAAAATGCTACTACGTCAGCTCTCCCGTCGCTTTCACCCCTTGCCCGATGAAATCACCGAGCGGGTTTATGGAGCAGACCCGAACATCATTGAGAGTTGGGTTGATAGGGTACTGGACGCCAAATCCCTGGACGAAGTCTTCTCGGAATAATCCGTCCCCTGATCGCCCGCCTCTGGGAAAATTCACGGCTCATTGCAGGGAATCCGTCCCTGTTCCTGCCCGGCTGGAAGGGAGATTCACGCCCAAAAATCCGTACCACGACTTCAGGCCTTATCTCCCTCATAGCTCGGCTTATCCGGGCGTATCTCGTGAAAACGTGGTGCAACTCGTCGTTTCCAAGGCATTGATAAATGGAAGGAATATGGCAGACTGCCAGGCAGTCTACGAACCAGGCGGTCGGGAGTTCGAATCTCTCCGGGCGCGCCATTTTTCTTTAGGAATCAAAGAGATAGATAGCAACGAGGGAGAGACGTTCAGATCAATCTGTACCACGGATTCGAAGTTGTACCACGAATTCAACCCCATCCCTGCGTTTCATCCCTGTTTCAGGGGATGAAATCCCCTGAAAAGTGCGCTAACAAAAGGCCTTCCGGCCACTATCCGATTCCTTTTCCCGGCTGTACCCGTTCCGGTTTCCGACGATAAACCCGCTGGGTGGTGCGTGGGTCCGCGTGGGTAAGAAGGGCCCTGGCATGCTCCAGGGTCTCGGCGTCGGAAGCGCATTTGGCGCGCAGATCGTGCTCCGTGAAGCGATTGTCCACCTTCGTCTCGGCGAGCACTTTATTTATTTCCGGCCATGAAGCGCTTCCACATGGACTCCCAGCCATTGGCGCTGCCCTTCTCCTCGTTGACATACCCCCGGCCGTCCCGGGTGCAGGAAAGGAATGGAGCGATATCCACCGGACGCGCGGCCAACGCCCCGTCCACGGTGGCCCGCAGTTCCGGGGTCCATCCCTAGCGAGGCTTCGCCTCAAACCGACAAGGCATGGTCGAGTATTGATAAAGCGAGATTGGCGTCTTGTAACACTTGATCCAATTGTGAAGCTGGGCAGGAAATAAAAAAATAGCAGTACGAACGTCATGGTTGGATCGGTGCGATCGAATCGAAGTCGGGCACCTGGGGGTGTGGCAGACCTTCCGTCGGTTTACCGTTGCGGACTAGTTGGCAGGTGGTCATGCCAGCCTCGCGGGCGGCGTCCAGCTCCTGCTCGGTATCGGACAGGAACAGGATCTCGTTGGGGGTGGGGCCGATGCGTTCGGCGATGGCCCTGTAGGAGGCCACCTCGTGCTTATGACCGACCCTGGTATCGAAGTAGTCGTCGAACAAGGGGGTCAGGTTACCGACATCGCTGTAGCCGAACAGCAGTTTTTTGTGCCTGCACGGAGCCGGAGGAGTAGACGTAGAGCCGCAGACCGGCGGCGTGCCACTGGCGCAGGTTGCGTACCGCATCTTCATGGACATGGCCGGTAAAGTCACCCTGCTGGTAGCCGCGTTGCCACAGCATGCCCTGTAGGTTTTTCAGCGGCGTGGCCTTGCGGTTTTCGGCGATCCAACGCTTCAGTACTTCCACCACCTCGTCGTCGTCGAGTGAATGTCCCAGCTCTTCGGCTACCGCCCGCAGTTCGGTTCGCACCACGGCCTCGCCGCCATGTTCCGCCACGAATCTTGCCATGTGGTCACGGGCGTAGGGAAAGAGCACGTCGAACACGAAGGCGATGGAAGTGGTGGTATCCTCGATATCGGTGAGAATGGCGTTGATCATGGCCCGGCTCCCGTGCGTGTATTTTTCTGCATGGTCAACATGCGCAGTTTACAGTCGAACAGAAATTCGAAGGCCTCTACATGGCGCAGGGCATCCTCGACGCTTTCGCCCCAGGTGTAGAAGCCGTGCCCCCTGATCAGATAGCCAAGCAATGAGCCATCGATGTCCATATCATGATCCACCACGGTGGCAAGGCGTTCGATGTCCTGATCATTGGCGAAGATCGGCACTCGCACCCGGCGGGTATGGCAATCGACGCCAGAAAATGCCTTGAGTAGCTCGTAGTCCTGCAATAACAGGGTGCCTTGATGCAATTCGGAGACCAGGGTGGCATTCGCCGAATGGTGGTGCAACACCGAGTTGATCTCGGGAAGGCGGCGATAGGCCTGCACATGGAGTTGGGTTTCGGCGGAAGGGGTGCGATTATCCAGGGAGTTGCCCCGCACATCGGTTATGAGTAGATCGTCACGCGTTAGTTTGCCCTTGTGGCGCCCGGATACCGTGATCAGTAGCCTGCCGTCCGGCAGGCGGGCGGAGAGATTGCCGCTGGTGGCCGGTACCATACCCTGCCGGTAGAGTAGTCGGCCTGCCTCGATAAGGGAATCGGCCAGTTGGTCTGTAGTGGTGTTCATGGGCGAAATCGATCGTTGTGCGTATTTTCCGATTTGAAAATGATACGTGTGTGGGCAAGTCCTGCATAGGGTAATATTCGCAAGCCCTGCCCGCCCGGGGCCGAGCCATTGGTCAAACACGGTTGCATCTTTTCAAGGACGCATTTTGACCGGAAGAGGTTCTCTTTTTTTATTGTGACAGTATATTTTGTTTATTTCCCGCTCGGCTTGTGCTCGATCCGACAAGGCACGATTCGCCTGGCTCCCGAGCTTCTGGCTTGGGAGCATGGATCGTGGAAGCCCCAGCTTTCGGAAAAGCCTCCCAGTCTCCCGCTTGGGGGGCAAGCGGAGCTGGCGTTTCGTGAAATCCGGCTCATCGGCAAAGCCGAGCGGGAAATAAACAAAGTAATAATTCCTTCGGTCCAACGTGATATCCACTGGAATTGCCATGTCTTTTTCTTTACGCAAGCCACTTGAGCGAAGAAGTCCTCGTGAAGTCATCCTGATCGTGTCGGCGGCGGTGGTGTTGTATTTTTTGCTTTCCCTGATGACCCATCATCCTAATGATCCCGGTTGGTCGCATAGCGCCGAAATCGAACGCATCGAGAATAGTGGTGGCCCGGTCGGTGCCTGGATCGCCGATCTGTTTTTTTATCTCTTTGGCTATCCGGCATACCTGTTCCCATTGTTGCTGGGTGTCATTGGTTGGTTGATATTCCGATTGTCCGGCGAAGGGGGTCGGTCCAATCCGTGGTTTGTCATCGTTCGGGGTAGCGGATTTTTGCTGACGCTGATGGCGAGCTGCGGACTTGCGGCGACCCACTTCGGCGGGAGCGAGGTACTACCGGTGGATAGCGGGGGGATGTTGGGGAAGGTAATCGGTATCGGCCTGTTCCGGTCGTTCAATCCTCTCGGTGGAACGCTTGCGTTGCTTGCCATGTTTCTGACAGGGATCACCCTGCTTACCGGTGTCTCCTGGCTTTGGCTGATGGACAATACGGGACGTTGCACATTGTTCCTTGCCGATAAGCTCCAGCGTGTCATTTCCATCGGGCACGAATATTACCTGTCGAGCGGGCTCCGCGACACCCAGGCGGAGCTGGGTCGAACCGCGGGCAGGAAGCTCATGGGATTTCTCCAGGAGAAGATCGGTGACGGGAAACCGCCGCAACCTCGCATCGAACCCGGTGGTATCGGGCCACTGACGTTCGATCCCGACGTGGATATAAAGGAAAAAAGGCAGTACATGGGAGGCGGGCACCGCGTGGAAAAGCGGGGTGAGCAACGGTCATCCACGTCCCGGGAACAGCCGTCCCGGGGGCAACCATTCAAGCCCAGGGAACAGTCGTCGAAATCCCAGGAAACCATTTCCGGGGGCGCCTTGCCGCCCATTTCCCTGCTCGATCTCCCCGAAACCCCGATGCACACCGTCACCGACGAGGCATTGGGGGACATGTCGCGACAGGTGGAGGAAAAGCTCGGCGACTTCGGGATCGAGGCCCAAGTCGTGGCGGTATACCCGGGCCCCGTCATCACCCGCTTCGAGGTCGATCTCGCCCCGGGAACCAAGGTGAGCCGGATCACCGCGCTCGCCAAGGATCTTGCCCGCTCCCTCTCCGTGATCAGCGTGCGCATCGTGGAAGTAATCGCGGGAAAGAGCGTCATCGGTCTCGAATTGCCCAACGAGCAGCGCGATCTGGTCAGGTTGAGCGAGATACTCCATTCCCACGAGTACAAGAACTGTATTTCGCCACTTACCCTGGTATTGGGAAAAGACATCGCCGGGCGTTCCGTGGTGGCCGATCTCGCCGGTATGCCCCATCTCCTGGTGGCGGGAACCACCGGCTCCGGGAAATCGGTGGCCATCAACGCCATGATACTGAGCCTGCTCTATAAGGCCAGCGCCGATGACGTGCGCATCATCATGGTGGACCCCAAGATGCTGGAACTCTCGGTCTACGAGGGCGTCCCCCATCTTCTGGCCCCGGTGGTCACCGACATGAAAGAAGCGGCGAACGCGCTTCGCTGGTGTGTCGCCGAGATGGAGCGCCGCTACAAGCTCATGTCCAGCCTGGGGGTGCGCAACATGGCCGGATTCAACCGAAAAGTTCGGGAGGCCAGCCGCGCCGGGAGGCCCATCCCCGATCCGTTCTATGCCCCTCCCCCCTGGGAGCCATCCTTCGATGAGGAGGATGGCGGTGATCCACCCGAGCCACCGACCCTGGAACCATTGCCCGCTATCGTCGTTATCGTCGATGAGCTGGCGGACATGATGATGGTGGTCGGTAAAAAGGTCGAGGAACTCATCGCACGCCTCGCCCAAAAGGCACGCGCCGCCGGTATCCATCTCATCCTCGCCACCCAGCGGCCCTCCGTGGACGTGCTCACCGGCCTCATCAAGGCCAATATCCCCACCCGGATCGCCTTCCAGGTCTCGGCAAGGGTGGATTCGCGCACCATTCTCGATCAAATGGGCGCGGAGCAACTTCTTGGGCACGGCGATATGCTCTATCTCGCCGCTGGCAAGCCCATGCCTACCCGTGTGCACGGCGCCTTCGTGGCCGATGGAGAGGTACACAAGGTGGTGGAACATCTCAAGCAGCACGGGAGCCCCAACTATCTCGACGAAATCCTCTCGGGCGGCGTCGATGGCGTATCCGAGGAAGGGGGCATCATGGGGGATAGCGACGACACCGAGTCCGATCCCCTCTACGATGAGGCGGTACGCATCGTTACCGAGACCCGGCGCGCCTCCATCTCCGGGGTGCAGCGGCGGCTCAAGATCGGCTACAACCGGGCGGCACGCATGGTGGAACAGATGGAGATTGCCGGTGTGGTAGGGCCCCTGGAATCCAACGGCAACCGCGATGTCCTGGCCCCGCCGCCACCGGAGGATTAGCAAGATGCCGATCGAAAAGCCCTTTCATGGCTTCCACGTCTACCAATAGTGTCAATGCATATATTTGAAGAAGGAAGGATTGAAGATGCGAGTATTCATGCTGCCGATACTTATTCTTACGTTTCTCACGTTTCCTGTCGCAAACCATGCGCTACCGCACAAATACCCGGATTATTCCGATCCGGTACCGGAAGGTTACACGGGAAAAACATTCCGCCTAAGTCAGGATTACCCGTCCTCCATGCCCACCTCCGACCGCCCGTGGAAGGATATCGACTTCACGAAAAAGCCGAATGAGTACCTCGAAATCGTAAGAAAATATATCTATGAAGGCATGCGGGAAGCAAACTGGGAGGTCGATAGAAATACCATCGGAAAATGGTATCACGTGCCTTGGATGCACGTCGGTAAAAATCCAAGAGAGTTCATCCATGGCATGACCCAGGAACGCACATTGAATCCCGGAGACCTGGGACCAAGGCAGACGCGAAAGATTCAAAATTGGGCCGTCGGCTTCTACAACGACTATGGTGGATACACAATAGGGCAGGTTTGGAAAGACCCCACCAATCCCGATCCGGCTTCCGCCCGCTTCCCGACCGGCACGGTCGTCGCCAAGGTCCTGTTTACCGCAGCAACGGTCGATCAAATCCCGGAACTGGCGGGAACCATACAATGGCAGGCCAATATAAACGCCACACTCGATAAAGACAGTCCAAAGAAGATCCAAATGCTAAGGTTGCTGCAAATGGATTTCGGGGTACGGGACGCACGCGCCGATGGGACTACGGGGTGGGTCTTTGGTACATTCGTCTACGATGGCCGCGCCGATGGGGCCGACGGCTGGGACAAAATGGTCCCCGTCGGTCTGACGTGGGGCAATGATCCCGGGATTACGCCAACCGGCGTTGCCAATGGCGCAACGCTCGAGGAAGTATTCTTGAACCCGGATGCGCCGGATTACGCAAGGAATCGATTAGGTTGGGCGGGTCGATTGAATGGCCCGGTGGATGATCCCGAGTCCTCGTGTCTCAGTTGCCACAGTACAGCGCAATGGCGGCCACAAGCCCAAATGACACCCATCGGAACGGAACGGGAACGCCTGCATTGGTTCCGCAACCTGAAACCGGATCAAGCCTTTACGGAGGGAGAAATCAGCCTGAATTATTCCCTGCAACTGGCGGCATCCATTCAAAACTTTTTCAATCCGAGTCTAAACCCGGCCATTCCAGCGAAACCGCGCCATCCCTCTCGGCCAAAAAAAGAAAAATACGATAAGAAAGATATCGATCCGTTCGATCTCGGCTATCCTATCGAGAGGTAAAACAGGTTTTCAGCGCAAAGATCAAAGGCATCGACCTTAAGCAATTTTGGTTGAATTTATGCGAAATCATGCTTTGTCGGTTTGAGGCGAAGCTTCGCTAGGGTTTCCAATTGGAGGATGATTCCATGACCGACGAAGAACTCAAGGAACTCGTTGCCGGTTTACTGGTTTCTCAGCAGGAGATTTTAGTCTCTCAGCGGGGAAATTTGGCTTTTCAGAAGGAGACAAACGCTGGTATTAGGGAATTGCGCGCATCCCAACGGGAAACCGATCGGCAAATGAAAGAAACCGATCGGCAGATGAAGGAGACCGATCTGCAAATCAAGGAGCTGGGCCGTCAGATTGGCGGGCTGGGTAGGAAGTTCGGTGGTTTTACCGAAGGTATGGCCTACCCATCCATGAAGAGGCTGCTGCGGAAGCGTTTCCATATGGAGACCATTACCCCACGGGTAGAGATATCCCGAAACGGCAAACACATGGAGTTGGATGTGCTGGGCTATTCCAATGGCAAGGGAAATCGGGTCGTGGTCGTGGAGGTCAAGAGCCGCCTTACCCCGGAAGGCATCGATCGGATGGAGCGAACCATGACCCGTTTCGATGAATTTTTCCCGGAGCATCGGGAAAAGCGACGTTTCGGGATGATCGCGGCGGTGGATTTTTCCCCGAATGTGGAGATCCAAGCCCGTCGGCGAGGATTCTATCTGGCCCGTATTCAGGACGAGTTGTTTGTCCTGCAATCCCCGGAATCATTTGAACCTCGCTATTTCGGTGGCGTGTCATGAGCAGCGTTGCACCTCGGGCCGAAATAATGGAAACCAAGGGCTGTCTCGGTCTCTCGACAGAATATCGGGATCGCGGCATTCTCCTCGGCTGGCGATTGATATTTTTGCCAACCGATCCATCGAGAGGCCTGGAAGTGGGCAAGGTATGGGTTTTCGGTGTTGATCGAGAGAGTTCCGAACCCGAACCATATCCTGGCGAAGCCTCGCTTCGAACCGATGAAGCGTGATTTGATATTAGCAAAATCAGTGTCTTGTAGAATTTGACTCGTTTGCGAAAATGAGCGGGGAATAAACGAAGCAATGCCCCGTGGAAATCGATTATCAGAACCTCGACGCTCCCCGGTAATCCCCCTCTCCCCCGAAGAACCACCCCACGACTTCTTCTCAGGTAGCGCCGCCAGCGGCGAGAATCATTCTCCGTTGTCATCTCCACCGGAAGAAGACATCTTCGGATTCCACGGGAATATTCGCTTCCCGGTTTTTTGCCGCTGTATGTGGGCAGGCGGATCGGCGGAAAGGATCGTTTACTATAGGCGGGAAAGACCGCATGGAACACGCCACGATAAGACACACATGACGAACCAAAAAAATGCGACTGAAATCCGTTGAATACACTGAACGCCAAGGTACGCTCCAGGAGTGGACGCTGCGCGGATTGACCCTGGAGGATATCAACCTGCTGGTGGGCAAGAACGCCTCCGGCAAGAGCATGATTCTTAATATTATCCACGGGGTTGCCCATGGAATTGTCGGCAGGCGCCCGCCGCCTACCCATGAACATTTTACGTTTGTATTCGACGAAAACGAGCTGGAAACCAGATACGAGTTAGGAGCCGAGAATGGAAAGCTCGTTTCTGAATGCTTTACGGTGGACAACGAGGTCAAGCTGGAGCGCGGCCCAGGGGGCGTAGGCAGAATCCATGCCGAGAAGGAAGGAAAATTTATCGAGTTCCAGACCCCGGAGGACCAACTGGCTATCGCTGCCCGACGCGATACCCTCCAGCATTCGTTCTTCGAGCCGATGAGTCAGTGGGCCGATTCGCTGTATTTCTATGCGTTCGGTACCCCGTTGGGGAAAGATCGCGGGGCGGTACTCACCGATGATATATCGGGCGTGGATTCCAAGGATCCATCACAAGTAGTCGCTATTTTTCACAAAGGAAAAAGGCAATTCGGCGACAAATTCATCGATGCGGTGCGGGAAGACTTCAAGGTGGTCGGCTACGCCATCGACGACATCGGACTCACGACGCCTCTTCGTTATATGGGAATGAATGCGCCAATCTCTGGTAGCGAATTGTTGGTGATCTATGTCCAGGAGGCCGGCCTGCCAGGGATTACCGAGCAAACCGAAATGTCTCAGGGAATGTTCCGCGCCCTGTCTCTCATCATCCAGATCGATTACGCCGTCCTCGTCGGCACGCCGAGCTGCATCCTCATCGACGATATCGGCGAGGGACTGGATTTCGAGCGCTCCGTGAATCTCATCGATGTCCTGATAAAAAAGGCCAAGAACTCCGCCGTGCAGCTCATCATGGCCAGCAACGATTCCTTCGTCATAAACCATGTGCCTTTGGAGGTCTGTGCCTTTGTCGACCGACAGGACAACCATGTGGAGATCCGGAATTATGCCAACTCCAGGGAGATCTTCGACCGCTTCCAGTTTACCGGCCTCAACAACTTCGATTTCCTGGCCTTCGATTACCTGCGTGCGGAGGTCGAGGAATGAACGGGTCCGAGGTGAATAAGTCGATGGTCAATAAGCTGGCCATCTTCGTGGAGGGCCGTACAGAGCAGATCTTCGTGGAGAGATTGGTTCGCTTCCTCGGGGAGAGTGTAGATCTGGCCATCCGCGTCGATGGCGCGGAAGGGGGACGACACAAACCTCGTCGTTTTATCCGGATGAGCGGAACCAGGGAAACGGAGGGATATGAGTTCTTCGTTCTCATCGTGAATTGTGGCCAGGACGCACGCGTCAAATCGGATATTCTGAAACGCTACAACCGTTTAGTCAGCCAGGGCTACCGCTACATCATCGGAATCCGCGACGTCCATCCCCATGACCGGAAAGATACCCACCATATTCGGCAAGGATTCCAGTTCGGATTACCCACCACGCCATGCAAGCCGGTCTTGATCCTGGCCATCATGGAGATCGAGGCTTGGTTCCTGGCCGAATACGCGCACTTTCCCCGCATCCACCCGAGCCTCACCAGGGCGCGAATCGGACGGGAATTCGGCTTCGATCCCGCCGAGGACGACATGCAGCTTCGCGACCACCCGGCCAGGGATCTGGAAGCCATCTACTTCCTGGAGGCAATCCCCTACGCAAAGAGCCGCGAAAACGTGGAACGAACCGTGGATAGCCTGGATTTTTCCCGTATCCGAGACGAGGTGGCGGCACGGATCGCCGATCTTGCAAGATTGACGGGGCTGATTCGGGCCTTTTTCACGTATTCCGAACAAACCGACAAGGTGTGCGATGAGTCCCTCCCTCGACCACGGCTGTCTGTGTAGCGAGGCTTCGCTTCGAGCCCACAAGGCATGATCCATGCGGCTGGTGAAGCAAAACCGGTGTTTTGTAAAACTCGACTTGTCTGCGAAGCCGAGCGGGAAATAGACAAAGTAGGCGCATCATCGTGGAGATCTGAAAAGGCCGGGCAATGGGATGTCTGACCGGAACTGACCCTGGAATCGGTGTCGGCATGGTCCCCGATATCGCGGTCTGTGAGGAGGCTGCGCTCCAGTGGGATTTTCGGGAAGATGCCATCGAAAGATGTCATGGAATGCGCCGTGTTTCCAAGGCGGGTCATGGAGGTGATCTCCCCCAGCCAATCCATCCATGACCTGATGCAAAAAGCGGAAAAATTTCTACGGGCCGATATTCCGGACAATCTGTACCATAGAGTCGGAGGGAAGAATGATTATCATGGGATCGATTATCGGAACAACCCCGTGTTTGCCACTGCCTATCTGGCCGAGGAAAACGAACATGAATCGATGAAATGGCTCGATGTCGAATTTCGGGATTTCTTTCTATGAATTCGTGTTGTTTGTCGGTCTTTTCCCAGTAAGAAACCGCAATCTCCAGGAGTATCCATGACACCAATCGGATCGTCTCATTCCCTATCATGGGGTTCGCCATATTCAGGGTCATATTCGGGACCATATTCAAGAGGGCATGCGCCTGGATATATGCCTCCTCGCCCATGCCGATACCGTGGGCGGCCTTCGACGGCAGTGCAGGTTTTCCTGCTTCTATGCTGCGTTCTATCGTTCCTGTGTCCTATGCCGGGTCGCGCCGAGACCGATGCCTCCCCGGTGATTTTGGAGCACCTGAACCGGTTTCTCCAGGAGGTCGACACCCTGGCGGCGAATTTCGAACAGGCCCTGTTCGATGAGGAAGGGCAATCCCTGGAGGATTCCAGGGGGATTGTGTATCTGGCGCGCCCGAAACGGTTCCATTGGGCATACGAGGAACCCTATGAACAGACCATCGTGGCCGATGGGAAGCGGGTATGGTTTTATGACAAGGACATTGCCCAGGTCATCGTAAAGCCCTGGAATTCCTTTTCACCGGACACCCCCATTGCCCTCCTGACCATGGCCCGACCTTTGGAGGAGATCTTCGTTGCCAGGGAGATCGCGCCTGAGGAAATGGCCATGGGGGCGAGGTCTTCACGGCAATGGGTCCGGTTGACGCCGAAATCCTCGGAGGCCACGTTCGTCGACATCAGGCTGGGGCTCGGCAAGGAAACCGTCGAGGTCATGGAGCTGTCCGACAGTTTCGGACAGCTAACGCGGCTTACGTTCTCGAAGGTAGTCACCAATCCGAAATTGGATCCCAAGATCTTTTCCTTCACGCCACCGGAAGGCACCGACGTGGTGGGCCTGGATGTCGAGGGTAAAAAATCGCATCCCTGACTCGGGGGACGGGGAGGACAGGATCGATACCGAATATCGGTCCGGAAGGCCCACGGGAAGGTCTCGGTGGTTGGCGCAAGTTGGCCCCGAAAAATTCCCGACATACGCCGAGAGGTTCCGCGCCGACTCTTGTTTCAGCTACTCTTACAGGAAATTCGTGAACGCAGGATAGAAAGAAAATGAAAGATCGTTACTCCCCGCAACAGATAGAAGCCCAAATACAGCAGCAGTGGGAAGCAGCCGACACATTTCGGGTCATCGAGGCCCCCGGGCGGGAAAAATTCTATTGCCTCTCCATGTTCCCATACCCCAGCGGACGCCTGCACATGGGACACGTGCGCAACTACACCATCGGGGACGTCATCGCTCGTTACCAACGCATGTTGGGGAAAAACGTCCTGCAACCCATGGGTTGGGACGCCTTCGGCCTCCCCGCCGAAAACGCCGCCATGGCCAACCAGGTTCCCCCCGCCGCCTGGACCTACAAAAACATCGACTACATGCGCGCGCAACTAAAAAGGCTCGGGTTCGGGTACGACTGGCAGCGGGAACTTGCCACCTGCCGCCCCGACTACTACCGCTGGGAGCAATGGTTGTTCACCCGGCTTCTGGCCAAGGGCCTCGTCTACAAAAAGAGCGCCGAGGTCAATTGGGACCCGGTAGACAAAACCGTATTGGCCAATGAACAGGTGGTGGACGGTCGTGGTTGGCGATCCGGGGCCATCGTCGAGCGCCGCGAGATCCCCCAGTGGTTTCTGCGCATCACCGCCTATGCCGAGGAACTCCTCGCCGAGATCGACCAGCTCCATGGCTGGCCGGAGGCGGTGCGCACCATGCAAAGAAACTGGATCGGCAAATCCGAAGGGGTGGAATTCTCCCTCGCCATCCATGACGAATCACCCGGAGAAGAAGAACCCATCCGGGTCTACACCACGCGCCCGGACACCATCATGGGCGTCACCTTCGTCGCCGTATCCGCGGGACATCCCCTGGCGCGCAAGGCCGCCGAGCATGATCCCGACATCGCCGAGTTCCTCGCCGAATGCCAGCGCACCGACACCTCCGAGGCCGCCCTGGAGACCATGGAAAAACGCGGTATGCCACTCGGCATCGACGCCATCCACCCCATCACCGGTGGCAAGGTACCGGTCTGGGTCGCCAACTTCGTGCTCCAGGGCTACGGCACCGGGGCCATCATGTCGGTACCCGCCCACGACCAGCGGGACCACGACTTCGCCCGGAAATACGGGCTTCCCATCGTGCCGGTGGTGTTTCCGAAAGATCCCCGTGACCCGGGGGGGCAAGGATCGGGCCAAAATCCGGACGTCCGGGATTGGGATTTCGAGCAATCCGCCTTCGTCGAAAAGGGCATCCTCGGGAACTCCGGCCAATTCTCCGGGCTCGACTCCAAAGAGGCCTTCGGGCGCATCGCCGACTGGCTCCAGGTGCGCGGCAAGGGGCAGCGCAAGACCAACTTTCGTCTCCGGGACTGGGGCATCTCGCGCCAGCGATACTGGGGCGCGCCCATCCCCGTCATCAACTGCCCCGCCTGCGGGGTGGTCCCGGTCCCCGACCAGGACCTCCCCGTGCTCCTCCCCGAAGACGTTCGGCTCGGCGACGGAAGCTCACCCATCAAGGGCGACCCGGCATTCTTCGAGACCACCTGCCCCACCTGTGGCGGCAAGGCCGAGCGCGAAACCGACACCTTCGATACCTTCATGGAATCCTCCTGGTACTACGCCCGCTACGCCTGCCCCGACCAGGACCGGGCCATGCTCGATGAAAAGGCCGACTATTGGCTCCCGGTGGACCAGTACATCGGTGGCATCGAACACGCCATCCTGCATCTCCTCTACGCCCGCTTCTTCCACAAGCTATTGCGGGACGCCGGATTCGTTACCAGCAACGAACCCTTCGCCAACCTCCTCACCCAGGGCATGGTCTTGAAAGACGGCGCCAAGATGTCCAAATCCAAGGGCAACACCGTCGACCCCGAACAGCTCATCGAAAAATACGGCGCCGACACCGTGCGCCTTTTCGTCATGTTCGCCGCCCCTCCGGACCAGGCACTGGAATGGTCCGACAGCGCCGTCGAGGGTGCCTTCCGCTTCCTGCGTCGCCTGTGGCGGCTGGTGGCCAGTCATGTGGAGGAAAATGGTGACCGTCATTTCGGCAGGGATCGCCGGGAGCAAGTAGAAGGGACGGCAACAAACGACGCCCAAAAGGAACTGCGACGACGCATCCACGAAACCATCGTCAAGGTCAGTGACGACATCGGACGGCGCTACACCTTCAACACCGCCATCGCCGCCATCATGGAACTGGTCAATGAATTGACCCGTTGGCAGGAACGCGGGGTCCAATCAGCATCGCCGACACCAACACCAACGCCGTCGTCGAGACCATCCCCGGAATCGTCGCCGAAATCATCCGGCGAGCCATCGGCAGAGGCCCCAAAGGCCCCAGCCGGCGAGACCTCGAAACGGGCGCTGCTCCAGGAAGGCATCGAGACCGTCGTTCTCCTCCTCTCCCCCATCGTCCCCCACATCACCGCCGCCCTGTGGCGGGAACTGGGACACCCCGAACCCATCATCGATGCCCCCTGGCCCAAGGCCGACCCCGACGCCTTGCTGCGCGACCAAATCACCCTGGTGGTGCAGGTCAAAGGTAAGCTCCGCGCTCAGGTGACCGTGGCCGCCAATGCGAGCCGGGAGGAAGTGGAACAGGCGGCGCTCGCCAATGAAAACGTCCAAAAGTTCATGGAGGGAAAGCCGGTCAGGAAGATCATCGTGGTGCCGGGGAAGTTGGTGAATGTGGTGGTGTGAAGAGGTCGACTCTCGCGTCTTTGCGTGGAAACGAGCGAATATGAATAAGAAGCATATTTATCCGATATTGGGAGTCATTGGTTCTCTTGCATCGATAGTGGCTCTATTTTTAGCCTTTTATGGTAAGGTGGATAGTCTCGCTATAAAAATCAATGGTAACGATAACCCAATTAATGCCAATCGCATTAGTGATGTTCAAGGAAATGTAATAATAAATCAATCATCGGAAACCAATGTGACGGGACAATTCCATGTCCCTACAAATTTGTATGGCCTTACTTATCATCAGGCTAGGAAAGAATTACTCGGGAAGGGCTGGATTCCTAATAAAAGACATTGGTTACACGGTGATACAGTCAATATGAAAAGTGGTAATGGTCCGATTTTTTGGAAAAAAGGTTATTTTGAGCTTGATTCGTGTAGTGGCACTGGCTATGCGTATTGCAGGTTTGAATTTTTTGATCCAAGCGGGAGAATTCTAGTTATCATTACGGAGGGTGAAGAATGGAGCAAGGGAGAAGATATACACGCAACAGTTGCGCGAGTGTATTTTGAGAATTGAATCGATTATTTTTAACATGTGTGTTCAGCTAACCACGACGCTATTGTTCCCTTCGTGTCGATTAACCCATGATATTAGTCGCTGAAGACGAAAAAGTGAAAATTCAAATGCCAACGATACTTGTTCTATTTGGATGGCGTCTTTTTTTCTATGCAAATGAAGGAAATGAACCTATCCATGTACATTGCCGAAAAGGAGGTATGGAATGTAAATATTGGATAGACGATGAGAATTTCGATATTCAGGAAGCGTATTCTTATGGAATGTCGACAAGGGATAAGAAACAAATACGAAAAATAATATTCGAACACTTCGATTACATCGTGGATCAATGGAATGTTTTTCAGGAAAGGCGATAAAGATGAAAAAGTTTCATAAAGTAGAAAATGCGCGGTTCGAAAAGGGCGTTCTCAGTCTTCGTGTCGATGACATCGACATCAGAAGAAACTTGAATGAATTATCTTCCACGCTTGCCAATGCAAAGGAAGCGGAACAAAAAGAATTCGAGATTTCACCTTCCGGGTATGGTATCCATTGGCCTCTGATCGATGAAGATATTTCAATAGACGGCCTTCTGGGTATTGCGCATGGTCCGGGTGAGAACGAAAAGGGCGCGTAACTTAGAAATAGAAGCGGATCACTTCCGGCTATTGAATGATGCCGGGAAACCCTATCTTTAATCCGCCGGAAGGATTCGATATCGTGGATTCCCGCAAATCGGAACCTTGCCAGGGCCGCTTGATGGCGGGGTTTCTTGTTCACGTATCGGAAAAAGAATTCTGAAGAACCGATGCTGGAATTCGGACTTACCCCCTTTGGACCCTGACGCGAAGCGCTAACAAATAACAACATACCGGCCCCATCGATCGAGGCCCCGTCGAGGTAAAAACCATGCGATACACCGTTGTGCTGGAACCATCCGAAGAGGGATACGCGGTCTCCGTGCCGGGATTGCCCGGCTGCCATTCCCAGGGAAATACCGAGCAGGAAGCCTTGAGGAATATTTCCCATGCCGTTTATGAATATCTGGAGGTTGTCAGGGAACTGACGAATCACAAGATGGTTAGGCAAATCGAGGTTGGGGGTTGAATATTGCCTAAATTTGTTGGCATCAATCACCTCGATGCGGTACGGGCCTTGAAGAAGGCGGGGTTCTGGGTGGCTCGTCAGGGAAAACATATCGTCATGACCAACGGCGCCCGAATCATCACGATTCCTCGTCATAACCCCGTCAATGCAATCACCATGGGGAATATTATTCATGACGCGGGACTGACCAAGGAAGAATTCAAGGGGTTTTTGTGAAGAAGTCTCATAGAAGGGGTAAGCGAAGTGCGTCCATCTTCATTGGTCTCTCTCCAGCTTTAATTATCGTATCTTCATACTAGGTGAAGGTAATAGCATGATGAAAAGAGTGTGCATATATTGCAATAAAGAAAAGCCGAAGGATGAATTCTCTTTAGAACATATATTTCCGGATGCATTAGGCGGAGCATTATGTTCGGATGTATTCAAAACAAGAAGGGTATGCAGGCAGTGTAATTCAATTTCCGGTCTATTCGTAGATGGCGCTCTTATCAAGAATTTCTTTATTCAGAACGACTTGGCGGAGTCTGCGCTGAATTACATAGATCTGGAAAAACCAGCCTCCTTACCACTCAGATATATGGGACCAGTCGATAACCTTACGATAGGTGACGATTTATCATGTGATTCATGGTTTGGGCCTCATGGTGGCCTAATTTATCATAGAAGGAAAAAAGCGGATACGAAATATGACACAATAGCAGGTGGAAATCCCATCGATAATAAGAAGTTTAGGGGCGAGATATATATCTTCGCTCAAAATGAGGACATGTATTGGAATAAAGTACTGCTATTGTCAGCATATATATATTTCAAGCATGCACGCCGTATTTCAGGAAACTTTCCAGAATCTTCGGTAACTTTTGACAATAACGGTGAACGGCCATATTTCGATGAACCCACGGAAAATGAAAAGGCGTTTTTGGAAGAGATCAAAAACATTCAAGGGAAAAAACACGAAGGGAAATTCGCTGTTCAAATAGGCTTTGAACAACGTTTCCTGTGCAAATTGCGTTGGCTTTTGGGACCAATATACTTGGGGAGCAATTCCTTGCATCGGAATACGCGACAAATCTTAGAAACGCATTCTGGGAAAAAGATGTCAACCGAGGGAAAATACATGGTGTCGATTTTTCCCACTTCTTCAACGGTCTTGGTTCTGAATATCCTATGAAATTGTTTACCTGGGATGGTGTCCACACTATTCTGATTTATCCGACGGACGATGTACTATTTGGGTTTATATTTCTCTTTGGGAAGAGAACGATGAGTATCCCTATCGCCAAGGATCGGGATCTATGGAAAGATAAAATAACTCATCCCCAGGTATATGTTATATGCCAACCACTGGGTAAATTCGTCGGCCCAATCTCCCTTGGAGATTTTCCCGCCCATCGAACCGGGGATGCACCAATTAGCGAACTCGAAGAGATAGAAAAGAAGCACTTCGATCCAAGCACTTTGCCAAAGATCACTCAAGTTTAACGATATTTCCTCGTCCCCACGCCCCTTGCAGCCAGGAATCCATTGTCATTAGATAGAAAAACTCCAACCCAACAGGAACCCACAACCATACCCTACCAAAACATCGACGCCTCCCTTTCTCCCGAGGATATCAAGGCCATCAAGGATGCCTTTGCGCTCATCCAGGAAAAACTCCCCTTCCTGATCAACCTGACCCCCGAGGAGCGGCGATCCTTGTTCAAGACCGGGGTCGATAGTGTCTCCTTCATCGAGAATGCCCTGAATGCCGCCCAGGACCACCCGGATATCCTTCCCGCCACGTTCAAGACCGAGGAATTGAAGGGCGATGTGGCCCTTTTCGGCGTGATGACCGACATCGGGACGATTGCCGCGTCGGTGGCATCGGAGATCGATGATACGCGTCTCGCGGTCGGCAGCGAGGCGATGGAGAAATCGACCCAAATCTATAATTACGTGAAGACGGTGGCCAAAACCACGCCGGGCCTGAAGCCGGTGGTCGACCAGTTGGGTCAGCGTTTCAAAAAAGCGGGTAGACATAAGAAACATGACGATCCTAAGGAATAAGGTCGGCGGTGGTGTTTTCAATTGGGTTGTGACCCTGGTGAGGCTCCAAGGTTGGGCGTTGAGGTTCGGAGCCTCTATGTCGAAGCTTGGAGCCTTAACGTTGAGGCTCAGAGGTTAAACATTGAGGCTCGGAGCTTCGATGATGAGGCTAAAAGGTTCAACGTTGAGGCTCAGAGGTTCAATGTTGCGGTTCAGAATCTCAACGTTGAGGCTTAGAGGTTCAATTCCAAGGCTTGGAACCTCGATGATGAGGCTCCGAGCCTTAATCCCGAGTTACTACTTCGACCGGCGGAAATCGCTGGCAGTCGGGCGCATTTCCAAGGTACGGTTTTTACACGCGGCTCTTCCTTGCCCCCCGAAGGGGCTTTTCTCATCATAGCCCAGGGTTGCCGCGAAGCGGCTACCCTGGGTAAATGGCAGGTACACAACACAACCCCAACGGGGTTGCGTCATGAAATGCCAAAAATACCGGAAACAATACCGCCATGGCACAATCCTTATCGTCCGTTTACGTGCACCTGGTGTTCTCGGTGAAAAACCGCGAGCCTTTTCTGAGGGACGCGGGGATTCGTGGGGAAATGCATGCCTTCTTGGGCGGTATCGCGAAAAGATTGAACTGCCCGCCAGTCATTACCGGAGGGACGGAGGATCACGTTCATCTGCTGTGCCGATTGAGCCGAACCGTTTCACAAGCCGATTGCGTCAAGGAACTAAAGCGCGTCTCCGCCATTTGGATCAAACAACGCGACCCCACGCTGGCGGGCTTTGCGTGGCAGGGAGGATACGGGGCCTTTTCGGTCAGCGCGTCCAACCTGGCGAGTGTCCGTGAATACATTGCCGAACAGGAAGCGCATCATAAAAAATGGAATTTTCAGGACGAATACCGGGCGCTTTTGCGCAAACACGGCATTGCATGGGACGAAGGATATGTTTGGGATTGATTATTACACAACCCCGTTGGGGTTTGTTCTCCCCTGTTTCACCCTCCCAGGGTAGCGGCTTTGCCGCAACCCTGGGCTGGATTACACAGCCTCTTCGGGGCAATAAGGCGTAAAACCATGCGACACACCGTTGTTGCTGGAACCATCCGAAGAGGGGGTTGCAGCCTTCGTGCCGGGATTGCCCGGTTGCCATTCCCAGGGAAATACCGAGCAGGAAGCCCTGAAAAATATTTCCGATGCCGTTTACGAATATCTTGAAGTCGTCAGGGAACTGACAAATTACAAG
The DNA here is from genome assembly GCA_964610175.1 of uncultured Thiotrichales bacterium. Taxonomy (GTDB): domain Bacteria; phylum Pseudomonadota; class Gammaproteobacteria; order HK1; family HK1; genus CAZSVE01. The sequence goes on from CAZSVE010000003.1 coordinate 65,923, forward strand.
ATGGCAAGGGAAATCGAGGTTGGGGGTTGAATATTGTCCAACCCAGCCGGAACCAAGGATTTTTTGTTTAACCACTTCCTTGTCATCTCGACCGAAGGGAGAGATCTTGTCTTTTCAGCGCGGAAGATTTCTCGCTGCGCTCGAAATGACAAACCGTGATTTTTTGATCGTTTTGTCGAAGATTCTCCCGATAATGGATTCGTCGGGATCGATCACCTCGACGCGGTACGAGCCTTGAACAAGGCGGGTTTCCGGATGGCTCGTCAGGGGAATTACATAGCGCGGCGGAGCCGCAACCAAATTCAGTTGCCGTCCTTGGCAACTGGGTCCCGGCAATCCCTGCCGGGATGACGGGAGAGGTTGTTTTAGGCGATTGCGTGGAAATTTGCCACTTCCGTCATCCCGCCATGGATTGGCGGGACCCAGATGCCAGGGATGGCGGAAAACTACCCGTGAATTTTTCTCAAGATCACAATCGGCAGAATTTCTTCGAACAACTCCAAATGTTCGCACGGTCATGTCGATTCTCGAGGAGAAATTGCATCTTGCCAGACCCGCGGCGCCCGAATCATCACGGTTCCAGTTCCTCGCCATAACCCCGTCGATGCAATCACCATGGGGAATATTATCCGTGACGCGGGGCTGAGCAATGAAGGAATTCAAGAAGCTTTTGTAAGCGCCGCAACGAAACGAAATCACCCTGGTGCTGGTGGTACAGGTCGAGGGCAAGCTGCGCGGTCACGTCACCGTGACGGCGGATGCGAAGCCGTGATGAGGTGGAACGGGCGGCGTTGGCCAATGAAAACGTACAACGATTCATGGAGGGGAAGCCGGTCAGGAAGATCATCGTGGTACCGGGGAGGTTGGCGAATGTGGTGGTGTGAATATTTCGGGTAGTGAGTAGACGGAATTGATATCGGAAAAGGTACCAAACCCTAGCGAAGCTTCGCCTCGAACCGATAAAGCATGATTCAGTACCGAAAAGCAGAGGTAGTGCCTTGTGAAACCAGACGCATTTGCGAAGCCGAGCGGGAAATAAGCAAATAATCCGGCATCGAAACATGAGATTCACATGGGACGCTGGAAAAGCCAATTTCAATTTACAGAAACATGGAGTCTCTTTCCAGGAAGCAACTACGGCTTTTCGTGATCCGCTTTCCGTCACGGGTTACGACCCGGATCATTCGACCGATGAGGATCGTTTCGTGACATTCGGTGTCTCGAATCAAGGTCGCCTTTTGGTTGTATCGCACACGGAAGAAGACAAGGTTATTCGACTCATCAGTTGTCGATTGGCAACAGAACAAGAGAAGAAAATCCATGAAGAAGGCTAATTCACAAGATATGGATGAATTAAAACCCGAGTACCGACGAACGGACTTCGGAGAATTGGTTCGAGGTAAACATGCAAACCGGGCTTCCGAGGAAACGAATGTTGTTGTCCTGGAACCCGATGTTGCCGAGGCATTTCCCAACGATAAGGCAGTCAATGATGCCCTTCGGGGGTTGTTGCGCGTAAACCACGGCTCGGATTGAAGAGCAGATGGGACACGACACTTGGCGAAGCTTCGCTTCGAATCGATAAAGCATGATTCAGTGCCGCAAAGCAAAGTTGGTGTTTTGTGAAATCGGACTCATTTGCCAAGCCGAGCGAGAAATAAACAAAATTGGCTCTTCAGAAAAATTCGTGGGTAATTTTCTACGAATCTTGGCGTCCATGTCGGGGTGACGGAGATGGTGCCATCGGTATATTTGTTCAAACCACTCCCGTCATTCCGCCAGGGATTGGCGGAATCCAGAAGCCAGGGATGGCA
>CAZSVE010000004.1:0-67109 GCA_964610175.1 uncultured Thiotrichales bacterium
ATCTAACCAACCAGAGATAGAACTAAGTACGCTTTACCCGGATGAGCCGGAAAAACACGTCTTTATAATCATTGAGATAAAGGTGTTTTCCAAAACTCCAACTTTTTTCACTTTTTGGTCCCGGCTATGCCGGGTTGGGTATCTTGAGGTCAAATTCAATGCGCATAATTCCCCATGATTTGCCAGTGCTATCACTCGGTGTCCTCCTAGGTCTGTTCCTGGCTCTTAATCAGGGAGTATTTGCCGATCGAAACCGAAATGCATCGTTACCCCTGGAAGAGCTTCGTATATTCACCGAAACCTTTGGAAAGATAAAAAGCGATTACGTAGAACCCATACAAGACAAAGTACTACTCGAAAATGCAATCCATGGCATGATCTCCGGCCTGGATCCTCATTCATCCTACTTAAAACCCAACGAATACAAAGATCTCCAAGAAGGAACGAGCGGCGAATTCGGTGGCCTCGGTATAGAACTTACCATGGATGATGGATTCATCAAGGTAATTGCCCCCATCGATGACACGCCCGCGAAACGAGCAGGTGTACAAGCCAGTGATCTGATAATCCGTCTCGATGACAAGCCGGTCAATGGAATGAAGCTCAATGAAGCGGTTAAAACCATGCGAGGCAAACCCGACACGAAAATCACACTGACCATTTTGCGTGATGGTGAACAAAAACCCCTCAAGATCACCATTACGCGAGATATCATCCAAGTAAAAAGCGTTAAAAGCAAAACCCTGGAACCGGGTTTTGGCTACCTGCGTATCACGCAATTCCAATCCAAAACCGGTAAATCCCTTCACACGGCCCTTTCGAAACTCAAAGAACAAAATCAAAACTCTCTCAAGGGACTGATATTGGATCTCAGGGACAATCCGGGTGGCGTACTCAATGCTGCGATAGAAGTTGCCGATGCCTTTCTAAAAAAAGGGATTATTGTCTATACCGAAGGACGACGCGATGATGCGCGACTTGAATTCAATGCAAAACCGACAGATATCCTGAATGGATCCCCTATGATCGTATTGGTAAACGGGGGTTCCGCCTCAGCCTCCGAGATTGTGGCTGGTGCCCTGCAGAACCATAAGCGCGCACTTATCGTGGGAGGCAAAACCTTCGGCAAAGGATCCGTGCAGACTATTCTACCCATGAAAAACGGGGATGCACTCAAACTCACCACAGCACGCTATTTCACACCATCGGGGATATCCATCCAGGCAACAGGTATATCACCGGACATTATCCTCCAGGATCTTACCGTCACGAGTACCGAGGCGGAGGAATACAAACCACTGAAAGAAGTCGACTTGACCGGACACCTGGAAAACGGTGCAAAACATCGTAAAAACGATGAAAGCGGTACCGACACGGAACCGGTTGCAGGAGGTTCCGTCAGGCTGTTGGCGCAAAAGGATTACATGTTGTACGAGGCTCTCAATTTACTCAAGAGCTTGGCATTGTTTGCCAGTCCGAAGTAAGAACACCTCCTTTGCGCAATCCAGAAGCATCCCCTTTTGGAAGGCCTCCCGGGAGGCATAGCCCGAGCAATTGCCGAGCGAGATGGGATTACGGACGGTGAGGAAGTGGCACAAGCCTCTCCCTCACCCACTACCGATGAACCATCGATTTGATAGTAGTAGAGCAAAATTAGCGTTTTGTAAAACTCCACTCATTCGCGAAGACGAGCAGGAAATAAAAAATCATTCGGATAACGCCAACAGCGCATGTAACGTTGCCACCACGAGAGTCGATCCGCCCTTGCGGCCTTCGGTGACAATCCAGGGCGTATCGACAACTCGAGTAAGTGCCGCTTTGGATTCCGCAGCGGAAACAAAACCCACAGGCATACCGATGACGAGAGCCGGCCGCGCATTTTCTTCGCGGATAAGCCGAATCACCGCCAACAGGGCCGTGGGAGCATTACCGATAGCAATGATGCCGCCATCCAAAAGACCCTGTCCGTGCGCCTTGGCCATGGCCTCGGCGGCACGTGTGGTATTCCCGGCATGGGCCCTGGCAATGACATCTTCATCGCCGATGAACTGGTGGATATCGATGCCGAAATGGGCCAAGCGCGACCTGGACACGCCAACGCGGATCATCTCCACGTCGCTGACGATGGGTCGGCCCGCCACGACAGCCGTAATTCCGGCTGCTACCGCTTGGGGGTGGAATCGAACGAGGCCATTGAATTCGAAGTCGGCGCTGGCATGGATAATACGCCGCACGATGGGCCATTGTTCAAGTGTATAGGTATGAGCCCCGGCCTCGCGGTCGATGATGGCAAAAGAGCCGTTCTCGATCCGACGTCCAGCGTGGGTGATTTGTTCGGTGAGCATAACTGATAAGAATCTCAGGAAATGAATTGATTCGAATTGGATTCGATCCTGGCAACCTCGACAAAGTGTTGTAAAGGTGATCACGATGGCAAAGCGAAATTCCATATCTTTCAAGTGTAAGTAAAAGGGATATTCAGCCTCGGTTTGTCTATTCCCGCCCAGCTTCGAAAATGCGTCAAGTTCGACAAAGCACCAATTTTGCTTTCACCAATACCACATCATGCCTCGTCGGTCTGAGGCGCAGCCTCGCTAGTGGTTGGCTACAAACAAACTATCGGTAACAACAGAGTTTACTAATACTCCGACTTATGGTTTGTGTTGTTTCCCGAAGGAGAACCACTTTTTCCGAGCGTGGTCTCGGAGGAAGCTTGGCCCATTATCCGTGATAATCTTGAACAAAATGTCGAAGAAATCTCAAAACAAGAAAAATATATCTTTATAATCATAAAGATATACGCTTTTTTTCAAAAATCAGATTTCTTCAGGTTACTTTTTTGGTTCCGACTATACCGGGTTGGATTCATCTTTGAGTTTGGAAGGGGATCGATACCCGCACGGGGGATGTGGAGGGGTACAATGTCTCCTTCGGTACACGACATGAACCGATCACGAGTCATCCGCCGGAGAACCTTCCCCTTCCCGCAGGGTAAGATAGCGATCCACGGATAATCCTCCGTTGTCTGGTGCCCTCCATTCTTCTTTACTGCCGCCTGGCCAAAAGACGCGCACGGCACGCACCTTGTCGGATGATCCGAGTCCCACCAATATCCGCGGGTCGCTGGCCGAGGCATAGCTACCATCGGTTCGCGCCCGCCGCCACAGTGCCGGTGCATTATCGCGTTGCACTTCGATGCGTGCCCCCAGGGCATCTCGTCCCGTCTTGTCCAGGAGCCGAAGACCCAGCCAGTGGTTGTAGCCGCCTACGTCGTTGCGTAGCAGACGAACGAAACCCGTGTTGTTGGTAACCAATACATCCATGTCGCCATCATTATCCACATCGCCGAAGGCAGCACCCCGGCTGATTTCGGAGAGTGTGAATGCCGGCCCGGCTTGGGCGCTGATATCCCGAAATTGTCCGTTACCGATATTGACCAGTAGTTGATTGGGTTGGTGATACGGAAGGGGATCGCCCTTTCGAGCGAGTTCGGGAATGGTCTTTACATCGCCATTGACAATAATCAGATCGAGGTTGCCGTCGTTATCGTAATCGGACCAGCCGGTTCCGAATGCGGTGCGGCCCTGGCTCGGTACGGCGATGCCCGTGGCGATGGAGCGATCCTGGAACCAACCACTGCCATCGTTCACATAGAGGGTATTGGTTTCTTCCAGAAGGTGGGTCATGAAGAGGTCTTGATCACCATCGTTGTCGAAATCGCCGGCATCGACGCCCATGCTCGCCTCGGCGGCTCCATCCATATTCACTGCGGTACCGGCCAGAAATGCCTCATTTCGAAAAGTCCCATCCTTTTGATTGATCCATAATTGGTTGGGACGTCCGTCATTTCCCACATAGATATCGAGCCACCCATCCCCATTGAAATCCGCGCTGACCACACCGAGTGCCCCGGCGTCTTCCTTGGCGATCCCCGATTTTCCGGAGACATCCTCGAAGGTTCCGTCACCACGATTGCGAAAGAGCCGACAAGGTATGGGGCGAAAGGTCAATGGCGAACAGTAATCTCGGCTGCCGTCCGGCGCGTAACAGGACTGGTGATTTTCGATGGAGAAATCCACATAATTTCCGACGAATAAATCGAGCCAGCCATCGCGGTCGAAGTCCAGAAAGGAAGCGCTTACGGACCAACGTGGTTCATCTACCCCGGCATCTTTCGTGACATCCTGAAAGGTGCCGTCACCATTGTTGCGCAGGAGCAGGTTCGATCCATAATTGGTGATGTAGAGATCCGGCCAACCGTCGTTATCGAAATCTCCCACGGTTACCCCCATGCCATAGCCGGTAGCCTCGATCCGGCTTGTCTCCGTTACATCGGTAAATCGTATTTCGCGCGCACCGCCTTCAGTGACCATCAAGTCGTTTCGATACAGACGATCCCGAGGCGCTTCTCCCTTGTAGTCGGTCACATCAGGGCATGGAGATTCGATCGAATTCGGTGCGGATTTGCACATTAAGGCATGGCCTTGAACCAGGTATACATCCAGGTCCCCATCCTGGTCGTAATCGAACAACGCCCCACCTGCACCCAGGATTTCGGAGAAATAGAATTCCCCGGATATCCCACTGAAATGGACGAAGTCGAGTTTGGATTCCCCGGCGATCTCGGAGAACATCGCAAACGGCAGGCTATCCGAAGAAGAACCTCCGGCATGGGGATCGAGTAGTGGTTCCGGCGTTGCCGACCTTACGGCGGTTGTGGGAGAGAGCATCCAAAAAAACAAAGACAAGAAGACGATGACCTTGCCCGATGGCACAAAGGATTGAAGATTCATGTGTGCAGGGTATCTTGTTGTGAAGCAAGTGGTGTTTCGGTAAATCGATTACGGAATGGCTCCCTGGACGAATCGATGTCGCGGCACGAATGCTTGAATATGGCTAGCGAAGCTTCACTTCGAACCGATGAAACGTGATCTGGTAGTAGTAGAGAAAAATTGGCGTTTCGTAATATGGCGACTCATTTGCCAAGGTAATCGGGAAATAAACAAATTACTTCGAAATCGCGTTACCGTTGCCCGTATGACCGATTTTTGCTGGAGTGAAATTACAGATCGGCAGGATGGATGAGGGGTGAATGGCCGAGTGGATTTGGCGCCAGGCCCTCCGAGAATGCATTACAAACCACCTGTTCACTGGTTTGTCCAAAGCGTCTTTGGCGAGATGCATAAAAAGCCAAAGCCTCTTCCAATGCCTTGCGGTCGAAATCGGGCCATAAGACATCCGTAAAATACAGTTCCGTATAGGCGATTTGCCATAGTAGAAAATTACTGATCCGCTTTTCCCCACTAGTGCGTATAAAAAGGTCTGGTTCCGGCAAATCGCTCAAACAAAGATGCAACTGAATGGTCTCTGGGCAAATATTTTCCAGATGTAGCTGTCCCATCACTACACGACGAGCTATTGTTCGAGCCGCCTGGCTAAGGTCCCAACGTCCACCGTAATTTGCGGCAATCACCAAGGTCAAGCCTGTATTACCACAAGTTATGTGTTCGGATTCCTCTATTACTTGTTGGAGCTTTGTGGTAAAGGCACTTCGATCGCCAATAATCCGCAAACGTACGTTATTTTGATCGAGCTTCTTGGCCTCGTTTTTCAAGGCGGACATAAACAAATCCATGAGTAAGCCCACTTCTTCGCGAGGTCTTTGCCAGTTTTCGCTGCTAAATGCAAAGAGGGTAAGGACCTTGACACCCATTTGTCCACAAATTCGTACAATGCGCCGAACCGAATCGACTCCTGCACGATGTCCCGCGATACGAGGAAGGCATCGCTGTTTTGCCCATCGTCCATTTCCATCCATGATAATGGCTATGTGACGGGGAACCTTTGGGCTGGGTGATGGATTACTATCAAAACCAATGGGGCCAGACATCTAAGCTCCTTACCCTGTAGATTTTGAAGGATGAATGTGGAGACCCTTGCATGGTTTGGCGCATATTCCCTTCGAATTCGCGGCGAACTGTTTTTTGCTGAATATTTTGTTTATTTCCCGTTTAGCTTCGCAAATGAACTGATACCAAATCGCGCTCCATTCGAGGCGAAGTTTCGCTGGTATTATCCTCTTCGTCTCATGATTCCCCTTTATCGCCCCATCAGATCGGAAAGTCGCCGCCGATCTCGCTTGGTAGGCCTCCCCATCCCTCGTACATATTCTGTCTTCTCTACTCGCCGCCGCCGGGCCTCGGTTTCACGATTAGCCAGACTTTCCGACGTTTCACGGTAGAGCAGCGCCGCCTCCGAGGGAGAGCGGCGTTGTTTGGAAATACCCTGGAGAACAACTTCCCATTCCATATGGCCACGGCGAATCCGGATTTTGACACCGGGTCGAACCAGTTTCGCAGGTTTGACTCGCTGTTCGCCTACATGAACCTTCCCGCCGGAGATGGCCTCCGCAGCGAGGTTTCTGGTCTTGAAAAATCTCGCCGCCCACAGCCATTTATCGAGTCGTTGAGCCTCGGACGCAGGAATATCCGATAGACTATTATCCCGTGTAGCAGCATTATTTTTGCGTGGCATCAAAAAATCTTCGCTTCCGTGGCGTTACCCAATTCATTACCATGAACCATTATCGTAAAAACCCGGTTCATCCGGGTTTTTACGGGTATTTCTATTACGTCGGCGGATTCTGCAATGTATATTATTTTCCCGCCCAGTTTCCGAAATTGGACTCATCTTTGTTTTCACCGTCCTCATAGCCGGCGTCGTATGCCTCCGTAACGCGTTGCTCCTCTCGTTTCGGATTTTGGAGAAAACCGCCCATCCAGCCTTGGACATATTCTTTGTTTACACCCATCTTCTCCATTTTTTCGATGCCATCATAATATTGTTGATTCACTGTTTAACTCCCAGTCAGTTACCGTGGATTTCTCGTAATTACCCCCTACGACTAATAAAAGCCAAGGTGGCAAAAGCCAAAGAGCAATTATCCATACGCACTCATCCGTCAGCAAGTATGACCCTCGACTTGGCTATGGCCGATTGATTCGTTTATTTCCTGCTCATCCTCGCAAATGCGTCGAAATTCCACGAAACGCCCTTTTTGCTTTACCGATGCCAAATCATGTCGGTTCGAGGCAAAGCTTCGCCAGCCGGATCGAAAAAGGAACTTCTGGCAAGGCCCAGCCCAAAATTCGATAGGACATCGAGCGAGGGGTCTCCGCAAACTCCGAATAACGGTCCATGGTTTTTTGTTCTCTGTGCACGTTCGTAACGGATTTCTTGTATTCGAAGCATGTCGATATGTCCACTTTTCAGCATACCTTTCGGTTTCGGCCTTGCCGGATTGGAGAAACCTGGAATCCATCTGATGAACGGAAACCGCTCGATATGATAGAATCGGAAGGAAATTCGGATAGAAAACAAGTAATTATCTTAATTGAATTTCATCAATGGCTTTCTGATTTACTATGAATCCATCCCGTTATATCGGTCTTATCGATCGTTACCGCGACCGGCTCCCGGTACGCGAGGATACCCAGGTCATCTGCCTGGGCGAGGGGAATACCCCCCTCATTCGCTTACAAAATATCCCGCGCGATTTGGCGCGCGATCCTGGCGAGACCCTCGACAACAGGGTCGAACTCTACGTTAAATATGAGGGTTTGAACCCCACTGGATCGTTCAAGGATCGGGGCATGACCATGGCCGTAACCCGATCGGTGGAGGAAGGGAGCCGGGCCATTATCTGCGCTTCTACCGGTAATACCTCCGCTTCGGCTGCGGCCTATGCGGCCCGCGCCGGTATTACCGCTTTCGTGTTGATTCCAGAGGGTAAGATCGCTCTTGGCAAGCTCGCTCAAGCCATGATGCATGGCGCTATTGTCCTACAGATTCGCGGTAATTTCGATGCCGGGATGCAGTTGGTCAAGGAAGTGGCCGATACTGCCCCGGTGACCATTGTCAACTCCATCAATCCCTATCGGATTCAGGGCCAAAAAACCGCCGCCTTCGAGATCATGGATGCCTTGGGAAGGCCTCCCGATTATCATTGCCTCCCAGTGGGCAACGCAGGGAATATCTCCGCCTATTGGCTGGGTTACACCGAGTACTACCGGGACGGTATCGTCGCAACGAGGCCCCGCATGTGCGGTTATCAGGCCAGTGGCGCCGCGCCGTTCCTCCGGGGTCACCCGGTGGAAAACCCGGAAACCGTGGCTACCGCCATCCGCATCGGCAATCCGCAATCCTGGGATACCGCCGTCGACGCACAGCAGGAATCGGGAGGATGGTTCGATGAATTCACGGACCAGGAGATCCTGGCCGCCCAACGGCTGTTGGCCGAGAAAGAGGGGATATTCTGTGAACCGGCCTCCGCCATCTCCCTGGCGGGTGCCTTGCGGGACATCGAGCGTGGGAAGATTCCGGGTGGAAGCCGCGTCGTTTGTACCCTGACCGGCCATGGTCTCAAGGATCCGGATACGGCTATTGCCCAAAGCGCAACGCAGCCTACCGTTATCGACGCGAAACTCGAATCGGTACGCAAGGCCATTTTGGAAAATCTTGGAGTGTGATATGAGTGAGGATTGGCTTGATGTCATTGCCTGGAACGAGCAGGGGCTGGTTCCCACCATTGCTCAGGATGCGAAGTCCGGTGATGTTCTGATGTTGGCCTGGATGAATCGGGAATCCCTGAGGTTGACCGTGGAAGAAGGGCGCGCGGTATATTGGTCCCGGTCCCGACAACGATTGTGGCGCAAGGGCGAGGAATCCGGTCATGTGCAAAGGGTCCTGGAGATTCGAACCGACTGCGATAACGATGTGATACTGCTCGATGTGGAGCAGGCAGGTGGCATCACCTGCCACACCGGGCGCAGGAGATGTTTTTTCAAACAGCTGGCAGATGGTGCGTGGCGAGAGACAGAGCCGGTTCTACGGGATGCCAGGGAGATCTATGGGAAAGGTCGATGAGGATATCGGTAGATCAAGAGTGCCATCCTATGGATATGGGGTAATTTTTGCTTGCCGTCGGAGACCGACAGAACGGTGAAAAAGTCCATCACGAGCTTTTTTATGTACGGAACCCGAGAGATGCGGTTTTTCGACTCCTTCATCATCGATGGCCCAATTTTGTCGAAAATGGGCCATTGATGATGGCGACACACAGTATCGCACATGGAGTGGCGAAGAATTGCATTTTTCACTACCCTGCCAGGGTCGGAGTCAGTCTCCTTCAATTGGTATTTCAACGGTTCGATATCAACTCCAGCGAAGCTTCGTCTCGAACCGACAAGGCATGATTTAGCATCGGCAAAGCAAAATCGGTGCTTTGTAGAACTTGACTCATTTGTGAAACTGAGCGGGAAACAAACAAACGTAACGGGGTATAACCAATGATCGAGGACATAAAAGTAGATGCGCAAGAGCGAATGCAAAAAAGTATCGAGATGCTGGTACACGTGTTCCGCAAGATACGTACAGGCCGAGCACATACGGGTTTACTCGAGCATATCCTGGTACCGTACTACGGCACCGACACGCCACTGAATCAAGTTGCCAGCATCGCGGTCGGCGATCATCGAACCCTTACGGTGACACCTTGGGAAGCAAAAATAGTGCCGGAGATAGAGAAGGCAATCATGAATGCCGATCTCGGGCTGAATCCGGTTACCGCTGGAAATGTGATTCGTATTCCGTTGCCACCATTGACCGAAGAGCGTCGTCGCGAAATGACACGTGTCGTACGCCACGAGACGGAAACTGCCCGAGTTGCCATTCGCAACATCCGGCGAGACGCCAATCACTCCCTGAAAACACTCGTCAAAGACAAGGCGATCACGGAGGATGAAGAACGACGCGCCGAAGAGTCCATCCAAAAACTCACCGACAAATCCATCGCGGAAGTGGACGATTTGCTTCGTATCAAAGAGGCCGACCTCATGGAGGTATAGAACGTATACGCGATGTTCTTTTTTGGTGTTGGCTACACATTGGGCAGCTCCTCCATGGGGCCGGCATCGGTTTTGGCAACATCGATTTTTCGGAATGCTTCGGGGACGCCTGAATATTCGCGTTGTGATATCGATGGTCGAGGCGGAGTTGCATACCGATTCCCCCAAAGGTCATCGTCGTAATTACCGTGTGCAGCACCATATTCCGCGTTGCCGTACCCTCGCCCTTGCGGCGCCTTTTCGATTATCTCCCACCCGAGAATATCAGCGGCCGCGACGCGCCCGACGCACTGTTACCCGGGATGCGTGTGCGAGTACCGTTTGGCCGCACGACCCGCATCGGGTTGATCGTCGAAACCACGAAGCACAGCGATATTGCCCCAGATCGCCTGAAACCCGTATCGGAAATACTGGATTCCAGCCCTCTGCTGCCACCGGACACCATAGCCCTGCTCCACTGGGCGAGTAACTACTATCACCACCCTGTCGGCGATGCCATTTTAGGCATACTGCCCGCGCTGCTAAGGGACGGACGCCCGGCGCGGGTACAAGGTCCGCTCTGGTGGCGACTGACAGCCGTGGGCAAAGCACACACCGCTGAGGAACTATCCCGCGCCCCTCGCCAGGCCGCACTGTTCAGCGCGCTTTGCGACCGCCCCGATGGCGTCCCGGACCAGGAACTCAAGCTTGCTTTCAGCAACCACACCCCCGCGCTACGTTCCCTGGAGAAAAAGGGCTGGGTGGAATCCTTCCCGTCTCATTGCTGGGAGAGCCCACAAAGCTTGCCGCGGGTTTCCAGGCCACGCTTGGAGCCCGCCCAGCTACTTGCTATCGAGGCCATTACGGCCTCCCGAGATCGATTCCAATCCTTTTTATTGGATGGCGTTACCAGCAGTGGCAAGACCGAGGTCTATCTCGCCGTTATCGAGGACGTCGTATCCCGGAATCGGCAAGCGTTGGTGTTGATCCCGGAAATTGGATTGACGCCCCAAACCGTTGCCCGCTTCAGGCAGCGCATGTCGGTGCCGGTGGTGGTGTTGCACTCCGGCATCACCGATTCGGAGCGCTTGTGTAGTTGGTCCGCGGCGCGGGATGGACAGGCCATGGTAGTCATCGGCACTCGATCCGCCGTGTTCGTCCCGCTCCACCGACCCGGGGTCTTCATCGTCGATGAGGAACACGACCTCTCCTACAAGCAACAGGATCGCTTTCGGTATTCGGCGCGGGACGTCGCGGTATATCGCGCCCGGCAAGCCGGGGTTCCCCTCATACTCGGTTCCGCAACGCCATCCCTGGAAAGCCTGTATAACGTCGATCTTGCCCGTTACCAACGTCTCACATTGCCCAAGCGCGCCCAAGGCGCGCTCCGTCCCGGCTACTCGGTGGTGGATGTTCGCGGGAAACCGCTCCGAAACGGTCTATCACACGCCCTGCTGCAAGCCATCGAGGAACGCCTTTCTCGTGGGGAACAGACACTGCTGTTTCTCAATCGTCGTGGCTACGCCCCGGTGCGCCTGTGCCATCATTGTGGCTGGGTGGCCAATTGTGAACGTTGCGATGCCCATATGGTCTACTACGCCCACCACGCGGCCTCGATGGACGTGAAAGGTGACCTTTCCTCGGCAAGGGGATGCCTTCGTTGCCACCACTGCGGCGCCGAACGTCCGGCTGTCATCCATTGCCCCGAATGCGGAGGAGAAGACCTGCGTTCCCTGGGTGTCGGCACGCAGCGAATCATGCCAGCGCTCGCGGAACACTTTCCCAGTGCCAATATCGTCCGAGTCGACCGGGATAGCATTCGAGCCAAAGGCACACTGGAACAAGTATTATCCGACATAGCCAAGGGAAGCATCGATATCCTGGTGGGGACCCAGATGCTGGCAAAAGGTCACCACTTTCCCAACGTAACCCTGGTGGGTATCGTGAATGCCGATGGCGGGCTATTCAGCCCGGACTTCCGCGCCGGCGAGCGCATGGCACAGACCATCGTACAGGTAGCGGGGCGTGCCGGGCGCGGGGATCGCCCGGGTCAGGTACTCATTCAGACCCACCATCCCGACCATCCCTTGCTACAAGCCCTTATCCGAGACGGGTATCATCGTTTCGCGCAAATAGCCATGGAAGAACGCCGCGAGGCAACATTGGCACCCTTTTGCCATTTGGCCCTGGTACGTACCCAATCCACGGTCCAGGAGGCTGGCATGGCATTCCTCGGCGAGGCTCGCGCGCTGGCGAAATCGATGGCGGAATCCCTGCCGGAAACCACCCTCGATATCGTCGGCCCGGTACCCGCGCCCATGGAGCGGCGGGTGGGACGATACCACGCGCAGTTGTTATTCGAGGCACCGAATCGCGGCGTCCTGCATCGGTTATTGGCCCGTTGGATACCCCGCGTGGAAGGGCTGAAGTCGGCAAGACGGGTGCGTTGGTCATTGGATGTGGACCCGCAAGAGATGATCTGAATCCCACCTCGAAGTACCGGAAAACCAAAGATCCCGAGAAAACCAGCGCGTGCGCCAAGACCCACCCCGCTTCAGTCTTGACGCAAAGCGCTAATATGTTCAAACCAGCCCCATGGACTCTGTCCTCCATGACAATGAAGGCATATCTTGCGACCCCTGAAACTCTTTCGATATTCCAGCGAAGCTTGTGCTCGAACCGACAAAGCATGATTGAGTGTTGATAAGGCGAAATTGGTATCTTGCAAAACTCGATCCAATTGTGAAGCTGAGCGGGAAATAAACGAATTATCCGGGCGATATCTTGTTCAGGGTGTTGTGTTACAAGCCCTTACAGGCGAGGGACCAGAATACATGGGCCTTCGTACACGAACCGAGGTAACCGAAATCATGTTGAAAAAGATCGATCACGGCCCCATCCGTGAAATCCAGTTGGACCAACCTCCCGTAAATGCCCTGCGGGCACCATCGATCAACGCGCTGCGCCACGCCATCGATGACGCACGCAGCGAGGGGGCAGAGGCGTTGATGCTAACCGGCATACCCGGGTATTTCTCGGTGGGCCTCGATATCGCCTACCAAATGAAACAGGATCAGCAGGCAGCCAATCAGGTCTTCCATGAAATATTCACCCTCATGCGCTCCATCGGCACCTCGCGCCTGCCCATGGTGGCCGCAATGGAGGGGCATGCGGTGGGTGGCGGTGCCATCATGGCCATACTGTGCGACTATCGGGTCATGGCCGAAGGAAAACACAAGATTGGGCTCCCCGAGGTTCACGCAGGTCTACCGATCCCCCCGGTCACCTTCCACCTCGCAAGCAGACTCGTGGGGCCCCGGATCGCGGAGCGCCTGTGTGTCGAAGGGCGTCTCGTGGCGCCCATCGAAGCGGAACGCATCGGTTTGGTAGACGAGGTCGTTCCCCAGCAAAACGTCAAGGAGGTGGCGCTCTCCTGGTGTCAGCGAATGGTAAAACTGCCAGCCCGGGCCATGCGCCTTACCCGTGCCGCCAGTCGCACCGAGGTCGCTACATTACTGGCCACATTCGGTTGGGAAGAATTGGACGAGCTCGCGGCGGGATGGTCCGGTGAAGAGACCCAGAAGGCATTGCGGGCGGCCCTGGAGAACATGAAAAAACGCAAAAATACTTGATGCATCATCCCTAACCCGGCAAAGCCGGAACCAAAATTCCATCGCATGGAGGACATGTCAGCGCTTCGCGCCAAGACTGAAGCGGGGTGGGTCTTGGCGGGCGCACTGGTTCTCTCGGGATTTTTGTTTTTCCGATACCTTGAAGGATATGTCATCTCGACCGGAGGGAGAGATCTTGTGCATTTGGAATTTTTCAAGCCAGAAGATTTCTCGCTACGCTCGAAATGACAGATTAAAAAATTTTCGATCGTTTTGTTCAAGATCTTCCGGGTAACTGAATAAAGTCCAGCCAGGCCTCGCCTCGAACCGACGAAGCGTGATTTGGTAGTAGTAGAAAAATCGGCGTTTCGTAAAATTCGATGCATCCGCGAAGCCGAGCGGGAAATAAACGAATCATTCGAGGTTTGCGAAAAATGGCAACATTCAAAGAATACCAGGAATACGACGGACTGGGTCTCGCCAGGTTGATGCGGGGCGGTGAGATAACCCCCGAAGAAGTCCTGGAAGCCGCCATGGAGAGGATCGAACAGGACAACGACACCATCAACGCGGTGGTGTACAAGATGTATAACGAAGCGGCAGACGCCATCCGCGGGGGTCTTCCCGAGGGCCCGTTCACCGGCGTGCCTTACCTGTTGAAGGATCTCTTTCTCTCCTGCGCCGGTGTTCCCTTGACCAACGGTAGTCGGCTCTTTAGCGGTTTCGTGCCCGGTCATGATAGTACCCTGGTGGAGCGTCACCGCGCCGCCGGCCTGGTCATCCTGGGCAAGACCAATACGCCGGAGTTCGGCCTGTGCGCTGCCACAGAACCGGTATTGCACGGTCCGACCCGCAACCCCTGGGATCTCGGCCGCAGCCCTGGTGGCTCCAGTGGCGGGGCCGCTGCCGCCGTGGCGGCTGGCATGGTGCCCATCGCCCACGCCACCGATGGTGGCGGCTCCATCCGAATCCCGGCAGCCAACTGCGGCCTCTTTGGCCTGAAACCCACCCGCGCCCGTACACCCACCGGCCCCAATCTGGGGGAATCCCTGGAAGGCATGGGAAGCTGGCATTGCGTGTCGCGCACGGTGCGCGACAGCGCGGCCATGCTGGATGCCACCTGCGGCCCTGCCGTGGGCGACCCGTATTGGGCGCCGCCCCCGGAGCGCCCTTTTCTCGAAGAGGTGGGTGCCGATCCGGGACGATTGCGCATCGCCTTTGCCACCAGGACCCTGGACGGCGCACTCCTGCATCCAGAATGCGTGCGCGCCATCGAGGAGACCGCCAGGCTGTGCGCCGATCTGGGTCACGAGGTGGAAGAGGCAATGCCTGCCATCGACAATCGAACCGTGTTGCGCGTGTGGCGCGTCATCGGTGGTGTCGGTATTTGGAATATCATTGCCCTGCGTATGCAGACCCTGGGGCGAGATCTCCGCCCCGGGGACGTGGAACCGGCGACCTGGGCCTGGGGACAGGAGGGGCGACGTTGCACCGGCGCCGAATTTCTGCGCGCCACCCAGATCATGCAAAAGATCGGTCGCACGCTGGGGGGATTTTTCGAACAGTACGATGTATTCCTGTCCACGACCCTGGTGAGGCCACCACTGCCCCTGGGCGCCATGGACATGGCCAACCCGGATCTGGACGACTACTACGAACGACGTCTCATGAGCGAAGTCCTCACGCCACTTTTCAACGAGGCGGGTACCCCGGCCATGTCCGTGCCCTTGCATTGGACAAAGGATGGCCTGCCGGTGGGTGTCCATTTCGGTGCCAGATTCGGGAACGAAGCAATCTTGTTTCGCCTTGCCGCGCAATTGGAGGAGGCACGCCCCTGGGCGATGAGGAAACCGCCGTTTCGAGAAACATGATGCCCTTTCGGGGCAGGTTTTCGGAGGGTTTGGTTGTAAGGCTATGGCGATTTTTTTATTTTCTGTTGGATTACGGCGCCAGCCGCGCCTAACCCAACTTTCTACCGGATTTTCCATTGCCATCGGAATTTCCAAACGCCCCCCTTCGAATCACGGCACAGGAAATCGAACACCGGTAATTTCGAAGGCCGATAATCTCGAAAAAACGGGTAGCCCCTATTTTTCACCAGGGCGGGATCGTGGCAGAAATCCATACGATTCCCACAGGCCATATTGGGCGCGAAATGCCGAGAGATCGTCCCACACCTCCTTGAAGAAGGCATCTTTCTCGGCCTCTTCGGCAACGACTTCCCGCCACGTGCGCTCGAAGAGGGCAAGCATTTCATCACTCCAGTACTGGATATGGACCCCATGCTTGTCGCGGTTGCGTTGCATTGCCGCTGCCTGGATGGCCTCCCCGTGCGCAAGGGAGTCGGCCATGGAGGCCTTGCAGGTGATCTCCATGAGCCGTTGCTGCCCACCGGTCAGCTTGTTCCACTGGACCTTGTTGATCAAGAGTTCGAGTATGGTTGCCTGTTGGTGCCAGCCCGGAAAGTAGTTGTAGCTGGCAACCCGATGGAATCCCAGCCGTTCATCGATGGCAGGGGTGGAGAACTCGGTGGCATCGATGGCCCGCTTTTCCAATGCCGGAAAGATCTCGCCACCCGGCAACATGGTGGTCGCGGCACCGAGCCTTTGCAGCACCACTCCTCCCAGGCCGGCAAAGCGTATCTTGAGGCCCGCGAGGTCCTCGATTCCCTTGATTTCCCTGGTAAACCAACCCGAGGTTTCGGCGGTGATCATGGCGCAGGGCAATACCTGCACGTTTTTCCCCGCGTCATCGTACATTTTTTGATATAGCGTCAGTCCATTACCGTAGTACAACCAGGCCATGTATTCCCCCGCTTCCGGTCCGAAGGGAAAGGAGGCAAATAGCGATGAGGCCGGCATTTCTCCCGACCAATAGGCCGCGGCACCGAAACCTGCATTGACTTTTCCCGATGAAACCGCATCGAGGATCTCGAAGGGAGCCACCAATTTGTTGGGTTCATAGATCTTGACTTCGATGGTTCCGGCGCTTGCCTCTTCCAGGTCGTCTTTGACCTTGACGATGGTCGAACCCAATCCCGGTAGCTTGGTGGAAAAGCCAATGGGTATCTTGAGTAGTACTGGTTTGTGGCTTGCCGCTTCCGCGGCGCCAAATACCGCCATGAAGGCGATCGCCAGGATCATCGGCATGCGTAGTGGATTGTATTTCATATTCGTTTTCCTCGTGCCGCAGTGATGGTGCTGTTTGCAATGATTATTTCGTTTATTTTCAGATCGGCATCGCAAATGAGTCGAATTCGACAGAACGGCAATTTTGCTTTACCGATGCCAGGTCACGCTTTGTCGGTTCGAGCACAGGCTTCGCTGGCAGTCTTGACTTGGCGTGACTCTCTAACGGAGCTTGCGCTCGAACCGATGCGGTGTGATTTGATCGTAGTAGAGTAAAACCAGTGTTTTGTAAAGGGCGACTCATTCGGCAGGGTGACCATTCGTGCGAAGCTGGGCGGGAAATAAACAAAGTAATGGATGCGAGTTTCCTGTAGAATTCATGGACTTTTCGTTTGTTTTACTGAATATTATTCTTGTTCACGGTCCCCGATTATGGTCTTGGTATCAGCAGGATGATGAAGGAGTCCGCTTCTTGACCTTTCCACTGATGGAGTGGGAAGAGTGTGATTTCCTGGCCCTTGATTTTCAATGGCCCAATGGCTGTTCGAATGGGGCTGTTCGAATGGGGCTGTTCGAATGGGGCTGTTCGAATGACCATCGAAAATGGCGACATGCCTTTGTCGCGCACGGGGCGAAAAAGTGCATTTTTCACCACCCTGCCAGTTTGTTTATTTCCCACTCGGCTTCGTAAATGAGTCGAGTTTTACAAAAAACGACTTTGCTTCGACCGACGCCGAATCACGCTTCATGGGTTTCGAGGCGAAGCCTCGCCAAGCCCTGGGGAAGGTATATACGAGCTTCTTGATAGGATTTTTCTCATGACACTCATCGATCGACTTGTTGAAGATTTCGAGCTCCTGGATAACTGGGAAAACCGTTTCAACTACATCATGGAACTCGGTGAAAAACTTCCGCTGATAGCGGAGGAGGAGAAGACCGAGGAAAACCTGGTGCAGGGATGTACGAGTAAATCTTGGGTGAAAGGGGGGTTCACGAATGGGATGTTCGATTTCGTTGCCGATAGCGAGGCCCTGATCGGTCGGGGGATGTTGGCGTTGGCGCGGAGTATTTACGCAGGGAAGACAGCGAAGGAAGTGCTGGATATCGATATGCTCGATTTTGCCAATCGGACCGGCCTCATGGAGCATCTGACGCCGACTCGCCAGAAAGGACTGCATGCGTTGATTGTTCGGATCCGCGACCTTGCGACCCAGCAACTTGCAGCAGGGTAATCGAACCGCGAGGAGAGCGATAGCCAATGAGAATACAAACAAAGGAATTGATCCGGCTGTTTTCCCGCTTGCCCGATGATGAGAAAAGGACGTTATTGGCATTTGCCGAATTTCTGGTGGGTCGTCTGGATAGCGAGACGGCGCAGGAAAGCGACTCGATCCCCGTCCCCTTGCTCATACCAAGGCCCGATAACGAAACGGTGGTTGCCGCTATCCGACGCCTTTCGAGGAGCTATCCCATGCTGGACAAGGCAACGATGTTGAACGAGACGTCAAGTCTGATGGCCGGACATGTGCTCCGGGGACAACCCGCGCCGGAGGTTATCGATAAACTCGAGGCGGTATTCCGGGGCCATTACGAGAACATGAAATCATCGAGCGCCGTACCTTCGGGGGGGATACCGCCCAAGACTTGACTCATGGTGAGACTTGGCTATGGAATGGCATCGTCTCGATACTTTTCGTCTTCCATCTGCTGGCGTCGGGCTATTTCCGCCTTGACGCGAGCCTCCCATACCTCCTTTCTTTGGGTAATGCGTGCCTCCCAGCTTCCTTTGTGCTCTTCGATGGTACGTTCTCCGAATAGCACCTGGCGTAGCAGACGGAAGGCAAAGCGAAGCAATACCACACTATCTTTTTCGATGGCGATGTAAAATTCATCGTCCATGACATAAGTTTTTCTGAAATTTTCGCTTTTTACGAAACGGCGAAACATGTCGATGTTGTAACAGGCCATGAAGAAAAGTTGCAGGCTTGCATCAGAGGGTTTTCCGACGCCCGGCCCCGCGGATTTTTTCTTCAGGATCAGCTGATACCACTCCCGGTTCACATCATCGTATTCGTGGCAACCCTGTTCTTGCCGATAATCGGCGATGGTAAGCTCCCGCTCCTCCTCATGGCCTTTGCAGTGGTCCTCTTTTACGAGGGAATAATCCTCCTCGGCCTGCGACGATCCCTGTTTTCGTTTGTTGAGAAGGGCAATGGGGTAGTAACGGCAAACCGTCGGTCGATCCTCGTAGACGCTGCAACCGTTTTCACCATCGAGCAGAAGACAAACACAATCTTCCGTGGTTTTCAGCTTTACGCCCGGCAGGCCATCCTGGTCCATTTCGAATGGTACGGTGTACTTCTTGAGGAATCCCTTGGAATCCATGCCAAGACGCTTTTGCAAACGAAGAATGTCATAAGGTCCCAATGTTATGTTTGCCTGTTTACAGCAGGTATTGAAGCAGGAAATTCCCGGATAACAGCGAAAGTGGATCTTGCTTTCCTGTGTGAGGAGTTGGGGGACAGTTGGGCTTCGGGGGGGAGAGGTGTCTGTCATATCTGTTTATAACTGCGAGTTTTTACATGATTTCGCCATGGGTAGTCCAAGTATGTTCTGTTATCGAAACCGAGCGTTCGACGGCAAGGTCTCTCCAGTACATTTCCATCTTTTCGGTTTCGCGCGCTGTCGATTAATTTATTTATTTCCCGCTCAGCTTCACAATTGGATCAAATTTCACAAGGTACCAATTTCGCCTGATCAACACTCAATCATGCTTTGTCGGTTCGAGACGAAGCTTCGCTAGTTTATTTATTTCCCGCTCAGCCTGGCAAACGAGTCGAGTTTTACGAAACGCCGGTTTTGCCTTACCGATGCTTGGGTCCGCTTTATCGGTTCGAGCAAAAGACTCGCTAGTCCATGGATTTCAGAGGGATATCGGCAAGGCATCTGTTGAATTTCGTCCTACCCGAAAAACGATTTTCGAACGCGATGCCTCTTCGGGACAGGGTTTGGGAGACTTTGGCTTTCTACTTCAGAACACGTAGCTTCACATCAGGACTGAAGCGGAGGGGCTTGGCGCGCGCGCCGATTCTCTCGGAATCTTTGTTTTTCCGATACACCAAAGATGCGTACTCGAGGAAGGGCCATATTGGTGGGCCGTGAAGGATTCGAACCTTCGACCAACGGATTAAAAGTCCGGTGCTCTACCGACTGAGCTAACGGCCCATGACTTTCTCGAAGTTCGGGGTTACCTCATCCCTGTACGAGAAACCCCTGAATCGAAATGCACTGATTCGAAACACACCCGGTACAATGCACAAGGTATCGTAAGCACCTGTGCCTCCCCGGCAAATGCCATTCCAGAATATTTCGTTTATTTCCTGCTCATCTTGGCGAATGAGTCGAGTTTTGCGAAACGCTGGTTTTGCCTTGCCGATGCCGATTCATGCTTTGTCGGTTCAAGGTGAAGCTTCGTTGGACAACCCCTTGCAACAACCAGTGCGGGCGGCATTATACGAATTTTCAATCCCCGGAACTACTCTCTCTCTCGGTCTCTTCGACTCATTTCACTGCGCGTCGATTTCACTTTTCCGTCGATCGACCTTCCATTCCCTTTTCAATCGTGAAATGCAATCCGAGGGCCGTACTTATTTCCCCTTATTCGATTCGTTTATTTCCCGCTCAGCTTCACAATTGGATCAAGTTTTGCAAGATACCAATTTCGCCTTATCAACACTCAATCATGCTTTGTCGGTTCGAGCACAAGCTTCGCTAGTTTATTTATTCCCCGCTTAGCTTCGCAAATAAGTCGCCATTTTACAAAGCACCAATTTTGCTTTACCGATGCTTAGGTCTGCTTTGCCGGTTCGAGCACAAGCTTCGCTAGAAAAGTTTCTCCATGATTTTTCCGGCCCCTGGCATCGCGGTGGTTTGTCGGGGAACATTATCGGCACGAAAAGTCTCGAATATGGAATTCTGGTCATTTACGCTTGCCCGTCGACCCGTCTTCGAATCGATACGCACAGTAACCAACCCGTTTGGCCGCTCCAGTTTCTTCTCCGGAACGCCATCGAGTACCTTGCCCATGAACTCCATCCACATGGGCAATGCGGCACGTGCCCCACTTTCACCGGAGCCCAGCGGATGAGAATTATCGAAGCCAACCCAGGTGATTGCGACTATCCCTGGTGTAAACCCACAAAACCAGGCGTCCCTTTGTTCGTTCGTGGTTCCAGTCTTACCCCTTAAATCGGCGCGGCCAAGCTTTTTTGCACGGATACCGGTACCAGATGTGATCACATCACGCAGCATCGAATTCATAAGCCAGGCGTTCTCGGCGCTAATGATACGAAGTGCAGTGTGAGACCGGGCCTCGACGATACCGGGCTCTTGTTCCGGTTCGTCTTCCGGTAGAGATTCGATCTCCACAGTAGAAGAGGCATCGGTGAAACCGCCTTGAAATCGTCTCGACGCAGCATCGCATTCTCGACAAACTCGTGGCGGTTGCGCGTTGAATATTTCCTTACCATCGGCATCGAGAACCTTGTCGACAAAATAATCGACTACGCGATATCCCCCATTGGCAAAGATGCTGTATGCCGTGGCAAGTTCGAGCAACGTCGCTGTGCCGCTGCCCAAGGCCAGTGAAAGATCGGACGGCAATCGCTTCCGATCGAAACCGAAACGGGGTAATTCACGCAGGGCGCGTTGAATCCCCAATCTTCGCAACAGACGGATAGATACCAGGTTGCGGGAGCGTGTCAACGCCTCCCGAAGCCGTGTGGGTCCGTAAAATTCCCTACTGTAATTCTCCGGTCGCCAATCCGTCTCCAACTCCCGATCTCTAAATACGACAGGGGCATCATTGATAAGGGTAGCGGGGGTGAATCCTGCATCCAGGGCTATGGAATAGATGAAAGGTTTGAAACTGGAACCTGGTTGACGCTTGGCCTGGGTAGCGCGATTGAACTTGCTACGGTAGAAATCGAATCCGCCAACCAATGCTCGAACCGAGCCATCCAGGGGGTCCATGGCTACCAGCGCACCTTGTACCTCTGGAATCTGGGCAAGCAACCATCCGGATTCGTTCTTCTCTATTCGGACCACATCACCGGGCGCGACAACCTCCGCGGCGGTTTTCGGGGTGGGTCCCCGGCGATCTTTACCCACATAATGTCGTGCCCAAGACAGTGCTTCCCAGGGCAGTTCCAGTTCACCTGCCTCCGGCGCAACCACCCGGATACTTTTCCTGTCCACCGTCTCGACAAGGGCGGGAAACAAATTGCCTACCGGCGACAAATTACCAAAGACCCTATCGAGGGGTTCGTTTTGGGCAGTTTGGATAAGGCGGTGCTCTGGTCCACGATAACCATGACGCCGATCGTACGCCAGCAATGCCTTGCGTAGGGCCGCATTGGCATATTTCTGCCACCGGTCATGAATCGTCGTGTACACCCGATAGCCGCCGGTATACGCATCATGATATCTCTTCTCCATCCAGGCCCGAACCATTTCGGCCACATAAGAGGCTTCCACATCCACGGTGCGGCTGGTATGCAACTTTGCCGTCACCGGCGCATCGATGAATGAATCGTATTTCTCCTTGTCGATGTAGTCGAGTTCGTGCATGCGGCGCAGCACATAGTTGCGGCGTACCAAAGCCTGTGCTGGATCGGCGATGGGATTGAAACGGGAGGGTGCCTTGGGAAGCCCCGCGATCATCGCCACTTGAGGGAGAGACAACTCATCCAGTGTCGCGCCATAATACACTCGGGCCGCCGCCCCTACCCCATAGGCGCGCTGCCCGAAAAAGATCTTATTGAGGTATAACGTAAGAATCTCTCTTTTGGTAAGTTCCTGCTCGATCTTGAGGGCCAACAAGATCTCGTTCACTTTGCGCACATAGGTCTTCTCGCGACCCAAAAAGAAATTACGGGCCACCTGCATGGTAATCGTACTGCCGCCGGGGCCTTTCTCTCCCGTGCGCGCCAAATAGATAACCGCGCGCATCAGACCCTGCCAATCCACACCCGGATGTTCGAAGAAATGCTTGTCCTCCGCCGCCAAAACGGCATTGATCATGACTTCCGGGATATCCTCGATCTTGAGTGGAATGCGCCGTTTCTCGCCGAATTCCGCCATCAGGGATTCATTTTGCGTATATACCCGAAGTGGAACCTGCAGATGGACGTCCTTCAATCTCGCCGTCGGAGGCAGGTGAGGAAACAAGTACCAAATGCCACCCGCCGAGACCAATAAGCCAACGGAACCGGCAATGACAACAAGCAGCCCGACAATACGAGCAAGCATGGAAAATTTACGACTCATTATGTCTAACCGAACTTGGTTTCATGAAAGCCTTCGATCGCCGATACGAGGAATCGATATCGAGATTCATGGGCCATTCTTTTGTTTTTTTTCGCCGCCAACCGGTGCGCGAGCCTGCTATGGTACCCGATCGATGATCGGTTCACCCTCTCCCCTTCCGGAAAACGACTAGTGAAGCTCCGCCTCGAACCGACAAAGCATTGTAGTATCGGCAAAGCAAAATTGGCGTCCTTGCAGAATTCGGCTCATTTGCGAAGCCGAGCGGAAAATAAACAAGATTATTATCCCCGCCGATACGCAACACCATTTTACGCAAAAAAGATCCTCGCTTCGCGAGGATCTCAAAGGGCAAAAGAGCAAAGAGTCAAAGATCCCTGGCAAGACGGAAACCGAGGTTGAAGGTCGCAACATTAGTAGTGCCCCAGCCCCGGCTCGCCGACCCGACGACCCAGGGTTCGTAGAACCAGGAACCGCCCCGAACCACACGCCCAGAACAATCCCCACCGTTCTCTTCCCCCCAGGTGCTGCCATCCACGGGAGCACCCTGGTAATTTTCATGCCAGCAATCCGCCGTCCATTCCCACGCATTGCCCACCATATCGAAAAGACCGAAGGCGTTGGGCCGAAAACTTGCTGCCGGGGCCGTGAACGCAAATCCATCCCGGCAGTTTTCATTTATATCGAAACCCCACTTTGGAACCTCTTCCTTCAGCGTCGGATCGGCTCCGTTGGCGAATTCGCACATCCGTTTATCCTCCGGATCATCCCCCCAGTAACGGCGAGACAGTGGACCCGGCACACCCGTGACACGCACCGCACGCGCCGCGTATTCCCATTCCGCCTCGCTCAGAAGGCGATAGCGTTTCCCCGTGCGCAGAGTCAGCCAGTAGGCATAGGCGCGGGCGTCATTCCAGCTCACACACACCACCGGATGGTGCTCCGTCTGATCGAAACCGGGACTCCGCCAGTTTCGGTCCTTGTGAACCTCCCCACCGCTTCCATCGTCTTTTAGCGCCCAACACCCCTGACCGCGTTCGGCGTCAGTACGGTACTCGGTATCCTCCATGAAGGTTCGGAACTCCCCCACCGTGACCTCGCAACGACTGATGGCGAAGGGGTTCACCACGCTGACGCCGTGTTGGGGTCCCTCATCGGAATCGCGCCCTTTTTCACCCTCGGGAGATCCCATGAGAAATCGCCCGGAGGCGATAATCGCCATCTCCGGGCTCTCGCCTGGCCGGAAGCGACAGGGTTGGGTGGGAAAGGACAGGGACGGGAGAGATACCGATTCGTCTTGCGCCGAAATCGATAACGATACGCAGGCCAAAATGACGCCAAGAAAGACTCTGTAGGGCGGGTTCGCGAAGCATAACCCGCCCTTTATAGAATCACCCATTTCACTTTGCTCCATCTCACTAAAAAACAGCTCCCTCCGAGGACTCGGTATCGGATGTAATGGGGCACGTAAATTTATCCGGCTCGTCATATTCAAAGAAAGCTTCGTAGCAGGCGGGTTACGCTTCAGCTAACCCGCCCTTTGTCATAAGGCTACCAATGCCGTCCTGGAGAACGGCGATCCCGGCGACAGCGACACAGAGATCCCGTGCCACAGGACCACCGCCAGGAAGAAACAGCCCAGCCGGACCACCGTTCGGGACGGCATCCCTTCGATTGGATTACGGCCCCCCCAGCCGGACCGCCGCCCTCCAGGGCGGCAAAAATAAAAACCCCAGCCAGCCCACGGCACCCCCAGAGAAAGCGACATCCTTATTCCAAATTCCGACGCGCCCAAGCGCTGCCGAACCGCCAATCCTCCGCTCTCTCCACGAAACCGGCCTTGACCGGATTATTCTCGATGTAGAAAACCAATTGTTCATGATGCTCGGCATCACGGACATATCGGTCGAAATATTCACGTTGCCAAAAATATCCCTCTCGCTCGAGCAACACATTGGCTTTTCTGGCGCTGAACGACTTCCAGGATAGCAGCACCTTCCCCAGGGGATGGCCTCGGAAGGTCTCGATCAGCACATGTACATGATTCGGCATGATGCACCAGGCAAGCAGGCGGTAACGCTCGCCGTCGAAATACTGCAACACATCCTGCACAATCCGGGCGATCTCCGGACGCCGCAGCCAACACGCGCCATATCCCGCATCCAAGTAGGATTCGATGCCGCGGCGCTTTTCGATATCGGTGATCAGTTTGGCGCGCGCTTGCTCCTCCAGCCGCAGAACCACCTCTCGCGGCAAGGCGTCGTACAAGCGGAAGGTGATGGATTGAAATATATGGGGTGCATCGAGATGCGGCAGGTAGTTGCGGGAATACCAACCCTTGGGCCCTGTTGTTGTCATTGTGGGGTGTTGGCCTCTCCAATCCGTTTATTCCCCGCTCAGCTTTACAATTGGATCGAGTTTTACAAGGCGCCAATTTTGCCAATGCCGAGTCATGCTTTGTCGATTCGAGCACAGACTTCGCGAGTGTATTTATTCCCCGCTCATCTTCGCATCGGTTTGTGCCGTCCTGGAGAACGGCGATCCCGGCGACAGCGACACAGAGATCCCGTGCCAGGACCGCCGCCAGGAAAAAACAGTCCAGCCGGACCACCGTTCGGAACGGCATCCCTTCGATTGGATTACGGCCCCCCGGCCGGATCGCCGCCCTCCAGGGCGGCCCCGAGGGATCAACCATTCCACCAGCGCATGACAATCCGAAATAGCTTTCGGCGTTTATCGATCCATGTTGTTTCGCGCCAATGTAAATATCGATATACAAAAATCGCGCAATCCTCGCTTTGCTCGGACAGTGATTCCGCTACGTGGAATCACGCAAAGGGCGATGGTACAAAGCGCAAAGCATCAAAATTCCCTGGCAAGACGGAACCCCGTGAAGTTGTACGCTCCATCCAACCTGTCCCAGTCACGGTCGGCCGACCGGAGGAACCTCGGACCGTCGAAACAGCCACCGCCGCGAACCACACGCCGGGAACAATCACCATCCCCCTCCTCGCCCCAGGCGCTGCCATCCACGGAAGCACCTTGGTAATCGCCATGCCAGCAATCCCATGTCCATTCCCAGACATTGCCATGCATCTCATGAATCCCCCAGGGATTGGCCGGAAGCGAGCCCACAGGGACAGTCTTCCGGCGATACACGCCGGTCCTTGCCTCGCAATCGGCATAGCCGTAGTTTCCATCATAATTGGCCTGATCGGTGGTAATGCACTCCCCGGTGGAAAAGGGCGTCTCGGTCCCCGCCCGCGCTGCGTATTCCCATTCGGCCTCGGTAGGGAGACGATACTTTTCTCCGGTTTCCCCGGAGAGCCATTGGGCATAGGCGGTGGCGTCGTTCCAACTGACATCGATCACCGGGCGCCGATCCCGACCCCAACCCTCATCGTCGGGCAATTTGCGCCCGGTGACCCTGGCGAAACGGTCATAGTCGGCAAAGGTCACCTCCGTGACCCCCAAAGCAAAGGGGTTGCCGATGCGCACCCGGTATCGCGGGCCTTCATCGAAATCACGCATCGACTCATCCTCGGGGGAGCCCATGAGGAATTCCCCGGCGGGGAGCGCAATCATCTCGGGGCCTTGGGAGCCGTCTTTCAGGGTGTCGCGGAAACGGGTAAAAGCCGGAGGAGGCCGCCCTGGAGAGCGGCGATCCGAAGAGGGCCGCCCTTTCGATGGGCGATCCAGTCGATCCATGGCCGCGATCAATTTATCCGGATCGCCGAAGAGCGTCTTTTGTTCCCCGTCCAATGTAGTCGATGGTCTCTCGCCAGGGCGAAGATCCTGCAAGGAGATAGTCGGGTCGGCGACGGAGTCCCCGGAAAGACGCACCAGGATTGTGTTCTCCGGAACGGCATTTTCCGGACCTGGATTAGCGTCGGATCGGATGCCGATGGCGTCCGGGGATTGATAATCGAGCCAGGCGAGGTGGGTGGCCATTGCACGCGCGGCCCATCGGTTGGCGTCGGAGGCACCGGGATCGACGAGGACCATGTGCCCCGGAGGAAGCGGAGGCAATGTCTTGCCGAATTCCGGCCCCGGTTCCACACTGGTAAAGCCATATCGGGTCAGGCTGGTTCGGAACACTTGGGCAAGACTTTCGGCATTTTCCCCATGGATGATGGCAAAGGAATGTTCCCTGTTGGCGGCGATCTGCATCTCCAGCGCCCGGTCCTCGAACCAGGGACGCTGGCTCTGCCAAATCCCGGATATGGCGAACCAGCACAGCAGTGCACCGATCGATGCCTCGAGCAGCGGCCCCAGGAATATCAGCCATCCCCCGCTCGATATCCCAGGCAGCCGGTCCCCAATCCAGCGAGGCAGGGTGAAATCCCATGGCCCGAGTCGCCCCCCCATAATCAGGTTGGCGAATACGGCATCGTTTATCCCAGGTGTTCGATGGATGCGGGCCTTGAGAGAATCCCGCCAACTGCCTGGCTCGTGCGTCCGAAAGGGCAACCGGATGGCTTGGCCATCCGCTTCTTCGGCTCGCGGCTCCAACAGCATGCGAAATTCCCGGCGAATGATAGTGCGTTCCCGGCGCGTCAGGTGGCGCAGGAGATGGATGCGGAACCATTCCGGCAACCAGCCGATCCGGGACCAGGAGAGTTGCGCGATTTTCAACAGGCGTTGTTCGCGGCTGTTAGGGGGCGTGGAAATGCCACCCTGGAGGGTGGCGCTCCCGGCGGGCGCGCGAGGCGGGTCATCCGGGAACAGGCGGTAATCCAGTACCTGGGTCAGTCCCCAATGCAGAGCCGGATAGACCGCCATGGCGCCAAGCAGGAAATAGCCGTCTTCTCCCAGATAACGCCGCAGGGCGGCAAGATCGGCCTGGAATTCTTTTCGAGGGGGACGTCGCCACCAGGGGAGCGAGTGGCGACCCGCGAAGGGAGCGGGCGGCGAGGCCAATCGACGCGGGCTGACCATGGTTTGGGAAGACTCGGCGAATTGAACGCTGATGGCCCGAATGCCTTCGTCGGTCAGGGGTTCGGTATAGAATCCCCGCGCGGTCAGTACCCCGATCCGGGCCGGGTGGGAATCACGGGTGCTCAGTACCCCTCGCTGGGACCAGCGGGTCAGGGAAGCGGCCTCATCGATGAGGTGGGTCCCCAGGTTGGTGAGGAGCGCGCCGGGATCGCCGATGAGCAACAGGCGGGCATGGGGATGGCGGCTGAAGAGTTCTTCCACGCCGCCGGCGGCCTGGAATCGCTCATCGATGAATCCACCGGGCGCGCCTCGATAATAATAGACGAAGACCTCGTGGCCGTGTTGTCGCAGGCGAGTAGCGGCCAGCCTTCCCATGCCAGCCAACAGATCCCTGGGGTCCTTGGTGTCGATGAGCACCAGGAGTTCCGGCACGAAGCGCCGCCCCCGGAACACCGGGCGGAAAAAACCGGCTTGCCGAATCGAGGCGGCAAGGGTGGCGGACACATGCAGATAGCGACCTTCGATCTCGATGGGTTGGTGCAGGCGGCGAAGGGCATCGCGCAGCGAGGGAGAATCGAATAGGGGCTGGCTGCCCGCCGGTATGGAGAGGGACGCCAGGGGATCGTGCTCGGAACCGGCGGCGCGGCGCAGGACATAGCGTCGCCGCAGCCAGGCCCATAGGAGCCAGACCAGGGCCACGGGGATCCCCAGCCAGGGCAGGCGCTTGCCCCAGGCATCGAGGCGCGCGGCGTTTTGCGGGCTTGAAGATAGTTTGTCCGGCAAAGCGCGGGGCGGAAGCGGATCGAGGGATAGCTCCAGATATTCGCGGGAAGGCGAGTCCGGAGACGGCGGTGGGATCTCGGGCGCGGCGGGCCGGGAAACCGGTGACGCGGGCGTGGGTGGCGCCAAACCGGGTTCCATGAAGAAAACGCCCGCCAATGAGGACAACAAAAGGACCAGTGCAATGAATGCCGCGAAGGGCCAGCGAAGGACAGGCGGCGGGGATGATCTGCCGAGGTTCGTCCCGAGAGGCTCGATCGGTTCCGCATAGGGAGAAATAGATGGTTTATCCGCCGACAAACCGGCGTCCCTTCCCCCGTTCACCCAGTCGTCGAAACAGCCATCGAAGGCCGCGGATTCCTCGGGATTGCGACAGAACAAGGGCCGAAGATAGGGACGAAGCCCGGTTATCTCTTCGGGCAACCGCCCTTCCCGATAGAATCGAAACAGGAGATCATGCAGGTTCAGCCAGCGATCCGGACTGACAGGGAGTCCCCGAGCCGCCAGGAGGTTTTCGAGCACAGGCAGCCACGCAAGCCAGGGGGACAGGGGGTGTTGGTGCAAGGATTCGGGGCAGGGGGTCATGATGATTTCGCCGGGCGAAATTAGCCTTCCCGCGGATCTTCGATGATTTCCTCGAGCGCCTCGGAACTTTTGCCCTCGATGAGCCTCCCGAATCTTTCCTGGTCATCCCTTTTCTTCAGCAACAGACAGCGCACACCCAGGGAAAGGACGGCGGGGTCGAGTTCCCACAGGCGCTTTCCGAGTGGAAAGCCCGCGTTTTTACCACGGGGCAGCAGATAATCCAGCCAGTTGAGGAGTTCGGCCATGGAGGGCTTTCGCTCCGCATTGAAATCCTGGCGAATGTAT
This sequence comes from uncultured Thiotrichales bacterium, assembly GCA_964610175.1. Lineage (GTDB taxonomy): Bacteria > Pseudomonadota > Gammaproteobacteria > HK1 > HK1 > CAZSVE01. The sequence continues at coordinate 29,536 of CAZSVE010000004.1, forward strand.
CTGAAAAGGGAAATGGCGTCGCCAACCAAATCACCATGATGTTCCCGATAACGCTCGTAAAACCGCTGCGCCACGATGCGCTCCACGGTGACCGATTCATTCTTGGGTGACTTATTCTCGGGCGATTCATCGGGCGGGGCATCTTCGCCGAAGGCAGGGAATGGCACATGGAAATAGATGCAGCGGCGCAGGAACGCATCGGGCAGGGTCTTTTCGGAGTTGCTGGTGATGACGACCAGGGGATCGAGACGCCTGCCTCCCTCGCCGGGCCCAGCCAGGGCGATTCGCACTTCTCGTTGCAGGGCAACCTCGAGTTCGGGCACGTGGAATTCCCCCTTGTCGATCTCGGCCAGCAGGTCATTGGGCACGTCCCGCGGGGCCTTGTCGATCTCGTCGATGAGTACCACCGAGCGGCGGGGGGAACCGTCGTAATGGGGTAGTTGTTCCGCGATCTGGGCATCCGTGAGTCCCAGTGCTTCCCTGGCCAGGTTTCCACCCACGGCGTAGAGCAGGGCCTTGCCCATGGCCTCGAGGCGCAGGAAACGGGAGGCCAGTCGTTTTTCATCGACGCCCTGGTCGTAGGATGCGTTGTAGCGACCGATGAGATCATAGCGATAGAAGAGTTCCTGGGCCTGGGTGTCGGATTTGACGACGAATTCCAGGGGTTCGCCCATCCCCATCTCCCAGGCGATGCTGTCGGCGAGGCGTGACTTTCCGGAACCGGGCTCTCCGGTGAGCAGCAGCGGCATTCCCAGGGTGGCGGCGACATCCACCGCCGCCGCGAGGTCACGGGATGCGATATAGCCCGCCGGATCCGTGAGGGATTTTTTGTCGATCTCCGGCAGGCCCTGCCAGACGCCTTCCGGTTGCTGTTTGCCTTTGCCCCGATAACGGGCGGTTTTGAGCGTGTCGGACATGGGGGTTCCTTTTATGCGTGTTATCTCAATCTCTACTCGATTCCAGGGATACCTGCGCCAATGCCTTTTCAAGCGGCCTTTGTAATTCCCTACAGCACCACTTCCTGCCGCTTTCGAATTTCTCTCCGCAAATGGATTCCAGTTTGCGGCGATAGCGCCTTGGGAACAGATCATTCGGGAACCTGCCGATCCAATCCCTGGCACAGAATTTGAATTTGAACGGGGCTTCCAATAGCAGAATCCCCTGCGCGGCGAGTTTCCGGCGGCGTCTACATCTTTGTATCCAAGAGAGTATTCCCAAGGATCGATAGGTTTTTTCGAAGCAAAACAGGACGATGAGAATATGCCCTTCCCTGAATGGAGGCAGGGCATCCACGAATGCCTTTGCGCCACTCAGGATGGGGATCAATTCCCGGTGGGGTGTTTCATCGCGGATTGGCACATGGATGATGCTTCGCTTGTTGGTCGCGCCATCGACCCAGTTTTGTACTTTCCTTTGGAAGGACCCAAAGCGCGGATCATCCTCATTCTCATAGGATCGATATTCCCCGGTAAAACGCTGATACAGGCGCTGCGCCAAGGCGTCTTCTCCGCCACGAATATCGTGGACGCTCTCCACGATTTTCTCTACGAGCACACAGGCACCTTCTCTTTCGCCGAAGATCCCGTACTCGGGCTTTTGCCGCATCGCCAGATGATTGGGCAAGGCCTCCAGCTGGTCTTTGCCCGTCCCTTCGATGAAGAATACGCCGCGATCCGGAAATTTGGTCGGGGCCGTTTCATTTTCCACGTCGTTGGCGGAGAGGGGGTTGCGCTTCGCCAAGGCGCAATATTCCCCGGAATGTCTAGCCTGGTTTCGGTTGGCGAGAAAGAAATGGTCCTCGACTTGGTAACACTGATCCATATGGTCGACGGCACAACACAGCAGCGGATAGAGGTCGCGTAACGGATCGTCTTTTGCCCGTTCGCCCCTCCTTTCGGATTCACGGGAGGCGACTACCAGCAGGTATACAAGTATCGATGCAGCAGCAATCCCCATTACTACTACAGCTACTATAGCAGCGGCAGTCTTCCCTGCTGCAGCGGCAATCGCCCCTATTACGGTGGCAGTCGCCCCCATTACGGTGGCGATCCCAATCGTTTTTCGATCGGCGACCGCTTTTCCCAGAATATCGATGACTGCTTTTGTATCGATCATCGGCTTACCGGACGGGGGTTAAAAAGATAGGAAATAAGCATTCGAATTCATGGGGAAATAAACAAATTACGATCACCATCCGACAGCCAGTTCGTCCAATCCCTATTTTCATCCCGATCGTCAATCCCTTGCAACCAGAAGCCCTGTGTCCACGAGAAAGGGAGACAGGTCGAAAGAAGCCTCGGTTTCGCGAGATAACGCCCCCGAAATGACGCCACCAACCGTGGCACGGCTCGGCTGGGAAATGACCATGCGGTCCACCCGCATCCTCCAACGAGAAATATCTTCCCGCGTTTCCAGCGCGGAAAACCCGAACGGGTAAGGCCTGGAGAGGGGATTCGGATAATGCGGTGGTGCCGCCTGTGGTGCGGTCTCGAAGGGCGATCCCCCCCTGGCGAAGCTTCGCCTCGAGCCGACAAGGCACGATTTAGCTTCGGCAAAGCAAAATTGGCTTCTGCAAAACCTGACTCTTTTGCGAAGCCGAGCGGGGAATAAACGAATCAAAACAACGGTGAAACCGGGAATGAAGGGGGCGTTTTGTGGGTACAACCGGGGATTCGTGGCGCAACCCGAAAACTCGGGCACTCCCAATGGCTGTCTACGCGATTGATAATAAAATGAAATTAGATGCCGGTGAGTGGACTCGAACCACCGACCTACTGATTACGAATCAGTTGCTCTGCCAAACTGAGCTACACCGGCAGGAGGAGTTGGAAGTATACAATTACTCGTCGCATTGGGCTATGACTAGTCATAGCCAAACCCTGTCAGCCCAACAGGGTAATGTCCCCTTTTACCAAAAAGGGGGAAACGATGGCAGAGGAGACAATACCGTCGACAAAAAAGGGCATTCACTGGTCAAAGGCAATAGAAGCGGTCATCTCGAAGCATGGTTCGAGGCGAAGTCTTGCTGATATTTATATCCATTATGGCCACACCCCAGCGGCCACCAAGCGATTGAGCAAGGTGTTCCGAGAAAGCCAAATCACGATGTCATCGAAAACCCCTTCCCTGGGTATGTCTGCTGTGTATACTCCGTCCGATACACCGGAATTCATGCAGTTGGCATTGGTATTCAAAGCATTATCGTTATCATTTTTCTGGTTTGGAATACCGTCTCGACCACAGGAAAATAGAATAGCTGCCGGGCCATTGAATCGTAGACCCGATGGTGAGGTTGTCGTATCCGTGAGAAAACTACCGGTACGGTCCTGGACGATAAGTCCACTGCGGGTATCCGGCGAGCTGGAGATTCCGGCGGGATCTGCGTAGGCGGCATCGGGTGCATATCGAAATGGTCGCCCCCAGGCATCCGTGCGCGCAAGGCCCAAGGTAACCCAAGGTAGTTCTCCTTCCAGTTGCGTGCATGATGTCGCCGATTGGGATATTGCCCGATCTTCCACACCATCGCCGTCGATATCCGGACATGGCAGGCGGCCATTCAAGCTCGTGATGGCAAACCCGATGAGTGCTCCCTTGATTATCCCCAATTGCCTTTCGGTATCCCTGATCCGCCTGCTTTCTATCTGAGCCCCCAGTGGAATTAGTAATCCACCCAATAGCAGGGAAATGATTGCAATTACTACCGCCATTTCAATCAGCGTAAAGCCCCTGCCGATATAATGGCTCATAAGCCGAGGTGGATTTCTTGGATGGAGTTTGCCGCGATACCGAGTGATTGGTGGGTCGTCAGGACAGTTGCCCCCCCTGATTGTGTATGCTCTTGGAGTAGGGATTCCATGACTGCTATTCCGATCTTATCCAAGGCCGTGAATGGTTCATCCAGGACCCAACAGGAAGCATGACCAAGGAGCAGGCGGGCTAATGCGACACGTCTGCGTTGTCCAGTCGATAGCGTATATGCGGGGACATCTTCGAATCCGATCAGGTTGAAACGGGCAAGCGCGCTCTCCGGCGCCACGTTCGTCGAACTCCCCGCCAGGGAACACATCACTCTCAGATTTTCCAGTGGAGAGAGCTCCAGCTTGATACCATTATGGTGTCCGATATAGGTAATTTCGGATAGGAATTGCCCCGAATCTCTGGCTATGCTTTTCTTCCGCCAATAGACTTCGCCTTTAGTCGGCAATGTCAATCCGCATAAAATCCGCAAGAGGGAAGTCTTTCCACTTCCATTGGGTCCGTGTACCCGAAGAATTTCCCCGGCGTCGAGAGTCAGATCGAGGCCATGGAACAATGTTCGATCACCTCGGCAGCATTCCAGATCGACGCCAGTCAGCAATGCGCCGGCACGAGACAGGTCGTGCTGCGAATTCGTCTGGTCTCGAAGGTTTCTATACGCGGAAGGAGCCGGGCCCCGATTGCGACTATCACGCATCATGGCAAATCGCGCCCCGATGGTGAATTTATAACAGTACATTCCAGCAACGGTATCGATATTTCTCGCAACGCGACGTCCCTAAATAAGATGAGCCCATTTCCTCATAGAGATCCCCCCGCCGACTTTCGCATGGCATTACCTACATCCACGGCGCCCTCCGCCTTGTTCAATGCCTCCTGCACCTCACGCGGCATATAGTTTTCATCATGTTTGGCCAACACCTCCCCGGCAACGAATATGCCATCCGCGCGGAGTTTCCCGGTAGCAACGACGCCTTGTCCCTCCCGGAAGAGATCCGGCAAAATACCAGTGTAGACTACCGGTATCGTCGAGGCGTTATCGGTGACTTCGAAACGGACGGTCAATCCTTTAGCTATGCGGCGCACACTGCCGGCGACCACAAGGCCTCCAACGCGCAATGTGTGCCCCTCCGGGGCGATCCCTGCTTGAATCTCACTGGGACTGACGAAATAGCGCATATTGTCCGAAATAGCGCTTATCACAAGCCATACCGCGGCGCAGACCACCAAGAGAATGCCTGCCACGATAAATAATCGTTGTTTGAATCCATGCTTCATGAGATTACCATCGATCGTTGATAATGAGGATCCGATCCTGGGCCAAAATCACAGCCACAAGGGTGGAAAAAGGGAGAGAGTATGTCCCTGATTCGATTCCGGTTCCGAGGGAATATCGACAAAAGATATCCCTAATTTGTTTATTTCCCGCTCAGCTTCACGATTGGATCGAGTTTTACAAGGCACCAACTCCGGCTTACCAAGCCTCAATCATGCTTCATCGGTTTGAGGCGAAGCCTCGCTAGAGCATCGCCTCGAAACCCCGCCTTTTCGACAATCGAGGATGCGTCTTCACGGGCGCGTCTCTTCGAGTCTCATTCTACGGACCAATTCTTTTTCCGTCCGTCGTCGGCAAAACACGGGTTGAATCAGGTTTATCAACAAGATCACGAATGCCAATCCGTAGGCACCCCATACATAGAAGGCATAACCGCCCATGTGAAAAAACTCCATCATTGTTTCCATCCAATCCGGCGTGACCCTCGCGGTGTGGTCGCTTGAGGCACATCCACACACAAGGCGTGGTTCATCATCGAACCAACCCGATGTGCCATGCTGCCCATCATCGCCATTTCTCGTTTCCTCCAAATCTTACGGATCAAGTGATATCTGCTCTGAAATGGTATTTTTCCGTCTTATCAAATTTCCAATAATAGCCGATGAGGGTCTTCGATGGCTTCTTTTATGGCCACCAGGAAGCGTACGGCATCCTGACCATCGATGAGCCGGTGATCGTAGCTGAGCGCCAAATACATCATGGGACAAATGACGATCTCTCCGTTCCTGGCCACGGGCCGATCCTGGATCTTGTGCATGCCGAGAATGGCGCTTTGGGGGGGATTCAAGATAGGGGTCGACAGTAACGATCCGAAGATGCCCCCGTTGGTGATAGTAAAGGTTCCGCCGGATAGATCGTCTATGCCGAGTTGCGCGCTGTTTGCTTTTTCCCCGAATTCGGTGATCTTGGCTTCTATCTCCGCAAACGACAGCGTATCGCTATCCCGAATAACCGGTACTACCAATCCTCTCGGCGATCCGACGGCGACACCCAAATCGTAGTAATCGTGATAGACGATATCGGAGCCTTCCAGAGAGGCGTTCATGATTGGAAATCGTTGCAGTGCCTGCACGGTAGCCTTCACGAAGAAGGACATGATCCCAAGTCGCACTCCATATTTCTTTTCGAATGATGTTCGGAAACGGCCACGCAATTCCATGACCGATTGTAGATTTGCCTCGTTGAACGTGGTAAGAATTGCAGCGGTTTGTTGCGCCTCCAACAATCGCTGAGCGATACGAGCACGAATCTTCGACACAGGCACACGGTGCTCGGCGCGGGAAGGTGGTGTTGTGGAGCAAAGGACCTTTGGCTCTTTACGTCCGCCTCCATATTCTCCAGGGACGTCCTGGGACGATTCTGGCGGGAAAGAAGACGCCTTTCGATCCTCCAAATAGGCAAGAATATCGCCTTTCGTGATGCGCCCATCTCGTCCGGTCCCCGGAATCTCTTCCGGATTCAGCCCATGCTCGGTGAGCAATTTTCTTGCTGCGGGGCCGAGTCCCGTGGATACAGCGGACGATTCAGCATGCTCCCTATCAGGTTCATTCGCTGATGCTGCCACGGCAAGATCGGCGCCATTTGCATCCAGTCTGGCAATTACATCGTTTGCCTGTACCTGCTGGCCACTCTGTTTCAGAATTTCTCTCAAGACACCGTTTCGAGGCGCCGGAACCTCGATAACGACCTTATCCGTTTCGAGTTCCACCAGGATCTCATCCCGAATAACGGAAGATCCGGCGCTTTTCTTCCATTCCAGCAGCGTAGCGTCCGGGACCGATTCAGGGAGCGTGGGGACCTTGATATCAATAACCATATTCATCACTATTTATCCTTAGAATTCTGATGCCGTCGTCACCCATTTTCCAGGGAATGCTCGAATTTTGGCTTTTCCCTTGATGATGCGTGGAAATACAATCCGCCGGATGAAAGTATCATCCGGCGAGTCTCCACAATCGAGTTCGCCTTCAGATATACATCTATTCCAAATTGCGCAGTGATTGTCGTTTCCCCCGACATCCTCACTTGACATTCTATAGGAATAGAGCGTAGATTCCGTTCCTCGCTTCGATCACCGCAATGGGGCCATAGCTCAATTGGGAGAGCGCTACAATGGCATTGTAGAGGTCGGCGGTTCGATCCCGCCTGGCTCCACCAATACTATATCCGCTTTTATACCCGAAAAAACACGCAAACCCGCGCAAGCGCGGGTTTTTTGTGTTGGTTGCGACTTGGGTTGATTTGCTTATTTCCCACTCAGCTTCGCAAATGAGCCACCCTTTGACAGAGAACGCTAATTTTGCTTTACCGATACTAAATCATGCTTTGTCGGTTTGAGGCGAAGCTTCGCTAGAACCTGTTCTGATATCCGGGGACAGTTCTCGTCAGGAACTGACCGGTTTTTCTACCGATTCCAGCCAGTCCTTTGAGTTCGAGTTGTAGAAAGAAGGCATTATTGAAATTCCCATCGGTGCTGCTGAGGAATCGTTGAACCAGCACCCGCGCGCCCCAACAGCATCTGTCGTATTCCAAACCGGCGACTGTTTCCAGAGTTCGTGATTCCGGTAACGCATAAGTCCACCGCCCGATAGCCCCCCAGTTCTTTGTCAGCGACCATCGGAATGAGGTGTTGGCCTGTTCTTCATGAGCACGATCGTAACGATAACCAAGATTGAAAACGCGCTGATCATCGGGTTTGTAACGTACAGAAAAATTGGTTTTCGTCGCGGTATTATCCTGAACGTTGTATTGCAGCCCGCCTAGAATCCGCCATTCCCTGGCTATTTTGGCGGCCATTTCCGTAATGATTTCAGATGAGCTTTCCGTATCGATAGTCTTCTGCTCCGGCAGGCGTACTTTCCGATCCCGCAGGTATCGGATTTGTCCCACACTGGCCCGGAATACCTCTTCCGCAGTTTGCTCGTCGAGCAAGCGAGTCGTTAGCGCAAGCGATACCTGATGGGCATCTCCTACCCGATCGGCACCGGTAAACCGATGCTCTCTGAATAGCTTTCCGAAGTTGAATGTGTATTCACCCGTATCGAATACCGGAATATCATTCTGATCGTCATATGGTACGAACAAATAATAAAGGCGTGGCTCGAGTGTTTGGGTGTATGCACGTTTTCCAAGGCGTGTTTGTCGATCCAAGAAGATTCCGCTGTCAAGGCTAAATATGGGGAGCGTGCGTTTCGGGGCATTTGGCTTTTTGGCATCGGTCCCGCTAAGGTCGTATCGGGTATGCCGCAAGGAAAGTTTCGGTACAAGGAACGTCGATGCCGTATACAACGGGTAGCTGACCGAAGGTGTAATGTCAAGGCGTGTCCCGGTGACACTGGATCGACGCTGGAAGTTGACCCATTCTCCTTCGAACTGAAAGTTAAAGGTACGGTTACGCTCGGGGAACTGGGTACCGAATCGTAGTTGGGGGAATTGTTCATACGGCCGCGACTCGGCCAATATCGTTTCGTCGAGTATCTGGTAGTCTTGAATACGACCGCGCGCCCACCAGTGATCATTCAAATAGCTGATATCGGCACGCCGTTCCAGGAACCGGGTACTGGACATATCCAGCGATGCACCCATATCTTCGAAATAGTTCTTATCGGATATGCGGTTGAAGTTTACATCGGCATGCCATCTCGTGGAGATATTACCGGTGTGCTGAAACCGAAACGCCGATCTACTTTCGTTACGCAGATCATCGTTCGGCAGAATCTCAAGTCCGATGCTCCCGGTGCCGATACGGGTCAGATAACGATATTCTCCTTGTAGGAGGATGCCACGATCCGCCATTCCGCGCGCGGCAAAGGTGGCATCTTGCTCCGGCGCGATGTTCCAATAAAATGGCACCATGATGTCGACGCCATTCGAATCGGAAACTCCAAAGTTGGGCAACAAAAAACCAGTCTTACGCTTATCGCTCAGGGGGAATGTCAGGTAGGGAGTATAAAAAACCGGTATATTCTTCAGCTTTACCGTCACATTGCGGGCGGTACCCGAATCCTTGGCCTTATCTACTTTGATCTGTTTGGCTGTCAGCCACCAGCCCTTGGTTTTCGAATCCTCTTCGCCGGCAAGCCCGGTATCGAAGTGCTCGGGACTGGGGGTGCAAGTCGTGTAGGTGGCATTTTTTGCCGTCATCCGGTTCGGATTCCGCAGCCGTATTTGTCTAGCAGTTCCGTGTCCATGTTTCTCCGTCAGCAGGAATTTGGCATTTTCGATTTGGGATTCATTGGACGATAAGTCTATATGGGCGGAATCACCGACCACATAGTGCCCCGCATCCCAGACCTCAATATGACCCTGCACGTCTACAGTTTCCGACGGTTTATCATATTGGGCAATGTCCGCGCTAAGGTATTTAGTTCCCCGGCGAACCTGTACGTTTCCCTCCAGGGTAAAGATATTTTCATCGGACACGCTTGATTCGTCAGCCAGCAGATAGGTGGAGGTCAAGTCGATTCCTTCCGTACTTACCGTGGGGTGAGGAGGTGGTATCCAATAATCGTCTTCGCAAAGGGACCAATCTGGTTCGCCGTTCACAGAATCGACAGATGAAAGAGGCGTATCCGCCAATACTGCGGTCGGTGATCCGCATATCCAGATGAAGGCCATCGTCAGAGAGACCAATATCGCAGGATGAGTCAAGCGAGTACGATGATAGGAGAAGGGTAGCGATATCACGTTTTTTATTCCAAGGGTATCATGATAGCGAAGCATGGACCGACATATGTTTTGCATGCGGCCCCTTGAAATTACACTCGTCACTGTCATCGGGATCGATAAGGAAGGATCTCTTCCAACCCCTCCCGAACGAATCTCATCATCTTACCCATATTCATATTTAGTGACGCATGGCCAAAAACTATCCCGGATAGACGATTATACTTGGATTCATTGTAGGATATACCAACAAAAGCCTAATTAGCCACAATCTTGTTGCCAAAAAGTAACGATCAAACGTATACACTAGATAGAAGGCAACCTCTCCCCATCGTTCGGTTTTCTCTGGATATCCATGGGGAATATAAGCAGGAACTATTCGAAGGCGTTACGGAGTCCCTCCGCAGTAATAAGAAAGACATTCTCGCCGCCCGATTCCAGATCAAGCCACACCAACGGTAAATTCGGGAACGCCCTTTCCAACGCGTGGCGACTTGCACCTACCTCGACGACCAATATGCCCTTTAGCGTGAGGAATCGACCCGCCTCCCGAAGAATAGGCATAACACACGCAAGACCATCATCACTCGCCGCAAGACCAATCTCCGGTTCATGGCGGTATTCCGGAGGCATGGCAGCAATCTCGGCGATATCCACATAAGGGGGATTGCTGATAATGATATCGTAGGGCTCCTCGGTTGTTACCGCCGCAAAAAGATCCGACTCGATGATGCTTATTCGATTACCGAGTTCGTGATCGGAGATGTTCTGTCGGGCAACCATAATGGCATCCGGAGAAATATCCGTGGCATCCACGCGGGATTCCGGGAACGCCAATGCTGCCGCAATAGCAAGGCAACCGCTACCCGTACCGAGATCAAGAATACGCATCGTTTCACTCGGATCTTCTACCCAAGGGGCAAAACCCCGTCCAATCCACTCGGCAATTGGCGAGCGGGGAATCAACACCCGCTCATCCACATACAACCGAACGCCCGCGAACCAAGCCTCCCGCGTCAGATAAGCAGCCGGGAGCCGTTCCTCCACTCGCCGAAAGAACAGCTTCAGAATCATGCGTTTCTCTTCCCTCGTAAGCTTCCCCTGGAGCAATTCCGTAGATGTATCCGGCGATAGGTGCAGAACATGACGCACCAATACCAAGGCCTCATCCACGGCGTTATCCATGCCGTGACCGAAGAAGATCTCCGCCTCATTGAATCGGCTTGCGCCCCAACGGACAAGATCCAATGCCGTACAATCTTCCGGGGAAAAATTATTGATATCTACCATGTCCGGGTTAATGAAGATTCTTCAGGAAAATACAACAAAGAAATCGAATCATCCTAATGTCAGGATATTGTCGATTTTATTCCTAATCGCACTCCAGTTTTGACGTAAATCCATAGTATAACGTATTTTCCCGTTGTTTCCGGCACCCAAGTCAAGTGCAGAAATCGGGTATATCTGCGAATCCCCCCTGATGACCAGATAGATAGTTCTTCGGGTTGGGAGATGTCAGTGCGTTCGTTCTGACTGGTTCAGAATAATACAGGTATGCTTTTCCGGATGAACCGCTTTTTATTGAGGTGGTCTTATTGCTCCATTCCCCGTTTCGGGGATTGCATTCACCTTATAGCAGAACTTTCCACCACCATGCTGAAGGAAGTTATCGGTGGATAAATAGATTTCACCCGCGCCTTTTACACCGTGCCTTCGAGCCGGTCGTAGTAACGCGCCCGGTAAAGGAGCCGCGGAGTTTCCGTATCATCGGTGAACGCGGATCGATCGTGTAGAACATTGTTATTGATCACGCCCCAGCCGGGTTGCAGAGTTGCACGAAATACATAAGGTGAATCCGAATACAGTAATCGTTTGAGAAACGTCAGTGCCTCAGTAAGCGTAGAATCCTCTTTCCAGTGGATATTACGGGTGCGCATAGTGTAACGCATATGCAATGAACCGTCGGTCCGCACGGAAAATACTGGTCCGCTGCGCTTGGATCTTTGCAAAACACCGTTTGCGGAATAAGCCGGGATAGTCATGGCGTCCGGTGCCATGAGTGCAGTGATAAACTTAGGGTTCTCCTCTCGCAGCAAGATGTAAGCTATATCCTGATCCATCATTGCGTTCACGCCACCTCTTCGGGCTGGAGTCACGCAGTGCAACAAAAAGCTGCGTACCTGCCGATCCGGTGTGTTGTAGTAACCGTCCGTGTGCCAATGGAGGGGACGATTGGTGTAGGGAATAAACTCTCCGCGCCCGTCGGCATCCGTGACGGTGATGGCAGTAATAGCATCTTCATTACTCCCCTGATTACGGTCAAGATTGTGCAGCCCGAAGCGGGTACCAAGCAGGGAAGGGATATTTTTGTCTGGATCGCTCCCGATGGCGCTTTGGTAGATGGCCATGTTGGCCTTACTGCAACGTTCGATGATCTCCCCATGCTCGGCCTCGGTCAACGTACGCGGATCTTTAATCCGAACGTATAACTTTGAGATATCGGTGGGATAATCGGCGAGCTTTGCATCCCGCCAAGTACGGTAGGCGGCATCTTCGGCACTGTCGAATGGGGTACCTATCGGTGCAATGTAGTTGGTTTGCATAAATCTAGGGAGGTCTGTTCCGGGTTATCAATGCTTTCTGCCCTTCGAATACGGCACGTGATTTCGATTGCCAAATTCGAACAGAAAAAGAGACGAGGCTGGCCTTTCCTTCAAGCTTCCCAAGCATATACGATATCTCACGAGACCCGAATCGGGTCACTCGTCGGGATACTTTGGCTACGACCATTTTCTCCCCCAAAGATTGGGTTCTCGAAGAATCATTCGATACGCCTTATGTCCTCGAGTAGTGGAAATGGTGCATCCTATGTTAGGATTTTACTTTCTAAAACAATCGGATAATCGATTGAGAATCCTATTCTGAGAGCAAGAAAAATGAGATTTTTTCCAAAGACTATTATCACGATGATAATGATACTTGGATCTAATCTGACTTATGGTTTCCTGTCGTGCCCCCAAACAGAGCAACAATATCAGTCCTTGCTATCTAGACAGGGAGGCAGCATTACTTCCCCACAAAATCAGGCACTGCTAAAGCAGTGCTATGAAGAGGTAAAATGGCAATTCGAATATCACATCCGAAATCAATATCCATCACTTGGAATGGGAGGGTATCCGCCTACACCCTCCCCTGGAATAGATAAGCAAATTTGCACTGATGGCTTGTTCAAGGGCCAAACTATCGATCCTAACCGATGTCTTATCGGACAAGGTGGTGAAATGATGGAAAAATTCATGAAGACATTCGGGTTTTAGCCCCCTCAAAAATCGTGGGGTATTTTGGGACAGGCAGATTGCCAACAAGGGTATTTGCGGTAGGAATGCCCGTCCTGGCCCCACACACAGACCCGGACATGCAGTTTCCCTGCGTCCGATTCCTCGGTTGTACTCGCTTTCGCGCAAGTGATTACCTATGATGCATACACTACATACTGTCCCTTTTCCTCTACTATGCGTGGGATTGCTACTCCGAGTCGCTTGCTTCCTTTGTGAAAACCATGTCACGTGAACCCTCTTCGCTTGCTACCTCTTCTGTTACGCCATTTGAACGCGCTTATAATAGCCCATCGAAAATAGGTACCTAGCGAAGCTTCGCCTCAAACCGACAAAGCATGATTGAGTGTTGATAAGGCGAAATTAGTATCCTGCAAAACTTGATCCAATTGTGAAGCTGAGCGGGAAATAAACGAAGTAGTGACTTCCCGTTCCACATCGACTCCATAGTAGCTGTAATATCTCGGCAACAATCGCCTTCAGACCATCAACGAACGCCCGATCTGGCAAATGGCGATTCTCCTTGACCCATTCCTTTATCCGCTTGCACGTTCCTTACAACTTCTTTCGCGCAGTGCGTCGCTTCACTCTCGGTATCCCTTTCCTGCCTTTATACCAATACAGTTCAAATCCCAGAAAGCCAAACCGCCTTTCCATACTCGGGTCGAAACGGCTAAATCTCAGTATCTTCGTCTTCTCCAGCGCTACCGCCGGACCAAATTTCTCTAGCCTCTTCGATAATGCCTTGTAAAATCTCACCGTGTCCTCTTCGTGGCGAAAACCGATGGGGACTTTCACCCTGCAAGATATGCCGGACTTTGCCCGGCGCAATGCAGCAAGAAATCTTGTGTATTCGGAACATCTTCAAAGCAGAAGATTTCTCGCCACGCTCGAAATGACCATCGAAATGTTCGATCGTCTTGTCGAAGATTTTTCGGGTGAGGGACTAATGGGAGCTAATGATGCTAAGTGGTCAGGATCCGTACCGGGGTTCCCACGCGAAGTCCGAATCGTAGGGCGGCATTACCTTGATTGATAGCAATTTCCACCAAGCCGTTGGCATTCTCGTACCAGAACCCCTTGCCCTTGGGGACCTGAGCGAATGTCTCGGCGCGATGTAGTGCTATGCCACCTATCATGAGTTGTTCGGAACCATGGAGTCCCAAGGCTCGCAAACCTGTCATGGCGTTCCCGAAATGATCGATGTAGATAACTTCGGCTAGATCCTCCGGCCAGGAAGGGCTGACTATCGACTGAGTGGGCAGGGAGGTAGTCGGGATCGATTCCTCGCGCGCGATCATGGCCGCCACCGGCGCGAATAGATCCCGTCCATGGAAACTGGCGCTCAATCGGTGTGGTCGCCATGTGATTTCGACGATTTGCACCTCATGGCCCCGGCGGGCGACAGCATTGAATAATCCATTATTGGGGCCAACGAACCGACGCCCATCTACCGTAACTATGACCGGCAATCGTGATTCGGTGCCAACTTCGGGATCGACGACACAAAGGAATATGCTGTCTTCCGGGAAGACTTCCACGAATGCCGCCAGCAGGTATGCCGCGGCCTTGGGATCGAAACTGGGAACATCGTGCATGAGGTCCACGATGGGGACGCCGGGTGCCTTGTCGAACAACACCGCTTTGACCTGTCCAACGTAGGGACCGAAACCGAAATCCGTGAAAAGTACGATCATCGTGATGAGAGCACTGTAAGCTGTGGCGTGATATTTCTACCCTGGGTTTCATGCGCGACTTTAACGGAGCAGTGAAAAATGTAATTTTTTACCCGGTGCGCGACACAGTATGTTGTTATTTTCAATGGCGTTACTTTGTTTATTTCCTGCTCATCTTCGCAAATGAGCCACCATTTAGCCGACCCATGTCAATAGGGTGCATAAAATGCTCGCGACCCTAAGTACGATTTTTTGATGTCGAAAAGCACAGCGATAAAACCTCAATACGCACCTTCGGTTCTCAGTGGTAAGGCGACGGTTAAAACTGAACCGCACCAGTCACCCTTATGGATTAAGGCGCTGGGGCTTGCTCCCGATTGGGAGTAAACGCCCCCGCCTTTGGCTCTATCTGGCCCCAGAAAATCCTCAGTACCCTGCCAAGTCCAAGTGGTTCGCAATCTTTCTTGAAGCCTCCCTTTCCAATAGACAACTTGTTGTCTATTGGAAAGGGAGGCAGTCAATCGCGATTTCACAAATCTATGGCCTATCGCCCTGTGGACGATATCCAACACGTTGCTGGCTCAATCACAGAGGCGTATCAGTTAAACCCTTACTTTTCCGACAGAATTTGGCGGGATGAGACAGCTGCCAATCAAATTTTATGGTTTACTCCCAACACATTTTCAGGTTCACTGCCTCAGCCCTCGACCTCATTTTTTTCCTACTTCATGCAAATGCCTTATGTACATCAAATGGAACGTCGTCACACAAAACATAATAACAAGCCCGGGCTAGTTTATGGGCAACCGTCTTAATGGCAATAATACCGTTCGTCTTGGCCTTCTTCCGCTGGTAATAACGTTTGATGTGGGGGTTGTAACGCACCGCGAAATTCGCCGCTTCCATATATGCCCATGCCAGATATTTATTGCCATTTTTAGCATTACCGTGTCCTTTACTTTTACCGTTGCTTATCCGCTTACTGCCTGCGCAACGACAATAGGAAGCATAGTTACCAACCTTGGCAAAACGATTGATATCCCCACTCTCAAGCACGATCGTCAGCCCAAGAGTCGTACCTATACCACTGATCCCGACTAAAAGCTTTGATTCAGAATTATCTTTACAAATGGATCAAGTTTTGCTTCTTCCTATAATTGAGATATAAAAAACCCCTTCCCCAATTAAGAAGCGTAAAAAAACGCTCCGATAAGATTCTCCACTTCGCCCGGTGGTAGGTGTCTTGGAGGACTTTGGCGGCAATTGCCGACGCAAATTAACGCGTATTCAACGCGTTCATAGGCCACATGATAGGGTGCAAAATATTGATTCTTATCCGGACACGCTTGCCAATGTGGGCAATTCAGAAGATTCAGTATACCAAACCAATGGCCACATCATGCCTCGTCGGTCTGAGGCGCAGCCTCGCTAGGTATTTATATCGATGTCGTGCGCCAATCGTTCCGCTTTTCCGAGATAGGTAGAGGGTGTCATCGATAGTAGTCGCTTTCGTTCTGCTTCCGGCAGTTCGAGTCTTCGGATAAACTCGTGAATCGATGTTCGGTCAACAGACTGCCCACGCGTCAATTCCTTGAGCCGTTCGTAAGGCTTCTCGATACCATGGCGGCGCATGATCGTTTGAATGGGTTCGGCAAGCAACTCCCATGCATTTTCCATGTCACCGTTCATCGCGGTCGGATCGGCTTCCAGTTTTCCAAGTCCCTTGAGGCAGGATTGATACGCGATCATGGAGTGGGCAATGCCTACGCCGAGATTGCGCAACACCGTGGAATCGGTCAGATCCCGTTGCCAGCGAGAAATGGGCAATTTGTCCGATAGGTGGTGGAATATGGCATTGGCCATTCCAAGATTCCCCTCCGCATTTTCGAAGTCGATGGGATTGATCTTGTGAGGCATGGTGGATGAACCAATCTCGCCGGGATCGGTCCTCTGCGTGAAGTAACCAAGGGAGATATACCCCCAAATATCTCGGCAAAAGTCTATTAGCACGGTATTGAAGCGTGCCAGGGCGTGGAATAATTCGGCGATGTAGTCGTGGGGTTCGATTTGGGCGGTATAAGGGTTCCAGTCGAGACCGAGCTCGTGTACGAACTTCTCTGAAATCGAGTGCCAGTCGGTATCTGGATAGGCTGCCAAGTGTGCATTGTAGTTTCCTACCGCGCCGTTCATCTTGCCGAGGATGGATACCGTGGCTAGTTGTTCTCTCTGGCGCTGCAACCGATATAGAAAATTGGCGATTTCCTTGCCGATGGTTGTGGGCGATGCAGGTTGTCCATGGGTCCTGGCCAGCATGGAGTGAGCCGCATGTTTTCGGGCCAAATGCTGGAGCAGGCTTATGATTTCATCCATAAGTGGGATGAGTAACCGACTTCTGGCTTCCCGAAGTATCAGTGCATAGGCAAGATTGCTTATATCTTCCGAGGTGCAGGCGAAGTGAATAAATTCCTGCACTTGTTCCAATTCCCCATTACCTGCAATGCGTTCCTTGAGAAAATACTCGACGGCTTTGACATCGTGATTTGTTATGCGTTCGATATCCTTGACGCGCTCGGCGTCATCAGGACGGAAATTTACGATGATCTCCTCCAAATCCCTCATGGCATGCGCACCAAAGGGCGATATCTCTGGGATAGCGGTGTGATTTGCCAAATATTGTAACCATCGAATCTCCACAATAACGCGATGTCGAATCAAGCCGAATTCGCTGAAGAGAGGTTGCAGTTCAATCGTTTTCTCGCCGTAGCGACCATCTATGGGGGATACTGCGGTAAGACGGGATAGTTCCATAGGGGCTCCATTTATTTTTGGCAATCGACTATATCCACATTGGGATGTCATGGGGTTCTTGCGGATAAGCTCTAGATGCAGCATTTTTCCTACACTTTTTTCAACGGATCGATGCACACAAGTCGGCGGAAGGAACTTCGATATCATCGACTGCCAATGAGAGCACCGCAATACTGTCACAAATATTCACATTCCGAAGCACATGGGTGGAATTGCCAAATGGAGATGGCCAGGAGCCTCGTAACCAATTTTCAGCCAATAGGTTGAAATCATCTTATCCACTCTACAGTAAAACTAGGCTCATTATCCCCTTGGGGATCTAAGAAGAATATCATACCCAGTCGATTATCCGATGCACCGGTAAAACAGAGTCTTCGATGGTTTTTCCAAAATCGGCATTACCCACCCATACGTTGAATCGAATATCCATGCTTTCCCCAGCATTATCCACGAATACCTGTATGGTATTCCCTGTTTCCTCTCTGGCTTTTTTACCGTCTAACAACCAGGTAATCCGATTTGGGGTCCACTCGAACGTATAGAGATGGAAGTCTTCGCATAAATTACTTTGCGCATCTACCCAGATGAATTGGTCAGTTTTATCGGCACCCAATCCAAAATGAGCGTTTGTGGCGAAGCTGTTGCAATTATCCGTGATTTTCTCGAAATCCAGTTCGTTCCAATAAACGGTTTCAGATGGAAATTCGGTTTCCATAAAAAAACTGGAAATGACGTTATTTCCTTGAGCAACTTGTATATTGGCTCCGAATTTACCGGTTCGATACGCAGTCTTCGTGTATAGTCCGGTCCTGGACACACATAAGCCTGCTTCAGGAAATAGAGTCGCACCAATAAATAATAATAGTAAGAATAAGGTTCTTTCCGTTATTTACTTCCTTGGAGATGGTTTTTGTGGAGGTTACTTTAATGGCGACAAACTGATTTCTGGTGCGAAGTCATAAGTTTGCCGGTTTAAAGCACTGAAGGCGGTTGCTGTGCGCGGAATCGAGGTGTTCGATCCGAAGCATTCCAAATAATTATACTCTAGCGAAACTTCGCCTTGGACCGATGAAACATCATTTAGGCTATTATGTAGAGAAAGTTGGCGTCTTGTAAAATTCGACTTATTTGCGAAGATGAATGGAAAACAAACAAACCTCCATGCTGGACCAGGAATAAGCTTGTGGAATAGCTCATTTTACGATTAGGTCTATTGGTGGTTTCTATTTGGTTGAATTCAACCGATGAGAAGATCTTCCAACGTTTTTCCCTGTTCCAGAAGATCGGTCATCCAGCGTGGTTGTCTACCTCGCCCGGACCATTTCTGATCCGGGTTATCCGGATTCCGGTATTTTGGAGCGACATGGCCTTTTTTGATAAGATCGGTGTTACCGAACACCTCTTCTACCGAGAAACCTTTTTCCAGAATCATCTGCCGGATTTCCTGGAGTAGTTGTTGCTTTTCCTCTTTTTTCCTGACCTCGATGGACGTATCCAATTCGCCCCGAAGTTCGATCAGATCCGTGAAACTCACGTTAGAAAGATCTAATTTGGACATTTCTTTCTCCGATTTCATTATTGTTTATTTTCCGCTCAGCTTCGCTGATGAGTCAGGTTTTACAAGCACCAATTTTTCTTTACCAATGCCAAATCATGCCTTGTCGGTTCGAAGCGAAGCTTCGCTAGGAATATAGTTTATCCCACCCCGCTAAGATTCTGCATGAGGTTTCTCAAAAATACAACGACAAGAAATCATAGGAAATCCTTATCATTTACTGGTATTCCAATAGACATAAAATCGGATATTCTTTATTGATTTTGATAATATCACCGAAAAGGGGATATAACCAATATCGACCGAGGTAATATTTATTGACGACGCTTGCCGAGTGGTGTTTCGATAAAGAGTAGCTTATCATGGCTAGCGAAGCTTTGCCTCGAACCGATGAAGCATTGTTTGGTATTAGTAGAGTAAAATTAGCGTTTTGTAAAACCTGGCTCATTTATGAAGATGAGCGGGAAATAAACAAAATATTCTCATAGGGTAAATTGCAAATGCGTACGATAGTCATCTCCTTATTGCTGGTCGTATGGACAGCGACTGGATGCACGATGGATCGTTCCGAAGCGGATATAACGATTACCGATCCATGGATAAGGGAGGCACCACCCGGTGCGAACGCCCTGGCGGGATACATGTTACTCCGTAACCGTGGCGATACGGATATCAACCTAGTAAATGCCGAAGGCCCGGACTTCGATACGATCATGTTCCATGAAACCATTACACGCTCGGGAATGGCAACCATGGTACACCTGGAGCAAATCAGGATTCCGGGACAAAAACAGATTGCCTTTCAACCCGGTGGGGTGCATCTCATGTTGATGCAACCGAAAAGAAACCTTACGGTTGGTGATGAGTCGACCATTATCCTCACGTTTGCTGGTGGTAAAGAAGTGATCGCGGAATTCAAGGTAAGGAAATCATCTTCGAATCACACGACGATTTCGGGCGATTCGAACACCAACAGCAAGCATCACTGATCCTTGCGACTCGGAATCATTCCCAATGACTGAGCATTCGACTCCAGATCGCTATGGAGTGATGGGACATCCCATTTCGCACAGTAAATCGCCCATTATTCACACGCGGTTTGCGGAACAAACCGGGCAATCTATAACGTATCTCCCCATACACGTTCTACCCGGAGATTTCGCGCGGGCGATTGCGGCCTTCCAAGTCGAGGGTGGGAAGGGGGTCAGTGTTACGCTTCCTTTCAAGGAAGATGCCGGAAATCTGGTCGATACACTTACCCCGCGCGCACAACGTGCAGATGCGGTCAACACCATTTGGTTCGATGAATCGGGGAGAAAACACGGAGATAACACCGATGGTATCGGGTTAATCCGTGACCTCAAGGAAAATCGAAAAATACCCGTAACGAAGCGGCGGGTGTTGCTTCTCGGAGCCGGTGGTGCCGCCAGAGGTGTCGTTGGGCCGCTGCTGGATGAAGGCCCCTGGGAACTCGTCATCGCCAATCGCACACCGGAAAAAGCCGAAAAGCTGGCCAAGCGATTTGCTCGACACGGGCCTGTCAGGGGATGTGGCCTGATCGACTTGGGCTCGACATCCTTCGATCTCATCATCAATGCCACTTCCGCCAGCCTTACCGGAGAAGTACCGGCTATCGCGGATACGGTTTTGTGCCCACGGGGATGGTGTTATGACCTGATGTACGATGCAAGCCAGTCCACCCCATTCGTTCGTTGGGGGGAACGACACGGTGCATCCCAATCCGTGGATGGTCTAGGGATGTTGGTCGAACAGGCCGCCGAGGCGTTTTATCTTTGGCGAGGAGTACGACCCCATACATCTCCCGTGATCGCCGCTTTGCGCAATTCACTATGATGGAAATAGCAATTACACCCCGACCCCATCTATCGACCCAATCACTATGAATCCTTCAATGCCACGTAACATCGTTTACTTTTCCCATGGACAAGAAAGCGGCCCTTGGGGAACGAAGATCCAGTACCTCGCCGAAATCGCTCGACGTCGGGGATTTTACGTCGAAAGCCCCGACTACTCGGATATCCCGGATCCGGAAAATCGTGTGGAGAGATTACTCGATCTGGTTCCCAGGGATGCCGATAACCTCGTTTTGGTGGGTTCGAGCGCTGGTGGTTATGTGTCGGCCGTTGCCTCCGAGACATTGAATCCGACTGGGCTGTTCCTATTGGCCCCAGCTGTCCTGATCCGCGGTTTCGGTACCCGAAATCCTCAGCCACGGGCGAATCATCGATGGATAGTACATGGCTGGAACGACGATGTCGTGTCGGCAGGGAGTGTAATATGCTTTGGGGAGCAACATAAAATGCGCTTGCACATGCTGGATGGCGATCACCGCCTAATCGATGTCCTCCCTTCGGTGGGTGCATTATTCGATCTATTTCTCCATGAGATTTTGGCGTCGGCAGAGAATGCTGAAATAGGGAATTCGGCACCGAAACCAATCCATCCCAATTGACGATAATTCAAAAAAAACAACTCACGTTGAACTTCATCACCCCCGAAGATGTAAAGATTTCTTGCTGAGATTGGATGATCTGTGCCTTGTCATCCCGAAGCAAAACAAGGGAGTTCGTGAATATTTTGCTGTGAATATTTTTCTGGCAGAATTTCCATGGCAACATGCAGCGCAACAGGATTGGAAATAAATTTGCTCATGATTTTTTCCGACGACCTTGGAAAGACACCCGTACAAGGATATTCCGGTAGCGTCATTACCGACCCTTTTTCCTGTCCGCCATCTGCCTTTCATTCCGCTGACGCAATAATCCCATGGATGGATGCTCGAAGATTGTCAGCTCCCCCTGTTCGATCCCCATTCCTTCCTGGCCTTTACCGATTACTGGTGACATAAACACATCGACTTAGGAACAAAACCTGACATGAAACTGGTCACACTCATAAAGAAAGACGACCCCAACAGTACGCAGCACATTGGTGTATTGCTGGACAACGGACAACGCATTGCCATCTTGCAGGCAGGTATCGAGGCCATGACAGGCTCCTCTTCGCCATTTTTCATCGACATGCTGGCATTCTTGCGGGGAGACACAGCCGCACGGGATGAAGCCCATGCCGTGGTCGAATACATCACGGGCCAATATCCGCCCGACAGCATCGTGGCATCCGATAGCGTGACACTGCTCGCGCCGGTGCCCCGCCCGGAATCCATTCGCGACTACATGGGATTCGAACAGCATATCATCAACTGCATTCGCGCCGCGGGCCTCAAGAGACTGGCCCCATTCGACGAATGGGTGGAAAAGAACTTTGGACGAAAAAGATCCATTGCCTACCGTCTCAACAAGGCCTGGTACGATCGCCCTATCTATTACAAAGGCAATCGGTTCTCCGTCGTCGGATCGGATGCGCCGGTGCACATGCCGGCATATACCAAAAAGCTCGACTATGAGTTGGAATGGGGCATCTTCACCGGGAAATCGGGCGTCGATATTCCGAAAGAACAGGCCTTTCAATATATCGGTGGCTATACCATATTCAACGATTTCTCGGCCCGCGATATTCAGATGGAAGAAATGGCTGGACGCCTCGGTCCAACCAAAGGAAAAGACTTCGACACCGGCAACACTATGGGGCCCTGTTTGGTTACACCCGATGAAATACCCGATCCTTACGACCTGACCATGGTCGCCCGTGTCAATGGAGAAGAATGGTCACGCGGAACCACCGCCGATACCACGTGGACCTTCGAGGATATCATTGCCTATGTTTCCCAATCCGAGACGATCCATCCGGGCGAATTCTTCGGTTCCGGCACTTGTTCCGGGGCGCAGGGACGCGGTTGCGGCCTGGAAATGGGGAAATTTCTCAAAGTGGGCGATGTAATCGAACTCGAAGTGGAAAAAATAGGGATACTGCGTAATCGCATCGAAGAATAACTGGATATTACCTTGCTTATTTCCCGCTCAGCTTCGCAAATGAGCCGAGTTTTGCAAAGCAATGATTTTTTGCTTTGATTGATACCGAATCACACCTCATCGGTTTCGAGGCGAAGCTTCGCTAGTCGGTACTCTTCGCGAATACGGGACGGCGCTTCTCCACAAAGGCGCTGATTGCCTCTCGGTGATCACGGGTGTAAAAGCATTGTTTCTCCAAGGCCAGGCTGGTATCCAACACCAGATTGGCGGTGTCTCGGAGGATCTTGTTGATCGATGTCTTGGTGCCGCGAATGGCCTGCGCGGGTCCTTTCGCCAAGCGCTTTGCCAGCGCCATGGCAGTTGGCATCAAGTCATCATGAGCCACAACTCGGTTCACCAGCCCGATACGTTCGGCCTCCCGGGCATCCACCAGATCCCCTGTCATAAGAAACTCCTTGGCACGCGCCGCCCCGATCAGCCATGGCCAGATGACAGCGCCGCCATCCCCTGCCACGACGCCGACCTGCACGTGGGGATCTCCGATGCGGGCCTTTTCGGAAGCAATGATGATGTCGGAAAAGAGCGCTATCGTCGCACCGAGCCCCGTGGCGAAACCGTTGACTGCCGCGATAATCGGTTGCTCCACTTCCAGCAAATCGAGGATGATCGATCGTGCTTCTACGAATAATGCATCCAGTTTTTCAGGCGTCATTTGAGAAAACCACTTGATATCCCCACCAGCCGAAAATGCCTTTCCCCGGCCCGTGATCACCACGGCATTGGTTTTCCGATCCTTCGCGATATCGGTGAACAACCAGGACATTTCCGTGTGGAACTCGCCATTCATGGCGTTCAATGATTCCGGGCGATTCAACGAGACCACGAGCACGGAACCTTCCCGCGTCATTTCCAGGTATTTGTAACGACTATAATCCATCCGTATCCCCCTTGGCTTTTGTAATGTTATCCGTCATTTTCGTGTTCTTTGTATTCCCAATAATGATTACGTGATTTCCCTTCTCATTATCCTTGGCCACAAGGCCAACATAATATCCCAATCCCTGAATCGACATCGTCCTCGGGATTGTCGATCATGATAGCGTCGAACCAATGTGGTTCCCTTACCTGGCGACAATGACGCCACACACCGTCTCAATCAGGCAAGGGATCAATTATTCCGTTTTATTGACAGATCCCAAAGATTCGCCGCCTGAACTTTATCTCTCTCTATCACATCCCATCCTCCGTTCAGGCTCATCTCTGGATTGGAAAGGATTTACCTCTTCCGAGGCGAATGCGCCGCCGACGGCCTACGAGCCGAGGGTGTTGCACGCCAGGGTGGTATTGTGGAAACAAAGTCACCGGACGGATCGATGAGGCGTGATTTGGTCCTGCTAGACCAAAACCAGCGTTTTGTAGAACTCGACTCATTTGCGAAAATGAGCGGGAAATAAACAAATTACCGATCATTGGCAGGATGCGGAAAATGCCTGCCTCAGTGCTGTTAGCCCTGTCTCGGTGCTTGACCCATCCTCGAAATATCATTAATTTGCTTATTTCCCGCTCAGCTTCGCAAATGAGTCGAGTTTTTCGAGCACCAATTTTGCTTTATTCAATGCCAAATCATGCCTTATCGGTTCGAGGCGAAGCTTCGTTAGGGTTTTCATCCCGTTCCTGGAACATTGCGGGGCGTTTTTTTGAAATTACGGCTTGTTTTTTATTGGACCGTGGATTTTCACGGTAACTGGAGAGGTATAGATATGCGGTTGACCGGTGCCCAAATCGTTGTTCAATTCCTGAAGGACGAAGGCGTAGAGCACGTTTTCGGCTATCCCGGAGGGGCGGTTTTGCATTTATACGATGAGATCTATAAGCAGAACCATATCAGGCACATCCTTGTACGCCATGAGCAAGGGGCTACGCACATGGCCGATGGTTTTGCGCGCGCCACGGGGAAGCCCGGTGTGGCCCTGGTGACCTCTGGCCCTGGGGTGACCAACGCCGTTACGGGCATCGCGACGGCCTACCTGGACTCCACGCCCATGGTGGTCATTTCCGGTCAGGTGCCAAGACACCTTATCGGCAATGACGCCTTTCAAGAAGTGGATTGCGTCGGTATTACGCGATCCTGCGCCAAACACAACTTCCTGGTCAAGGATACCAGCGAGCTTGCGCTTGTTCTCAAAAAGGCCTTTCACGTGGCGACCACCGGTCGGCCCGGGCCCGTGGTGGTGGACATTCCGAAGGACGTCACGGCGGAGGTGGCCGAGTATGAATATCCAAAAACGGTAAAGATGCGTTCCTATAGTCCCGTCGTCACCGGCCATGTTGGGCAGATCCGCCGCGCCCTGGACCTGATTTTGTCAGCGGAATGTCCCATGATCTATAGCGGTGGCGGGGTGATCCTGGATAACGCCTCGGATCTCCTGGTTACCTTTACCCGCATGTTGGGCGCGCCTATTACCAATACCCTGATGGGGCTTGGTTCCTTTCCCGGGACCGACCGGCAATTTCTCGGCATGTTGGGTATGCACGGCACTTTCGAGGCCAACATGGCCATGCACGAATGCGATGTATTGATCGCCATCGGTGCGCGTTTCGATGACCGGATCACCGGGGATATCGAGCGCTTTTGTCCCTATGCGAAGATCGTTCATGTGGATATCGATCCCTCTTCCATCGCCAAGAATGTTCGCGTCGATGTTCCCATCGTGGGTTCCGTGACCAGTGTATTGACGGAATTCGTGCATCAGATGGAGACATCCGAGCGGAAACCGGATCCCAGAGCGCTCGATGCCTGGTGGGATCGAATCCGGCAATGGCGGACGGTGGAATCCCTGAACTACGAGCATTCCGATACCGCCATCAAACCCCAATATGTCATCGAAAAGCTCTACGAGATCACGAAAGGGGATGCCTTCGTGACCTCGGATGTGGGGCAGCATCAGATGTGGGCGGCGCAGTATTACAAGTTCAATGCGCCGCGTCACTGGATCAACTCCGGTGGGCTCGGCACCATGGGCTTCGGAATGCCGGCCGCCCTCGGTGCCAAGGTTGCCCACCCCGATGAAACGGTGGTTTGCATAACCGGTGATGGCAGCATCCAGATGTGCATTCAGGAATTGTCTACCGCCAAACAATACGATTTGCCCATCAAGATCATCAGCCTCAACAATCGTTATCTCGGGATGGTACGGCAATGGCAGGAGTTCTTTTACGATAATCGTTATTCTCAAACCTATCTGGAATCCCTGCCGGATTTCGTGAAACTGGTGGAGAGCTATGGCCACGTGGGTATGCGGATCGAGAAACCTCAAGACGTGGAGGGTGCGCTCCGAAAAGCACTTGCCATGAAGGATCGCCTGGTATTCATGGAATTCGTCACCGACGCCACGGAAAATGTCTATCCCATGATGGTGGCAGGCCAGGCGCACAATGAGATGTTGTTATCGGCGCAGAGTCGGGTGGAGAATTTGTGATTTTGGTGATTTCGCGGTCATCTTGTGGAGCGATATGACCGCGCGAAATCATGAAATTACATGGCCCTTTGGGAAAGCTGTTTTTTG
Source organism: uncultured Thiotrichales bacterium (assembly GCA_964610175.1). GTDB lineage: Bacteria > Pseudomonadota > Gammaproteobacteria > HK1 > HK1 > CAZSVE01. The sequence goes on from CAZSVE010000004.1 coordinate 56,126, forward strand.
GGGCCATTTCGGCGCATTGGTGTGTATTGCCGACAGCAATAAAATGGAGTGAAAAATGAGCGACAGCTTTTTGAAGGTGTACGATTGTTATGTGGCTTTTTTATCTGAATGAAATTGGCCCAAAACCGATCAGGGAAGTCTTAGGTTCTTTTGGATCCTATTCAAATTCAAGGCCCATAATATTAATGGATACTGACCGGATTTCTTGTTCATTTATACCTGTACCTTCTGAATGCGATAAGTCTAATTCACTTACCTGGCTTATTGATGGGTTTCCATTACAGCGAATAAAAAGATTGATTTGCTGAGACGGGTTCAAGCGAGCAGATTCAATGCTTAGCTCGTTGTTGCTTTTAGTTACTGGTAATGAGGAAGGAGATGCTTTGTAATTCTCAATTGGTGAACTTGTTTTTATACGTAAGATAATGTTTTCAGTGTCTGAAATTACCACGGCTCGTTACTGCAACAGCAATAGGAGTATATAGCACATCAGCTAAAAAGGATTTTGGTATCCAAAAATCCGAAAGTTGAGATAGCTTGTATGTCAACTTTGATACTTTTCTATTGCTGAAATGAATATATATAGCCCAAATTAATGCTATACCAGCAATTACAACCGAAACTAATCGCGATTAGTATTGTATTATTGAATTCCATGCGTTATTTTTTATAGCTATCTTGATTTGAACCACACTTTTCAAGGCATAGGAACAGATATTAGATTCAAACATTCATACAGATCTGTTTTATCTTCGACCTTTCATAAAAACCAATTCATCTGGCTTATGGGTAAGACACAATTTGTATTGCTCACTATCATCGAGGCCAAAAAGGGAGATTTGGACAGGGGGTTCAATCAGCTCACGGCGGAATTGATAGTCCTCGATAAAACGGAGGAAAAAGATACCCCGGTATTGCTCCATGGTGCTGATCTGTGGCGTTTTGGCGTCCTGCAAAGAAACGAAAGCAGTATACATAGAGATTTGCATACCTACCGCGTGCCGGAGGATCTCGAACAAACATTTTCGATTATTATTGGGATCTTGAATCGATGGGCCATATCTTTGCGGAAATAGCGTTGACCAATCCGCGTCGACTGGACCTTGCGCCGGCGAGGGTTACTGCCTTGGCGGATACCGGCGCGCTGATGCTTTGCATACCGGAACACGTGGCCAGTCAATTGCACCTCGATACGAAATCCCTGCGAGAGGTCTCCGTTGCGGATGGTCGCAGTATGACAGTTCCTTATGTAGGACCGATAAAGGTTGCTTTCCAAAAGCGATTTTGCTACGTGGGTGCGCTTGTGCTGGGGGATGAAGTATTACTGGGCGCGATTCCCATGGAAGATATGGATTTGGTGCTCGATCCTGGACGTCGTGAAATAACGGTGGATCCGAAAAGCCCTGATATTCCCCATGCGCGAGTGAAATAGCGTCAGGCTTACCGAAATTTCAATATCGAGAAAATCCCGAAAATTCGCCTCAGAATAAATACTTTAGTAAAAGAGCAAGAGAATAGAGTTTTCAATATCTACCTCATGGATGCGTCGTAATCGTTTACGAATCTTGCTCCACAAAGCGGGACAGTCTACAACTTTGCATACCAAAATTGTTTCGAAGAATTTTCATATCTGAATGGCGGCTATCGTACTATCTCGAATGTTGTCCATCTGGATACCTGTGAAAAATCATGGACCCGAAAAGCCTGCGGAATTTTCCGATTAATTTGTTTATTTCCTGCTCAGCTTCGCAGATGGATCGAGTTTCAATAGGATCGACTTCCCTCTGAATTTACCAACTCATGCCTTGTCGGTTTGAGGCAAGGCTTCGCTGGATATGTGTCATAAATGTATTCGATCTCTAATTTTTCCTTGAATAATCCTTACGCCCCGTAAAGCCGAACCATATGATTTTGCTCCATTTATAATTTTACGGAGTGAAATCATGAGTGGAGAAAAATCATGGCCGATGACATAAAAAGACCCGACTGGGTACCAAAAGAAGCCGGTGAGGAATTCACTACCACGGTAATGAAAGGTGTCGATGGCGGCCACGATGGGCTCAGCACCGATAATATTCCTCGTAGTCCATTCAGGCCCGCATCCCCCAAACGCCGTCACTTGTCTGCGGACGAATACGTAAAAGGCGTTCTCGATGGCGAGCGCAATGTGTTGGCTCGAACCATTACCCTGGTGGAAAGCAACGCGCCCGCGCATATGGCCATGGCCCAGGAGGTATTGCGGCAGCTTTTGCCCCATAGCGGTAAGTCCATCCGCGTTGGGATTACCGGGGTTCCGGGGGTCGGCAAGAGTACGGCTATCGAAGCACTGGGGCTCTACTTGCTGAAGAAAGGTCATAAAGTGGCGGTGCTGGCCGTGGACCCGAGCAGCAAAGTCACTGGCGGCAGCATATTGGGTGACAAAACCCGGATGGAGGATTTATCCCGTGATCCACGGGCCTTTATTCGCCCTTCCCCCTCTGGGGGCACCCTGGGCGGCGTAACCCGCAAGAGTCGCGAAACGATTCTGGTATGCGAGGCTGCCGGATTCGATGTAATCCTGGTGGAAACAGTGGGTGTCGGTCAAAGCGAAACCACAGTGCGCCAAATGGTGGATTTCTTTCTTTTGATGATGTTGGCTGGTGCTGGGGATGAATTACAGGGAATCAAAAAAGGCATCATGGAACTTGCCGATGCCCTGGTCATCAACAAGGCCGACGGTGGTAACAAGCCACGGGCACTCGCCGCCAAGCTGGAATACAATCGTGCCCTTACCTATCTGGCTCCGGCTACCGAGGGATGGGAGACGCGCGCATACATCTGCTCCGCTACCACGGGTGAGGGCATCGATAATCTTTGGTCGGTGGTGGAGGCGTTTCGAAACCAGACCCTTGGCGCCGGAATCCTGGAGAAACGGCGACGCACACAGATCCTGGAATGGGTCTATGCCATGGTAGAGGAGTATTTACAGAATAGCTTCTATCAACATGCCGGGGTGAAGGCATTACAAAGCCGCATCGAGCAGGATGTGATCAGCGGGGAAATGCCACCCACGAGCGCCGCAAAACAGCTCATCGAGGCGTTCGAGAGGTGAGGGCTCTCATAACCGGATCGAGTTATCGAGGCATGGGTCGACGGTGCGGCGGTACGACGAAACAGACAAGAGATAGGAAAAGATAAAAACCCGCGAGTCGAAACTTCGAAACGCGGGTTTTTTGTGTTTTCAGCATCGCCCGGAACGATCATCGAAGAGATATTTCCCACAAGGGACAGCGCCCCTATTGGAAAATATCGAGCTTCCTGGATGCTCTTTGGCTTTCTTACTGAAGGATTGGAATGAGAAGCATGTTAGCGCTTCGCGCCAAGACTGGAGCAGGGTGGGCCTTGGCACATGCACCGATTTTTTCGGGATCTTTGTTCTTCCGATTTCTAAATATGATTCTCCGAATCTCTCATTTCGAATGGCCCATTCTTCGATGACATTGGCCCATTACTAAAGTGGCAACACACAGTGTCGCCCACCAGGTGGATGCTTACATTTCCACCATCCTGCTAATCGATCTTGACGGTATCATCATCGGCATTCCGATGGATATGAATGTTCTGCCCCAGCATCTCCGGGGTAACCAATACAACACCTTTATCCGTCCGATAGAAGCGTTCGGCATCAAGCACGGGATCTTCCCCGATCACAGTGCCCTCGGGGATTCGACAACCCCTGTCGATCACCACTTTTTTGATTCGGCAGTTGCGACCGATGTCGGCCTCTGGTAGCACAACGGCATCCTCGAGTTCCGCGAAGGAATTGACCCTGACCGCGGAGAACAATAATGAACGGCGCAGGGTTGCGCCAGAGATCACGCAACCACCAGATACCATGGAATCCGCGGCCATGCCCCGGCGAGTGTCGTCGTCGAACACGAACTTGGCAGGTGGCTGTTGCTCCTGATAGGTCCAGATGGGCCATATCTTGTCATAGAGGTTGAGTTCCGGATTGACGCTGATGAGTTCCATATTGGTTTCCCAAAAGGCATCCACCGTCCCCACATCGCGCCAGTACGCCTGTTTTCCGGTGGAAGGATCACGGAACGGATAAGCAATGACATTACTGTCGGAAATAACGGAAGGAATGATGTCCTTGCCGAAATCATGACTGGATGTCTCCGAATCCGCATCTCGGATGAGCTGCTCGTACAGGAACTCGGTATCGAATACATAGATCCCCATGGAGGCGAGGGCGATATCGGTGTGCCCCGGCACCGGCTGCGGATTGGCGGGCTTCTCGTTGAACTCTATAACGCGCTTGTTCTCATTTACCGTCATCACGCCGAATTCCCTCGCGTCGGCCAGTGGTACCTCCAAACAACCTACGGTCATATCCGCTTTTTCCTGTACGTGGGCGGCGATCATGGTCCCGTAGTCCATCTTGTAGATGTGGTCACCAGCCAGAATCAATACATATTTTGGGTTTTGGATGCGGATAAGATCGAGATTCTGGTATAGGGCATCTGCTGTTCCCGCATACCAGGATTCCGTAGTGCGTTGAGAAGCGGGAAACAATTCGACGAATTCCCCAAACTCACCTCGGAGGAACCCCCACCCCTTGTGTACATGGCGAATCAGAGAATGGGATTTGTACTGGGTCAGTATCCCGATGCGCCGTACCCCGGAATTGATACAGTTGGAAAGTGGAAAATCGATGATACGGAATTTCCCACCGAACGGAACAGCGGGTTTGGCACGCCACAGGGTCAGATGTTTGAGCCGCGAGCCGCGCCCTCCGGCCAGAATCAGTCCCAAGGTTTCACGAGTTATCTGACTGATGAAGCGATGCGTGTGTGGAATTGCTTCATGGCTGGCATTATTCTCTATATTCATGGGATTTTTACCGTGTAATCTTGATGAGTTCGAAGGGGGTTTTCATGCATGTCGAGGTGGGTGGCACCCTCTCGAATCATGAAAGTTTATCTTGATAGTTGGATATTTATCGGTTCGAAGGCGCCGCGAAGCGGGAAATACCATGTATGGATTCATCAGAGCTCAATCTGTGCTCGAATGCATGGTCTAGCGAAGCTTCGCCTCGAACCGATGAAGCGTGATTTGGTCGTAGTAAAGCAAAACTAGCGAGCGTTTTGTAAAACTTGATTTATTTGCGAAGATGAGTGGGAAATAAACGAATTCAATGAACCTTCGCAAAGGGGACCGGCATTCCCCAGGCCCATTATATATTCCCAGTGGTAGAAACATGTTGAAGGAGTGGCCACGAATAACCGCGCGATTTGGCCGCGTGCGCAAAACCACGGACGTGCCAGTTTATAGCGCCGTATCCTGTGGTGTGCACTGACCTGCGTCAAAGGATCCCCAAGGCTTGCGGAACCGGGTGGTTCATGGCATCCCGAACCCAAAAGCGCCGTTGTAGGGGACCCAAAAACGAACGCACGGAATCTCCAGCACCGGCCCCCGAAGATGGAACACGATTCGGCAGGAGTCGCCTCTATCCGTAGCAGCCACGGCCCCACCTGGCGAGGCTTCGCTTTGAGCCGATGAAGCGCGATTTGGTATTAGGCGCTTAGCTAATTTGTTTATTTCCCGCTTAGCTTCGCAAATAAGTCGAATTTTACAAAGCACCGATTTTGCTTTACCGATGCTTAGGTCTGCTTTGTCGGTTCGAGCACAAGCTTCGCTAGGCGTTAAGACAAACATGTTGGTAACAACAGCGTTTGCTAATATTCGATGCTTTTGGGTTTCTGTTGTTCTCTGGAGGAGAACCTCTTTTTCCGAGTGCAGTCTCGGAAAAAGCCTGGGCTCTTCTCTGGAAAATCTTCGACAAAACGATCTAAAGGATTTTCCCGCTGGTTCCCAAGCGCAAGAACTCTTTTCCGGCTATGCCGGGTCGGGTAGAGAAAAATTGGCGTTTTGTAAAACTCGACTCATTTGCGAAGATTAAGCGGGAAATAATCAAATCGATTCGAGCGGAATTTTCATGCGGGCCGACGTTTCAACAAAACCCCTCCTCGGGGAAGCCATCGAATCCGGCCTTTTTATACAAACGCCTTGCCTCCTCCAGGTCCTTTTCCACGCCTCGACCTTCTTCGTACAGTCTGGCAAGCGTCGTCATCGAACCTATCAGTCCTTTTTCACCAGCCCGACGAAACCATTTCGCTGCCTCGGCCTCGTTCTTTTCCGTGCAATCGCCCTCCAGGTACATAAAGCCCAGGCCATGTTCGGCAAGCCCAAATCCCGCTTCGGCTGCTTTATGCATCCATTGCTTCGCCATCTCCTCGTTGCGGACGTTCCCAAGACCATTTTGGTACATCACTGCAAGACGAAACTGGGCATCCGGGTTTCCATCTTCGGCCAGCGGAGCCAATAGCTGTGTGGCGCGGCGGAATTCTTTGGCCTCGAAGGCGGCGATTCCACTTGCTAAATCCATATTGATATCCATGGTATTCTCGAAGTATCTGTTTTGTGTCGAAAAAATTCTATCGCGTGAGGTTGTTTCAAGACATGTCGGTTCGTTATTTTTTTATTTCCCGCTCGGCTTTGCTGATGAGCCGAGTTTTACAAGCACCAATTTTGCCTTACCGATGCCGAATCGTGCCTTGTCGGTTCGAGCACAAGCTCCGTTCGCTAGGGATCGATATCATTCCGACGAAAACCCTGGCGAGGCTTCGTTAGTTGGATTTGATCCATATCGTTTTGGCGTTCACGAATTCGCGGATGCCCGGCAGTGACAGTTCTCTCCCGTAGCCGGAATCCTTGATGCCCCCGAAGGGAAGTCGTGGGTCGCTTTTTACGAGGCCGTTGACGAAGGAGCAACCACAGGCCAATTCCCGTGCCAGGCGTTCACCACGCTGGATATCCCTGGTCCATACGCTTCCCCCGAGGCCGTAACGAGAGTCATTGGCCACTCCAAGGGCCTCCGATTCGTCCGGGACCCGGATTATGGAAGCCACTGGGCCGAAGAGTTCTTCTTCGTAAGCAGGCATCCCCGGGCGGACCTGATCCAACAACGTGGGTGCGTAGTACCAACCCGGTTTTTCCAGAAAGTGGCCTCCCAGGGACGGGATCGCCCCTTTTTCGATGCTGTTTCGAACCTGGAGATGCAGCGCCTCGCGCAGGTCCTGGCGTGCCATGGGGGCCAGGGTCGTCTTCGGATCCATGGGATCGCCCGGTTGCAATCCTGCAATACCGGCCTTGAAACGTTCCAGGAAGGCATCCGCGACGGACTCCATCACGATAAAGCGCTTGGCGGCGATGCAGCTCTGTCCGCTATTCAGGAAGCGAGATTTCAATGCCACCTGGGCGGCCCGTTCCGGATCGGCATCGTCCAGCACGATGAATGCATCCGAGCCACCAAGTTCCAGGACGACCTTCTTCAGATAAGCCCCCGCCTGGGCGGCAACCTTGCGGCCTGCGACGTCGCTGCCGGTAAGACTGACCGCGCGCACGTACGGATTGCCGATGACCATCTCTACCTTATCGAGCGAGATGGGCAGGTTCTGGAATACCCCCGGCGGACAGTCGGCATCCAGCCAGAGTTCTTCCAGGGCAATGGCGCATTGGGGGACGTTGGGGGCGTGTTTCAGCAGCATGGTGTTGCCCGCTATCAGGGCTGGCGCAGCGCAGCGGAACACCTGCCAAAAGGGAAAATTCCAGGGCATGATTGCCAGCACGGCGCCGAGGGGTCGATAGGCGACGAAACTTCGGTCGGCATCCGAATCGATGGGATCGTCCGCCAGAAATGCCTCGCCATACTCCGCGTAGTACTCGCACACCCGAGCGCATTTTTCCACCTCGGATGTTGCTTCCGAGAGGAGCTTGCCCATTTCCAGGGTAATCAGACGCGCCAATTCCGGTGCACGCCGGCGAAGAATACTCGCCGCTTTCCGCAAACATGCCGCCCGCTTCGAGAACGGTTGTGCCGCCCAATCCCTGGTGGCACTCGAAGTCCGGTCCAGGGCCGCTTCGATCTCCGCCTCGTCCAGGCTCCGAAAGCGCTTTATCTCCTCACCGGTGGCGGGATTCATGGAGAGAATGGTCATGATGAAAATACTCGCTTGCTATTTGTTCATGGCTATTTATTCGGGTTTTCCACCAAGCGCGTGGCGAAGCGAAGGCGCGCGAATCCGAGTTGCTGCGCCACATCCATCAGCGTCACCACGGATTGATACGGGGTACCCTCGTCGGCGCTCAGGATCAGCGGCGGGGAGTTCGGGGTGTTTAGTTTCGTCAAGGCCTTTTTCAGGGTTTCGAACTGCGTGTTCACCAATTGTTTCCCGTTGATGTAGTAATACCCCTGGGCGTCGATGGCCACCTCGATGATCCTTCCCTCGCTGAGTTCGGCCTCCGGGGTTGCCTCGGGCAATTCGATACTGAGTTCCGAGCTACGCTCGAACGTGGTCGACACCATGAAGAAGATCAGCAGCAAAAAGACCACATCGATGAGCGGCGTCAGGGTTACATCCGGCGCCTCCGGGATTTTGTTGGGTTTTAGGTTCACTTTACCAATCCGCTGTTATATCGATCCCGTCCCCGCATCCCCTCCAGGACCTCGATCATCTTGAGGGCCTCCTGTTCCATGTCGACCACGAGCCCATCTATTTTACCTCGGAAGTAACGGTAGAATATCAGGGTCGGGATTGCCACGGTAAGCCCCGCCGCGGTGGTAATCAATGCCTCGGAGATCCCGCTCGCCAACACCCCCGGATTCCCGATCCCCTGGACCGTTATCACCGCGAACACCTTGATCATGCCGATAACCGTACCGAGCAGGCCCAATAACGGCGCGATGGCCGCGATGGTTCCGAGGGTATTCAGATAGCGTTCCAGACTGTGCACCACGTGGCGTCCGGCCTCCTCGATGCTCTCTTTCATGATCTCCCGGCTGCTGTGGCGATCATCGAGGCCGGCGGCCAGGATCCTGCCGAGTGGGGAACTCTGTCTCAGTAAATGGATATGTTCCTCATCGATCCTACCTTGTTTTGCCCGTTGCCATACTTCGACGACCAGGTTATCGGGAACGATGCGCTTTCTTCGCAGGCTCCAGAACCGTTCCAAAATGATGGCAGTGGCCACTATCGAACAGAGCAATATGGGCAGCATGACAAAGCCGCCGGCCTTTACGAGCTCGAACACGAATTGAAATCCTCATGGAAAAGTCGGTTGCCTCGATGCGAGATTCCCATACCCCTTGGATCCTGTGGGCGGGGTCGTGGCAACCGAAATGATAACGATATCGAAACGCGGGATGTTACCGCCAAATCGTGCCTTTTTATACTCGAAGCCTCTTCTCGAGGCAAAATGGCACGAAATAGGGCCCGGGGAATCGGGCATCGCCGTGCGCGGCACCTTTCGTCACGGCTGGGCCTCGGTGTCTCTCTCTTTCACCTTTAGCCCGCATGGGTCAAAATGAACATCGGCATCGGGCCCGTACCCGCCGCGCGAATCAGGAGGGAGATCCATATCGCGGGTATCCGGAGGAAACATCCCACCGAGGCCAGTGCAACCATGATGAAAAAACTCCACCCCATGCAACTCCTTCGGCTTTGTTACCGGATCCTGAAAATATTCTGGGATTACTCCGGGCTCAAGCATGTATGGGAAATGGCCCGCTTCGAAAAGGTCAACCACCCCGATCACGAGCGATCGCCCTCGCTTTTCCTGTGGGTATTCGGCATTTATGCCGCTCTCTTCGGCATCGCCTCCTCCAACTACGAAACCGCCCTCGACAGGGCCGAGAACCGGCTGAGCGCCGTGGCCGCACAACTCTCTACCGACAACCAAAGGGCCTTCAAGAAACTATTCGCGCAGATTCCCCGCATTCAGAAGATCAGAACGCCGCTGCAACCCAGCCTGTTCTATCCCTTCGAAGAGCACTTTCTCCTCGCCTCATTCCTTTACCGGGAAGAAAACCGCGAAATATTGGGATGGACGCAGGAGATCATCGAATCCTGGCGGGACAATCTCTCCGGGGTAAACCTCGCCGAAGTAAACCTCTCCGAGGCAAATCTGGGGAAGGCCAACTTTTCCGATGCCATCCTTTACAAGGCCAACCTCTCCGGGGCCCATCTCCAGGAAGCAAACCTCGTGGGGGCGAGACTATGGCGCTCCAACCTTTCCGGGGTCAATCTCGAGGGAGGGGCGGACCTTTCCCGCGCCGAGTTCTATGCCGCCAACCTCTCCGGGGCCTTACTTTCCGGGGCCAACCTCTCCGGTGCCGACTTTTGGCGGGCAAACCTTACCGGCGCCATCCTGGATGCGGCTAACCTGTCCGGCGCGAGGTTTTATGGAGCGGACCTTTCGAATGCCGATCTCTGGGGCGCCGATCTCTCCGGGATGAGCCATTGGGAATATATCGCCTCCATCGAGGGCGCCAATATCCGTCGCATCCAATCCCCTCCCGAGGGGTTCCGAGAATGGGCGCTGCAACAGGGCGCCGTGGAAATGGACCCCGATGCCTGGAGAAGGTTCATACAATCGGGCGCAAAACGCGCAGCCACGGTCCAGGCCTCGGCAATTTCGGCCTCCACTTCGGTTGCGGCCCCGACCCTGGTCTCGACTTCGACTCCGACGCCAATTCCAACTTCGGACTCGACCTCGGCCCCGGCTTCGGCCAAGGTAACCCTTGCCGCCGAGATCCCGGATTATCCTGGGGAAAACAGCGCCACGCCAGCCATCTCGGTGCTGACGATGACCCAGGACATCCATCTCTTTGGCCCTTTGGGGCCCCGCCCATAGACGCCACCAGACGACGGAAAAGGGGGGCTCCCCTTTGCGCTGCCTTTCCGGGGTAAATTCAGCGAACAAGATTTCTCCCTTTGGTCGAAGTGACAACCGACATCGAGTATCCGCTGATTCTTCGAAGCTCACTGCCCGCTGGTTCCCAAGCTTCAACTTGGGGATCTTTTCGATCCAGCCTTCGCCCCCCGCCCCTAACCCGGCAAAGCCGGAACCAAAATTCCATCGCATGGAGGACATGTCAGCG